>DATBBB010000079.1:0-49513 GCA_036271215.1 Kofleriaceae bacterium | reverse complement strand
CAGCTGGAGCACGAATCGCGCCGGCTGATGGCGGCAGAAACCGTGGCTGACTGGCTTCGCGATCGTCCTGCGGCGTGCGCCGAGCTACGCGAGCTCACCGGTATCCTCGCCGATCGTGTCGGCTCGACTGCCTCGCTCGCGCCCATTGCGGACTGGCCGCTCGTCGTTCATCGCCACTACATGCGCCGCGAGATCCTCACGGCGTGCGGCTATTGGACGAAGGCCAAGAAGACCCCTCAGCAGCAGGGCGTGCTGCGCCTGGACCACGAGCGCCGAGAGCTCTTGTTCGTCACGCTCGACAAGACGGATCGTGGGTTCTCCCCGACCACGCGGTATCGCGACTTCGCAATCAGCCGAGACGAGTTCCACTGGGAGACGCAGAACAGCGTCAGCGCCGACAGCGACACCGCGCGGCGCTACGCAGACCATGGCGCGCGTGGCTGGTCCATTCACCTGTTCGTCCAGTCGAAGAAGGGCGCGCCGTTCGCGTACCTCGGCCCGGTACACCACGCGCGATCCGAAGGCAGTAGACCCGTTGCGATCGTGTGGCGTCTAGAGCATCCGTTGCCGGCCGCGTTGTTCCAGCAGTACGCGACGCTCGCCGGCGGATAGGTCACAGCTCGGCGTTCGACGAGAGGAGCGCGTACAGAGATGGATCGAACGCGCGTCGGCAGCGTGCAGCTCGGCGGTGGAAAGTCCGGCGTCGAGCATCGGGTCCTCCGATGATGTTCTTCATATGGAAGCTCGGCGGAGCCCTTACCAGGACGCTGATCATACGCCCAGCGCTGGGCTCACGCAGGTCGACGAACGGATCGCGGGAGCACGAGGCCACGGCGATCTACCGACATCACACAGCATCGGTCCCAGAAATGGTGCAGATGCTTCCAATAGGCACGGATCGCCGATGGATTGTTGTCGTTCCCGGGCTGTCACACCCGGTGACTAATCTCGAGTCGTGCGATCACCAAAACGGATCCCGAAGACAATGCGAACGAGCACCGAGTGGGTGGGTGGACTGGTCTCGATGCCGGCCTACGTCACCGGCGAAGGCGAGCCGTATCGGCCCGAGGTGCTGTTCTGGATGAGCGCGGAGGGCGCTGTGCTCGGTCACACGTCGGGCAAGCCCGGAGAGCTGGTCGGTCTGGCGTCCGAGAGCCTGCGGAGCACCATCGAGCACCCCATGATTGGCCAGCCGCATGCGCCACAGCGCGTGCGGGTCGCGTCGTCCGAGCTGGCCGAGGTGCTGCGGGCGGGGCACGGGCTCGAGGTCGTGTGCGCCCCCACGCCCGAGATCGACGCCGTGCTCGCGGAGATGCGAGAGAGAATGAACGAGGACGTGGAGACCGAGCAGTCCTACCTCTCCTCCGCGCTCGGGCCCGAGGCGATCGCCGCGTTGTTCCACGCCGCGGCGAAGCTGTTTCGCTCGAAGCCATGGAAGACCGTGCCGAGCGACCAGAGCCTGTTCTCGGTCACCATCGAGAAGCTGGGCGTGAAGGACGCGGCGCTGTCGGTCATCGGGCAGCTGGGACAGCGCTTGGGGTTCATCATGTTCTCCGGCGTCGATGACTTCAAGGCCTACCTCGAGGCGATCGAGGCGATCGAGCGTGGAGAAGCGCCGGAGGTGCCGCCGCACCTCATGCTCAACTTCGAGCGCGGTGCCGAGCTGAGCACAGCCCTGCGAACGGAGATCGCCGAACATCACTGGGAGGTCGCCGGCGAGGAAGCGTATCCGTGGCTGGTGGCCGCGGACGAGTACCTCGTCGCGCGACCGCTGACGCGCGAGGACGTCACGATCGTCGAGGCCATCGCGCTCGCGTTGCCCGAGGTGGTCGAGGACGAGCAGGGGTTGCTGGCTGCGTGGAACGGCGGCGAGGCCGTCGCACGCACGCTGTCCGTACAGACCCATGCCGGCGACCTCGAGGTGTCGCTACGCGTCCTGTACGAGCCGCAGAGCGCCGATGACAAGCTGCCGTACGACGTGCTCGCGGACCTCGCCGAGCTCGTGCAGGACGGGGACGAGCTCGATCCCGAGGCGCGCGGGCCGCTCGAGGACGAGCTCGTGCACCGGTTCAGTGCCTCGCCGGAGGCGAAGGCGTTGACCGACATCCAGTCGTGTCGCTTCGTGATGGACTTCGCGGCCGACTACTTCGGCGCCACGATCGCGACGCTCGATCCGAGGGAGCTGCGCGAGATCGTGTTCGAGATCATCCCGCGCAAGGTGAGCATCGACGCATCGGCGGCGAGCTGGATCATCGAGGAGACCCGCGCCTTCTACGGCTTCCTCAAGCGCGAATTTGGGTTGAAGCAAGCCGATGCGTGCCTTCGCGTGCTCGGTGGCGACGCCGTGAAGCAGCTCGAGGCCGCGCTGTCCGACACGAGCCAGTTCGGCATGGCGAAGTCGCTCTTCATGGGAGGACGCGAGGCTGGCTTCGACATGGATTCGCAAGCCGGCGTCGAGGCCTGGATGCGCGTCATGCAGTCGCGGCCGCTGCCCGCGTCGATGGGCCTGCCGTCGCTCGGCGCACCCTCGCGCCCCGCCAACAAGGCCGCAGCGCGGGCGAAGAAGACCCAGCGCAAGGCCGCCCGCAAGGCGCGCAAGCGAAACCGATGACGGCGGCGGACGGGGTCGCCTTCGGCGTCAACCGCGATCGCGACGATGACCTTTGACGTCGGCGGACGAGCTCGCCTTCGACGTCAACCGCGATCGCGACGATGACCTTCGCATCGCGCCCCACTATCCGGCGGCACGCGAAGCCGACGGACGCGAGAGCTTCGCGTTCTTCGACCGTCACCCCGCGGGTTAGCCCTGATAGTCGTGGAACGGGATCCCGACCACGTAGCGCTCGCAGCGCACCTCCTGCGCCCCGTGCATCACCGGCTGCCGGCCGTACAGCCCGGCGATCGGGCATAGCCGGTCGCGCGTGCAGAAGATGACCGCGTCGCCCGGCCCGGTCGCGACCGTGCGGACTCGCTTGCGCTTGCCCGGACGATCGTCGACGAGCGCGAACTCGCCGCCGTCGCCGAGCGCGGCCGGCCCGAGGCTCACCGCCAGCTGCAGCGGGAAGTAGATCGCGCCGTGGACGTCGCGATGAAACCCGTTGAACCCGCCGGGCTCGTAGTGCAACAGGATCGGTGCGGTCCTGCCGTGGCCGGCGGCGCGGTAGGACCGCTCGAACGCCGCGTGGCTCGCCGGCCAGCGCCGCGCGTCGCCGACCAGCTCGTTCCACCGGTTCGCGATCGGCGCGATCCGCGCGTACACCTCGCGGCGCAACGCGACCACGAGCTCGGGCAACGGCCGGCGAAAGAACCGGTACACCAGCCGGCCGCGCTCGTCGGCGATCCGCACTTCGTGCTCGAACCGCTCGGCCGCGGTGTACAGGTCGCGCAACGCCACGCATTCGTCGGCGGTCAGCAGCGCGGGCACGCGGGCGAGGCCGCGCACCGTCAACTCGCCCTCGATCGCGGCCCAGTCGTAGCGCTCCGTCCGCTCGAGCGCGATCACCTCCTCGTCGGGCACCGCCGCCTCCACGGGTGGCGGATCCTCGCGCGGCGGCACCAGCTCGCGCATCAGCACCTGGGCCTCGCTGTAGTCCGGTGACAGCTCGAGCGCCCGGCGCACCGCACGCTCGGCCCGCCGGTTCAGCCCGCGCTGCCGCGCGAGCCGCGCATACTCGAGCCAGAACCGTGCGTTCGCGGGCCCGGCGCTCAGCGCCCGCTGGATCAGTTTCTCGGCGAGCGGCAGCTGGTCCGCAGCCGCCGCGTCGATCGCTTCTTCAACAAGTCTCTCGGCGTGACGCTTCGCGCGTCGACGCTGCTTGGTCGATGGCATGACAATGCTCCCGCAAGCGGCCTCTGCAGGCCGCGGTTAGGTCCACTCGTCGTCGAAATTCGAGACGTGACCTAACAACTCAGGAGCAGTCGATGCACTCGCACGCCCGGCTACCGTAGCACGGGTGGTCGATGACCTGTCAGCCAGGCAAGGCGCGGAAACCGCCATCGTGCCGATGTAGGCGGATTCAGAGGATTCCTAACCTTTGAGAATCGTATAAGCCCTTGTCGAGCGGGCGGCCCGACAACACGCTCGCCGGTCGCTCGGTCACGAGGTCCAGATTGTCGTTCGCCGCCGCGTCCCTGCACAGCAGCCAGGGCTCGGCCTTGCCATCCGAGCGCATCTTGATCAGTTGCCAGCGGCCGGTGAGCTTGTCGCCGTGCAGGGTGAACGTCAGCTTGCCATTCACGAGCGCGGACCGCGCGTCACCCTCGGGCTGCCAGCGGCCCTGATCCCAGATCACGACCGTGCCGCCACCGTCCTGGCCGGCTGGAACCACGTTCTCGACGCTCGCGTCGTCGACCGGATGATCCGCGGTGCGCACCGCGAACCGGCGCGCGGTGGGGGACAGGAGCGGGCCTTTCAGGACCGACCACGACACCAGCACGCCATCGAGCTCGAGGCGCAGATCGTATTGCAGGCGGTTCACGGCGTGAGCCTGGATCACGTAGTGCAGTCCGGGCTCGGCACGTCGCGCAGGCTGTGCCTGGCCGCTCGGCTCGGGGGTGAGTGAGGAGTCTCGCAACGCTCGATACTTCAGCTTCGCGGACACCGACGGTTTGACCATGGCAGATCAAAATGCATCGTAGATGCCACGCGCTGCGGCAGGTCACCACCGCGGCCTACGATTCCCCAGAATTGTCCGGCTTCGCGAGATGGATGTGCGACGCCACGACGGCTTTCTCCGACAGCCGGACGCTTGCTGATGAGCCACCTCGAGCGCAGGACACACCACGCGCGAGCGAGGCGCCGGCGCGCGTGCGCCGCTGATGCGCTGTGCGCGGCTGCCGCGGCGGTCCCGGCGAATGAGAAACGAGCGCACTTCAGACGAGTCAGGCGTGCTTGCAGGTCGACCCGCGTGGTGCGATGGAACCTCAGAGCTCGCCTGAGATGACCGGATCGCAAAGCAGGCTTTGCGAGGTCGAGGCGCCGCCCTGAAGAATAAGAGTATCGAGGGCTACCGGTCAAATCAGGTGAGCTCTGGGGTAAAGCCAATGTCGACTTGCCGGCGCACGCGGTCGCTGTGGAGCGCGGAACGCGCTCGGGGCTGCAGTACGCCTACGACGCCACCATGCAGAAGCTGAAGATCCAGCAGGACCGGCCGATGGCGGTGCGCGAGGCGATCCTGGCCTGCCGCAGCGCCGGCATCGTGTCGATCATGGGCGTGTACGCCGGGTTCGTCGACAAATTCCCGCTCGGCTCGCTCATCTTGCGCCCGTAGCGCGTGGCGCTCCGCTCGCCGTGAGCGTCACGCGCTCTGGAACTCACCGAATTCGTCGTCGCTTGCTTCGTCGTGCGCCTGAGGAGTCAGAGCCAGCTGTGGTGTCGACGTGGGCGTAGGCGTGGCCGTCGCCGTGGCCGTAGGCGTGGCCGTAGGCGTAGGCGTAGGCGTAGGCGTGGCCGTGGTCGTCGGCGTTGCACCGACGAGGCTGCTCCCGCTCTGTTGTTGCGGCGGCGCCACGCTGGGCGCCGATGTTGACGAGCTGTTGGAGCTGCCGGGCGGCGGAGGCAGCGAGCCAAGGCCGCCCAACGACAGGCCTCCGCTGCTGCTGCTGCTTTGCGTCGACCGCTTCGCCTTGCTCCGACGAGGTCCCGAGCGGTTGTAGCGATCGAACTCGTCGTCGATGACATCGACGCGCGCCATCTGCGAGGTCAGGCGCGCCTGAGCGACGTCGTCCATCTCCTGATGCGATGCCAAAAGCCGCAGGTAGATCCTGCCCGCCTCGGAGAACAGGGCCCCGAACTCCCGGCTGTATTGCGTGACCTGGTCGCCTTCGAAGATCGCCAGCTTCGTCAACGCCTGCTCGTACTCCGCCAGGAGCGATTGGAACCGTCGCGCTTCGTGGTACGAGGTGCGCAGCCGCTGGTCGCGCTGACCGAGCGCCGTCCGCAAGGTCGGATAGATCTGCTCGACCGTGTTCCAGCGGGCGCGCTGGGTGGCCACGGCAGGCGAGCCCGCAGGGACCTTGGTCGTCGAATTTCCGGCCTCGATCTTGTCGAAGTGGGCCTTACCGGCGCGGTGCGCCTTGGTGAGCTGCGCCTGGGTAGGCGGATCGGGATCGTGGCTCGTCAGCTTCTGCTGGGCGGTGAGGATCTCGTGGGTATAGGCCTCCAGCTCCATGACGTCGGTATCATTGGCGAACGGCGTCGCCGAAGAATTCTTCTGCCCGGCGTGGGTGGCCTCGTGCTCGATGGTGTTGAGCAGCGAGCCGATCTGATCTTCGAGCACCCACCGCTCGATCCAGTGCTGGTGGATATAGATCACCGCGTCCTTGCCGGTGGTCGACCTGCCCGCGACGACGAGGCCGAACGGGATGCCCGGCGGAACCGCCTCGCCCTTCGGCAAGACCTTGGCGTAATCGTCGATCGGCTGGATATCGAACTGCTGCGCGGCGGCCGGGTTATGCGCACGCTTGATCTCGTCGACCACCTCCTTGAACTTCTTCTGGCGCACCAGCGCCTTGAGGACGCTCGTCGGGCTGAGCTCGTCTTCGAGGTGAGCGATCGCATCCTTGGCGGAGTTATTGTGCTCGTCAGCCTCGGTCAGGATATCGATGTGGGCGTCGCCGTCCAGCCCGTGGCGAGTCACCAGATAGTCGTAATGCTCTGCGACGCTGGTCCTCTGATCATCGGGCACCTTGCGCTGCACCGGCGAGCCGCCACCGCCGCTGCTGCTGCCGGCGCCGCCGCCGCCGAGCAGCTCGTGAGCCGGCTCGCCGCGCACCACCGCGTCGGCCACCGCGTCGGCCGCGCGCTCGTAGCTGTCGCCGCGCTGGCCCACACCGCCCTCGAGCGAGACGCCGGCGCGCTGCTGCACCACGTGTGCCGCCTCGTGGGCCACCGTGTGCAAATCCGGCGCACCGGCGAACGCCACCCGCTCGCCGGTGGCGAACGCCTGCGCGCCCATGGCACCCGCGCCGCGCGCCGCGCGATCGTCGGTGAAGGCGGCGATCCCCGAGACGTCGTGGGCGCCGAACGACCGCTGGATCTCGCGCTGAAACGGCAGCGCGCTCGACGCGCCCGAGGTGCCGAACGCGGCGGCCGCCTGGACGCCGCTCCCGTCGGCGTCCGCGCTGCCGCGCCGCTGCACGGGCACCGACCCCGACGAGGAGTTCGACGACGAGTTCGACGACGCACCCGCGCCATCGAGCGCTTGCACCCGGGTCTGCTTGCCCGGCATCCCCGGCATCGCACCTGACATTGCCCGGGACGTTGGCGGCTCCAGCGTCGAGCCAGACAAACGACTACGTCGATCCGTCATCGAGCACCATTGCCCATGATAACCGCGTCGCGACCGATTCCACCATGCCACCGTGCCGCAAAACGTTGCGACCGGTCACATACGCGGGACGCGCCTGCGGGGACTGCGTCCAGCTCGCGCCGCGGGCGCGAATCGATCCACCAGCACGACCAGGCGGCGATGGAACACCGCCACGGTCGGGGTGTCCAGCATCAGGCCCTCGACGGCGAGCATGAAGACCTCGGCGACCGCGGTGGAGCCGAGCAACTGCTTGGTGTAGCCGAGCCGCTTGCGTTCGTGCTTCGCGACGATCTCCGGGACCACCTGCATGCAGGCCTCGTAGAACTCGTCGACCATCGGGGTGCCCGCGAGCAGCGCCCATGCGTCGACGCACACGGCCTCGTAGACCCGCAACAGCTTGTCACGCGCCGACCCCGGGCCGGCCATCACGCGATCCGCCGCCGGGTAGCGCGCGTCGAACGTCGCGTCGTAGACCGCGCCGAACACGGCTTCCTTGTTCCGGAACTTTCGATAGATCAGCGGGCGCGAGATGTTCGCGCGCTTGGCGATGTCGTCGAGCGAGGTCTTCGCGTAGCCGAACTGCAGGAAGCACGCGCGCGCGGCGTCGACGATCGCCTGGCGTCGCGTCTCGTCTCGCACGGCCACCGGCATCGTCGGGAATGTGACAAAGATGACATGAACTGTCAACGCGTCCTGGTTACGCGTTGACAGAAGTTTTCTCGTTTGTAACGTTCAGGACATGCGAACCTCGTCACGTACCGCGATCGTCGTCGGGGCGATCGCGTTGACCGGCGCGCTGACCGCACGGACCGCGCGCGCTGACGACCCGCCGTTCGCGATCGGATCTCAGGCGCGCTGGTTCGTCCTCGGTGGCGTGACGAGCGGTGGCACGGTCGCGTTCGACGATCGCGGCGGCTACGTCGGCGGCGAGCTCAGCCTCGCCCGGCTGCACGACGCGAATTACTTCGGGTTCTACGCCGACGGCTACTACGATTTCGGGATCGGTGGCACCTACGCGACGGGCGGCGTCGAGCTCGGCCACAAGTTCGTCGGCATCGACGGCGGCGCCGCCTTGCGATTCGCGAACGGCACCACCGATGCCGGCGTCGCGGCCCGGCTCAACCTCACCGCCGGCGTGTTCGGGATCTACGTCCGCTACGCGTACTTCGACGCGATGACCGACAAGAACGTGCTGCAGGTCGGCGCGATGTTGAAGTTCCCGCTCGCGTCGCCGTTCTAGGAGCCCGCCATGAAGCTGACCGTCAATGGAAAATCCATCGCGCTCGCCGACGTCCCCGGCGATACGCCGCTGTTGTGGGTGCTGCGCGAGGAAGCCGGCCTCACCGGCACCAAGTACGGCTGCGGCAAGGCGCTGTGTGGCGCGTGCACCGTCCATGTCGACGGCAAGCCCAGACGGTCGTGCGTCACCCCGGTCGGTGACGTCGACGGCAAGTCGATCACGACGATCGAAGGGCTCGCCTCGGCCAGCGCGCTCCACCCGGTGCAGCAGGCCTGGATCGACGAGAACGTTCCGCAATGCGGCTACTGCCAGTCCGGCCAGATCATGACCGCGGTCGCGCTGCTGCGCGCGAAGCCGGCGCCGTCGGATACCGAGATCGACGACGCGATGTCGGCGAACCTGTGCCGCTGCGGCACCTACCCGCGGATCCGGCTCGCGATCCATCGCGCGGCCAAGGCGATCGGAGACGCGAAATGACCGAGCGGACCACCGAGCTGAGTCGCCGCGGCTTCCTCGCCGGTCTCGGTGGCGTGCTGTCGCTCGCCGTCGTCGGCTGCGGCGGAACCGGAACCGCGGCCCGCGTCCGTCACGCCGATCAGGCCGGCGAGCTGGCCGCAAACATGTACATCACCGTCATGCCCGACGGCCGGATCGCGGTCGCGGTCAACAAGGCCGAGATCGGCCAGGGTGTGACCACCGGGTTCGCAACGCTGGCGGCCGACGAGCTCGCGGTGCCGATCGAGCACATCGACGTCCACCTCGCCGATTCGCACCCCGAGTACCGCACCAGCTACAACATGCACCAGACCGGCGGCTCGACCAGCACGAAGGAGGCGTTCGACGCGATCCGGACCGCCGCGGCCGCCGCCCGCGAGATGCTGATCGGCGCCGCGGCCGCAACGTGGGGCGTCGCCGCGCGCGATTGCACCGTCGCCGCCGGCGTGGTCACCCACGCCGGGACCAAGCGGGAGCTCGGATACGGCGAGCTCACCAGGCAAGCCGCGCGGCGCGACGTCCCCGACAAGCCGCGGCTCAACAAGCGGTCGGAGTTCACCGCGATCGGCAAGACCGATCGCCGCGTCGACCTGCGCGCAAAGGTCGATGGCTCGGCCGTGTTCGGCACCGACGTTCAGGTTCCGGATCTCGTGCACGCGTACGTGATCCACGGCCCGCGGTTCGGCGCAGCCGCGACCTCGGTCAAGGCAGAGGCCGCCAAGCAGCGCCCCGGGGTGATCGACGTATTCGCGTTCCCCGGCGGCGTCGCGATCGTCGCCAACAAGTACTGGCAAGCGCTCGCCGCGGCGCGCGACGTCGAGGTCACGTGGTCGCACGGCGACACGGTCGGGCTCGACACCGAGCAGCTCCGCGTCGCGATGCGCAGCTACAAGCAGGACGGCGCGCCGACCCGCGAGGACGGCAACGCCGAGCGCGCGCTGGCCGAGGCCAGGACCAAGATCGAAGCCATCTACGAGGCGCCGTATCTGGCGCACGCGCCGCTGGAGCCGCAGAACTGCACGGTCAAGATCACCGGCAAGCGCGCCGAGGTCTGGGCACCGTGCCAGACCCCGACGCTCGTGCAGTCGTTCGTCGCAGACGTGATCGGCGGCGAGCGCGACGACGTGCTCGTGCACACCACGCTCGCCGGCGGAGGCTTCGGCCGCCGGGTCAACGCAGACTTCGCGTATCAGGCAGCGCACATCGCGAAGCACGTCGGCAGGACCGTCAAGATGATCTGGTCGCGCGAGAGCGACATGACGCAGGCGTTCTACCGCCCGCAGTACACGACCTCGATGCAGGGCGCGGTCGAAGCCGGCAAGGTCACCGCGCTCGTCGCGCACGGCGTGTCGCAATCGATCGCGCTGTCGTCCGAGCCGTTCTTCGATGCGTTTCTCCCCGGCATCCCCGGCCCGCTCAAGCACGTCGTCGTCGAATCGATGCTCGCGATGTTCGCGACCAACGCGCTCCCCGACATATTCGCGACCGAGGGCCTGCGCGACACACCCTATCTGATCCCGAACCTCCGGGTCGACTACACGCCGGTCCGCACCAAGCTGCCGGTCGCGACGTGGCGCTCGGTCGGGCACTCGTTCAACGGCTTCGCGATGGAGAGCTTCATCGACGAGCTCGCCCGCGCGGCGAACGCCGATCCGCTCGCGTTCCGCAAGCAGATGGTCAAGCCGGGCTCGAGCCAGATGCGCGTGCTCGACGCGATCGGCGAGCTGAGCGGCTGGGGCACGCCGGCGCCCGGCAATCGCGCCCGCGGCCTCGCGCGGCATCACGCGTTCGACACCGAGGTCGCCGAGGTCGCCGAGGTCGAGATCGTCGACAACCGGATCAAGGTCCGCAAGGTCTACTGCGTCGTCGACTGTGGCATCGCGGTCAACCCGAGCATCGTGCGCGCGCAGATGGAAGGCGCGATCATCTACGGGTTGTCCGCGGCGCTCGATCAGGAGATCACGCTCGTCGACGGCGTCGTCCAGCAGTCGAACTTCAACGACTTCCCGGCGCTGCGGATGTTCGAGGCGCCCGAGATCGTCGTGCAGATCATCGACAGCGACGAGCATCCAACGGGCGTGGGCGAGCCCGGGTTGCCGCCGATCGCCGCGGCGGTCGCGAACGCGGTCCACGCGCTGACCAAGGTCCGGCTGCGCCGGCTGCCGCTGCAGCGCGCGTGGAACGAGCGCGGAGGTGCGTCGTGAAGTGGGCCGTCGCGGTGCTCGCGCTCGCGGCCGGCTCGGCGGCCATCGCCACCGCCAACGCGCCGTCGTCGAGCGAGGCCGGCAAGCGCGCGTTCGCCGAGATCGCGCGCGTGCTCCAGTCGCCGCGCTGCCAGAACTGCCACCCTGCGGGCAACGCGCCGCTCCAGGGCGACGTGGGCAAGCCGCACGCAATGAACATCTCGCGCGGCTCGATCGCGGCGGGCGTGCCGTGCACGGCGTGCCACCAGACGCGCAACTCCGAGGCGATCGGGATCGCCGGTGGTCCACCCGGCGCGCCGAACTGGGGGTTGCCGCCGGCCGAGATCCCGATGGTGTTCGAGGGCAAGACCACGACAGCCTTGTGCGAGCAGCTCAAGGATCCCGCGCGCAACAATCACCGCACGCTCGCGATGCTCCTCGACCACGTCACGCACGACCCGCTCGTGCTGTGGGGCTGGAGCCCGGGCGGCAAGCGCACCACGCCGCCGCTGACGCACGACGCGTTCGTCGTCGCGTTCACGACCTGGGTCGACTCCGGCGGCGCCTGCCCGTAGCGCTGATCAACCGCGGGCGGCCGGCGGCGGCGCGGGCGGCGCGGTGCGCTGCCACGCATCGAGCTCCTGCACGCGCCCGAGCCAGGCCCGGAGGTTCGCGTAGTCTCCGATCGGTAGCCGCGCCGGACCGGCGAGCGCGAACGACGAGGCCAGGGACAAGTCCGCGAGCGTCACGCGATCCTGCGCGACCCACGTCCGGTCCGCGAGGTGGGCATCCAGGATCGGCGCGTACTGCGCGACGAGCGCCTCGCCCCGCGCGACCTCGGCGGGATCCGGCTGCCCGCGGCCGGTCAGCGGCTTCACGAAGTTCTCGAACACCAGGACCGTGTTCGCCGGGGCCATGTGGCCCGCGCACCAGAACAGCCAGCGGCTGACCTCGGCGCGGCCACGCGCGTCCGTCGGGAGCAGGGTCTGGCCCGGCGTCTTTTCGGCCAGGTACTGCATGATGGCGCGCGACTCCCAGAGCACGAAGCCGTCGTCCTCGAGGACCGGGACGCGGCCGTTCGGGTTGCGCTTGAGGTGGGGCGGCTCGCGCTGCTCGCCCTTGGCGAGATCGACCACGATGCGCTCGAGCGGCACGTCGAGGTGGGTGGCCACGAGCAGCACGCGGCGCGAGTTTCCGGACATGGGGTGGTAGTAGAGCTTCATGATGGGGAGAACCTATCCACCCGCTGTGACAGCGGGCTGTCAGGTTTCGCCCGATCAGGTCGGCGGCGGAGAGACCATGCCCGGGAGGGCAGCGGCCTTGTAGAGCTTGATGATGCCGGTGCCACCGCCGCCGCCGCCACCGCCGGCCGCGGAGGTGCCGGTGCCGCCCGAGGTGGCGGCGTTGCCGCCCTGGGCGTTGTTGATCGCGCCGACGCCACCGTCGCCGCCGGAGCTGCCGCCGGCGCCACCTTGCGCGGCCACGGTGGGATCGAGCGGCGCGTCGTTGCCGACGTTACCGATATTGCCGCCACTGGCCTCGCCGCCGCTGCCGCCGTTTGCGAAGATCTTGCCAAGGACGCCGGAGACGACCGGCGCGTCGATGACGATCATGCCGCCGCCGCCGCCACCACCGCCGCCGCGGTTGCCAGGGTTGACGGCGCCGGCGCCGCCGCCGCCGCCCGAGGCGTTGATCGAGCCCTGGACGTCGATCGAGACCATGGCCAGGACGGCGAGGCCGCCGCCGCCGCCGCCCGCGGAGCCGCCGTTGTTGGCGCCCTGCTCGCCGTTGCAGCCGCCGCGCAGCGTGGTCGGGGCAACGATCGGCGGGGCCTTGCCGCCGAGATGGGCTCCGGAGTCGGTGCCACCGTCGCCGCCGAGCGAGCCCAGGCTGCCGCCGTAGCCGCCGCCCGAGCTGCTGGCCGGGGTGGCGCCGGCGCAGGTGGTGCTGGCCGGGCCCGCCGGCTGCGGGGCGCCGGAGAGGTGGCCCGCGACGTCGATCGTGCCCGCCACCGTGATCGCGGTGCTCGACAGCAACACCAGCGGGCGGGAGCCGTGCGCGCTGAGGGTCTGGCCCGCGGCGATCGTGATCGAGGCGCCTGCGAAGATGCAGTAGTTGCCCGACGAGCCGGTGGTTTCGGCGGCGCAGGAATCGGGCTTGTCGGTGTCGATCGCGGTCGGAGCGCTGATCGTGATCGACATCGTGGGCTTCTGCGGGAGGCACGCCGTGACCATCGCGTCGCTGACGCAGAAGTTGGTGCTGCCGGTGCCGCTACCGCTGTCGCCGCCGCCATTACCGCCTGGGCCATCGACCATGACGGGCGCGTCGTCTCCCAGTCCCTGATGGGTCGGCTGGGCCTGGAATCCGCAACCGGTCACGAGGAGAATGGCGAACGTGGCTCTCGCCGACATCGCGCAAGCTTACTCGAGATGGTGTACGGCGCGACCAATCCTGGAGGCTCGGACGTCGATCATGGGCATTTTGACAGGAACTATCCGCACGAATGTGACGAATGCGTCATCCTGATCGACCGATCGGGTCGGATCGAGGCCGGTCCACGAGGCATGACGCACAGCGCTGGGAGAACGAGCGGTCGTCACCGGATCCTTGCGATCGGCTCGATCGGCCGCGGCAAAGTCCACACAGATCTGCCCAGGCAACGCGAATATCACGCGTGCCACGAAATCTGCCGAGTGGCCTCCCCGTCCCCATGCGGCGCGCTTATACGCGTGACATCACGGCTGGTTAGCCGCCACGAGCCGAGCACCGGCCGAAGGGGCGGCCGCCCGGATCTGTCTACGATCCCTATCGGGGGCCAGTCAAGCGCAGCTCACGTGTGTATTTCGAGGCTGTCATTGACAGTCGGATAAAGCCCGTAAACCATCGCCCCATGTCCCAGTCACCGGAAGACGTTGTTAGCTCCCCCAAGGCGATTCAGCATTACAATATCGGGAACGACTTCTATCAGCTGTGGCTCGACGAGAGCTTGACGTATTCGTGTCCGCTGTGGGACGGCCCGAATGACACGCTGCACGCGGCCCAGCTCCGCAAGCTCGACTATCACGCGACCAACGCGAAGGCGATCGGAGCAGCGCGGGTGCTCGATATCGGCTGTGGCTGGGGCTCGATGATGGAGCGGCTGGTCAACGTGCATGGGGTCCAGCACGCCGTCGGGTTGACCTTGAGCCAGGAGCAGGCGGACCTGGTGAAGGCGCGGAACCTGCCGCGCTCGAGCGTGCTGCTGTCGCACTGGCACGACCATCGGCCGGAGGAGAAATACGACGCGATCATCTCGATCGGCGCGTTCGAGCACTTCGTGCACATCGACGAGAATCGCGAGCAGCGGGTCCGGAGCTACCGCAAGTTCTTCACGCACTGCCGGGAGCTGCTGAAGCCGGGCGGCATGATGTCGTTGCAGACGACGGTGTACGAGATGATGGATCAGCTCGATCCGTTCATCACGTCGCGGATCTGGCCCGAGGCCCAGCTGCCGCGGCTGGTCGAGATGATCGAGGCCATGGACTACGTGTTCGAGGTCGTGAAGATCGACAATCACAAGGAGCACTACGAGCGCGCGCTGATCGAGTGGGCGAACCGCCTGGCGGCGAAGCGCGACGAGGCGATCAAGGTCACCAGCACCGAGATCGTCGACGACTACCTGCGCTATCTCAAGATGTCGGCCAAGGCGTATCGCGTGAACGGGTTCTCGCTGCAGCGCCTGGGGCTGCGCGCGCTACCCGCGCGCTGAGCGCGGAGCGACTTACCCTCACGCCGGCTATTCCGCGAACGTGCGCGCGTCGATCGAGAACCGATAGCGGACGTCGCCCTTGATCGTGCGCTCGTAGGCCTCGTTGATCTGCTTGGCGGCGATGACCTCGACGTCGGCGACGATGTTCTTGGCCGCGCAGTAGTCGAGCATCTCCTGGGTCTCGGCGATCCCGCCGATCGCCGAGCCGGCGAGGCACTTGCTGCCGCCGATCAGCGCGAACGCGGCGATCGCCTGCGGCTCGGGCGGCGCGCCGACGCAGACCATCGCGCCGTACGGGCGCAGCAGGCGCAGATAGGCATTGTAGTCGTGCGCCGCGGACACCGTGTCGATCAACAGATCGAAGCGCTTCGCGAGCTTCTTGAACACGTCCTTGTTGGTGGTGAGCGCGAAGTCGTGGGCCCCGAGCTGCTTGGCATCCTCGGCCTTGCGCTGCGACGTGCTCAGCATCGTGACCTCGGCGCCCATCGCCGAGGCGAGCTTGACCGCCATGTGGCCCAGGCCACCGAGCCCGATGACACCGACCCGGCTGCCGGTCTGGCACTTCCAGCGCCGGAGCGGCGAGTACGTGGTGATCCCGGCGCACAACAGCGGCGCCGCGCCCGCGGGATCGAGGGTGCCGGGGACCTTGAGCACGAAGCGCTCGGTCACCACGATGTGCTGCGAGTAGCCGCCGTAGGTCGGCGTCGTGCGATCCATCTCGGTGCCGTTGTACGTCGCGGCGTTGCCGAGCTCGCAGAACTGCTCGTGATCGCGATGGCACATGTCGCACTCTTTGCACGAGTCGACCATGCAGCCGACGCCGGCGAGGTCGCCGACCTTGACCTTCTGGACGCTGGCGCCGACCTTGGAGACCCGGCCCACGATCTCGTGGCCGGGCACCATCGGGAAGATCCCCTTGCCCCATTCCTCGCGCGCCTGGTGGATATCGGAGTGACAGATTCCGGAGAACAGGATGTCGATCGCGACGTCCTTCGGGCCGACCTCGCGGCTCTCGATCGTCGACGGTGCGAGGGGCTGCTTGGCGGCCTGGGCCGCATACACGCGGGTCTGCATGGCGGACAGCTTGCCAGGCGCGCGGCGTGCACGCTGCTCGCCGCGCACACTTCGACGCGCGAGCATTCCTCTACATGCATCATGCAACCTGTCTCTGCACCGAAGCTGGATGGACCAATTCACGCCTCACCGCCGCATCGTGCGGCATCCGATGTCGGGGTGAGTTGAATCACGATTCATTGCCACATGTTGGCGGAGGTTGGCGGAGGCGAGCCGCGGAGCGTTGTCGGATCGCAGGCCCCGAGGGTTCTATCGCGCGATGAAACCTTCGATCTCGCAAGCCCTGGTCACCGGCGTGGTGATCGCGCTGCTCGGCGGCGCCGCACACGCGACCGAATACCCACCGACCTCGGTCACCGCGTCGTCGGCGCTGCCCGGCTGGCCCGCGACCTCCGCGATCGACGGCAATGCCGGCACGGTGTGGAGCAGCAATCTCTACGCCGCCGGCGCCCACACCGAATGGATCGCGTTCTGGCACACCGGCTTTCAGGACGTCAATTATCTCCGCATGTCACCGCGGTTCTCGGGCCGCGCGCTCGGGTTCCCCAGGACGTTCTCGATCTACTGGTCGGACGGCACCACCTGGCAACTCGCCCGCACCGTGACCGGCATGCAGACGCCGTATCGCAACGACGATATCGTGTTGACGTTCCCGGCCACGGTGCACTGCAACGGCCTGCTGGTCAGCGCGAGCGACCTCGGCGACGACGGCGTGGGCAACTTCGTGTTCCAGATGGGCGAGTTCCGCGCCGGGTTCGACGCGGCGTTCACCGCGTTCGCGTGGGCCGGCAACGACGGCAGCGCCAACCGCGTGACCGTGCACAACGTCGGCTCGCAGGCGTTCGATCCGGGCAAGCTGCGCAACTGGAACTACGACGCGCGCAATCCGATCCTGGTGCCGCCCGCGGGGTCAGGCCACCAGAATATCTATGCGCCGAGCGCGGTGCGCAACGGCGGCGCGTGGAACGTGTTCTTCGGCGGCTGGGACAACAGCCCCACGCCGAACGACGAGGTCTCGGTCGCCGTGTCGCTCGACAACTTCGCGACGTTCGGCTCGCACGTCAAGGTGATCAGCCACGGCGCGTTCACCCACGTCAACAACGAGAACGTGGCCAGTATCATATGTACTGGGTCGACTTCAACAACGGCTTTGCGATGAACTACGCGACCAGCCCCGACAACCGGAGCTACACGTTCCAGGGCACCAAGCTCACCGGCTACGTGCCCCAGGATCTCAAGGCGTTCGACTTCCACGGCACGCGGTACTACCTGTCGGCGTACCACAACAACGGCGCGGCGGCGTACGCCAGCCTGAGCACGAGCATCGCGTCGCCCGCGGCCCCGTCGGTGCTGTTCAACCGGTCGGGCAGCGCCGACAGCTTCATCACGTCGGTCGGCCTGGTGACCGACGGCGCGCGGCTGTACGGCGCGCTGTACGGCGCCAGCCCGGTCAGCACGCTCGATCAGAACCGGATCTTCGCATCGTGGCTGCAGCGCAAGGTGACGTTCCAGAACGCGAGTACGGTCCTCGCGGCCAACCAGGCGAACGGCCCCGATACGCTGTACGTCTACATGACAGCTGGCCAGGACGTCGAGAGCGGCGCGCTCAACGTGTTCGACACCGACGGCACCACCCTGCTCCGCCAGACGCCGAAGGTCACCGTCCTGCAAGGCGACATCTGGAACCTCGCGTTCTAAGCTTCTGGCTGTGACCCGCTGCAGGTGTAGGTCCGGCGCGTCGGATCGCAGGCCATTCGCTGAGCCATCGCTGGAACATCGCCGGGCGAACCGGGCCGGCCCGCGCTACGCCTGGATCCGCGGATCGCCCTCGTCGGCGAAGTAGTCCGACTTGGTGGTCGCATCGACGCCGTCGGGGATCTTGGCGGCGCGCGCGATCAGCGTCCCGACGATGCCGACCACGAGGTTGATCAGCAGCGCGAGGAACCCGGCGTAGATCGGCATCTTCCACGGCAGGCCGAGGTTGGACAGCGGGAACGCCGAGCTGCCGAAGTGCGCGCGGTGGGTCACCGGGTTGTCGATCGAGTACAGCATCACCACGCCGGCCGACAGCCCCGCGATCCAGCCGGCGATCAGGCCAACGCGGTGGAACCAGCGCGTGAACAGCCCGAGCGCCACCGCCGGCAAGGTCTGCAAGATCAGGATGCCGCCGATCAGCTGCAGGTCGATCGAGAACTGCGGATCGATCAGCACGATCGCGAGCAGCGCGCCGACCTTGACGATCAGCGACGCCAGCTTCGAGACCCGGGCCTGGTCGGCCGGCGTGGCGCCCACGGCCAGGTACTCGACATAGATGTTGCGGGTAAACAGGTTGGCCGCCGCGATCGACATGATCGCCGCCGGGACCAGCGCGCCGATCCCGATCGCGGCGAACGCGATGCCGGCGAACCACGACGGGAACATCCGGTCGAACAGCACCGGCACGATCGTGTTGCCGTCGGGCTTGCCGTCGATCACCATCGGTCCGACGCCGTGCGACTTGGCGGCGATCGCCATGAAGCCGAGCAGCGCGATCAGCCCGAGCAGCAGCGAGTACGCCGGCAGCCCGGCCATGTTGCGCTTGATGACGTCGCGGTTCTTGCTCGCCAGGACGCCGGTCACCGAGTGCGGATACAGGAACAGCGCGAGCGCCGAGCCGAACGCGAGCGTGATGTACTGCAGGTGGCCGGTGTCCGCGAGCAACAGGCCACCGCGGCCCTGCGCGGTGTACTTCTTGTCCGCGGCGTCGAAGATCGCGCTCCAGCCGCCGAGCTGATGCGGGATGTACAGCACCGCGGCGATGATCACGATGTAGATCAGCGTGTCCTTGACGAACGCGATCAGCGCCGGCGCGCGCAGCCCCGATTGATAGGTGTAGGCCGCGAGGATGCCGAACGCGATGATCAGCGGCAGGTGGCGCGCCCAGAAGCTGTCGCCGGTGAGCCCCATCGCCTTGAGCACCGACTCGATGCCGACCAGCTGCAGCGCGATGTACGGCATGGTGGCGACGATGCCGGTGATCGCGATCAGCAGCGCCAGGGTCGGCGAGCCGAACCGCGCGCGGACGAAGTCGGCCGGGGTCACGAAGCCGTGGCGGTGCGACACCGACCATAGCCGGATCAGCGCGAGGAACACGATCGGGTACGTGATCACCGTGTACGGCAGCGCGAAGAACCCGACGGCGCCGGTCGCGAACATCAGCGCCGGCACCGCGACGAACGTGTACGCGGTGTACAGATCGCCGCCGATCAGGAACCAGGTGATCCAGCCGCCGAAGCTGCGGCCGCCGAGCCCCCACTCGTCGAGGTGGTGCATCGACTCCGGCCGCCGCCAGCGCGCGGCGACGAACCCGAGGCCGGCGACGACCACGAACAGCACCGAGAACACGACCAGCTCGGTCCAGTTGATCTCGGTCATGACCGCGCCTTCGGGCGCTTGGTCATCCGGTAGACCAGCACGGTGGTCGCCACGCCGAGCGCGATGAACGCGAGCTGCAGCCAGTAGAACCGCGGGAATCCAAACAACCGCGGCTCGGCGTCGTTATACAGAAACGTCAACAGCGGAATCACGATCGGAACCAACAGCAGCCAGTTCCACGGGCTCCGATCGCTGCGCTCGGCGGGTGGATGCGTTGGATCGTCGGTCACGCCGCGATGGTAACGAAGATCCTATAGATCCGCGAGCGTCCGATCGATGGCATTGCGCATGTTCTGGATCGGCAGTGCGCGAACCCAGGCCATTCTGCCGGGCACCGGTGTATATGAAGCGCCGCGATGCGCGATCCCGAGATCATCCTGGTCACCGGTTCGACCGGCCACCTCGGGGAGGCGCTGGTCCGGACCTTGCGCGCGGCGGGCCGCACCGTGCGCGGCGTCGATCGGCTGGCGGCGCCGTCGACCGACGTCGTCGGGTCGATCGCCGATCCGGCGGTGGTGGCCCGCTGCATGGCCGGGGTGACCGCGGTGCTGCACACCGCGACCCTGCACAAGCCGCACGTCGCGACCCACACCCGGCAGGACTTCCTCGACACCAACCTCACCGGGACGCTGCAGCTGCTCGAGGCCGCGGTGCGCGCCGGGGTCCGTGGCTTCATCTACACCAGCACGACCAGCACGTTCGGCGACGCGCTGTCGCCGCCGCCCGGCGCGCCGGCCGCGTGGATCACCGAGGACGTCGCGCCGGTGGCCAAGAACATCTACGGGGTCACCAAGGTCGCCGCCGAGGACCTGTGCGCGCTCGCCGCGCGCAACCAGGGCCTGCGCTGCCTGGTGCTGCGGACCTCGCGGTTCTTCCCCGAGGCCGACGACAGCCCCGCCCGCGCGATCGGCAGCAAGGGCTATCACGCCGGTGATCCACGATGATCCGCGCTACGATGGCCGCGCCGCGATGTCCGACCGCACGCTCGTCGTGTCCGCCACGAACCTCCTGGCGCGGGGCTTCCTCGTCGTGCCGACCGATCGCCGCGCGCGCGACGGCGCGCCGGTCAACGCGCTGTTCGCGGTGGCCCGCGCGATCCACCGCGTGCTGGCGTTCAAGCAGCCGGCCCACGCCGTCGCGGTGATCGAGGCCGAGCCGGCCCGCGCCACGTGGCCGCCGCTGCTGGCCGAGCAGCTCGCGCCGCTGCCCGGTCTGCTCGCCGCGCTCGGGCTCCCCGTCGTCGAGGCGACCGGCGAGCTCGACGTCGTGGCGTCGTACGCCCAGGCCGCGCTCGACGCCGGCGGCGACGCGATCGTCGTCGGGGTCGACAAGCGGTTCGCCCAGCTCGTGAGCGATCGGCTGTGGTGGTACGACGCCAACAAGGACGCGCGCTACACGCCAGAGATCGTGCAGAAGCGGTTCACCGTGCCGCCGGCCCAGGTCGCCGAGTGGCTCGGCCTGGTCGGCGACGACGACGCGCTGCCCGGCGTCAAGGGCATCGGCGCCAAGGGCGCGACGACCCTGATCGAGGCCCACGGCTCGATCGCGGCCGCGATGGCCGCGCTCGACGCCATCCCCGGCCGGCTCGGCAACGCGCTGCGCGCCGCGCGCGACGACGTGCCCCGCGAGCTGGCGCGCGCCCGGCTCGACCGCCACCGCGCGCTGCCGGTCCCGCTCGCCGCGCTCGCCTACCAGCCGCCGGCCGCCGGCCCGCTCAACGAGCGCTACGATCAGCTCGGGTTCGCAGAGCTGCTGGCGCACGACGGCGCCGAGCTGCGCGCCACGGTCTGCGAGTCGGCCGCGGCGGTCGGCGACGCGCTCGCCCGGCTCGGCCCCGGCCCGATCGCGCTGCACGCCCTGCTCGAGGATCCGGCACCGCTCCACGACGCGGTCGCCGGCATCGCGCTGTCGGCCGGCGCGGGCGAGGCGTACTACGTCGCGTGCGGCGGCCCGGCGTGGCCGGCGCTGGTCGGCTGGCTCGAGGACGCGACCGCGGCCAAGCTCGGCCACGAGCTGGTCGGCGCGACCGTCGCGCTGCAGCGCGCCGGGCTCCGGCTCGCCGGCGTGGTCGGCGACTCGGCGTTCGCCTCGCACCTCACCCAGCCCAGCAACTGGGCGCCGCACGATCTGGTGCTGGTCGCCAAGCACGTGCTCGGCCGCGCGCTTCCCGAGGAGGACGCGGTGCGCGGCGTCGGCCGGGCGCGCAAGCCGTGGTCCGCGCTGCCGCCCGAGCGCGCCGCGGCGTTCGCCGGCCCGCGCGCCGATGCGTCGCTCGCGATCTGGCGCGCGCTGGCGCCCGCGATCGCCCCCGCGCTGCTCGACGACTACCGCGCGCTGTCGGACACCCTGGTCCGCATGGAGCGCACCGGGCTGCAGGTCGATCCCGGCGAGCTCACCGCCGCCGAGGCCGCGTTCGCGGTGTTCGAGGCCGAGCTCGCCGCCGAGATCGAGGCGCTCGCCGGTCACCCGTTCAACATCAACTCGTCCAAGCAGCTCGGCAGCGTGCTGTTCGAGGAGCTCGAGCTGCCGATCGCCAGCCACACCAAGACCGGGTGGAGCACGTCGGTCGAGGCGCTCGAGAAGATCGAGCACGCCCACCCGATCGTCGCGCTCGTGCTGCGCTGGCGGCTGCTGCGCCGGTTGCGCGACAACTGGCTGCACGCGCTGCGCCGCTACATCGACACCGACGGCCGGATCCACTCGCGGTTCCACCCCGCGCGGTCGTTCTCCGGCCACATCGTCAACACCGGCGTCGACCTCGCCCGGGTCCCGGGCCGCACGCCGGAGATGCAGCGGATCCGGCGCGCGTTCACCGCCCCGCCCGGCCGGCTCCTGATGTCGGTCGACTACCACCAGCTCGGGCTCTACGTGCTCGCCCACCTGACCCGCGACCCGGCGCTGGTCGAGCCGCTGCGCCAGCGCGCCGATATCCACCTGCTGACCGCGGCCGCGGTGCTCGATCGCCCGATCGACGCGATCACCGCCGACGAGCGCCAGCTCGGCAAGGTCGTCAACTTCGCGACGTTCGCCGGGCAGGGCGCGAGCGCGCTGGCGCTCCAGCTCGGGATCTCGGCGCAGGACGCCAGGCAGCTGATCGCGCGGTTCGATCAGCGCTACGCCCAGGTCCGCGCGTTCCAGGACGAGCAGCTCCGGCTCGCCCGCGAGCGCGGCTACATCATCACGCTCGCCGGCCGGCACTGGCCGATCGGTGGCCTGTCATCGCTCGATCCGCACGATCTGTCGTACGCCGAGCGGCTCGGCCGGCGCGCCACCCACGAGGGCTCGGTCGCCGACGTGTCGCGCCGCGGCCTGCTCGAGGCCGATCGCGCGCTGCGCCGCGCCGGCCTGGCCGCCGTGCCGCTGGTCCAGGTCGTCGACGAGGTCGTGTTCGAGGTCGCCGCCGCCGAGCTCGCCGCGTCCGCCCAGATCGCGGCCGACGCCATGCGCCACGCCTACGCGCTCGAGGTCCCGCTCGTCGTCGGCGTCGAGGCCGGCCCGACCTGGGCCGACCTGGCCCCGGTGCCGATCGACGGCGCGTAGCCTACAGCGGAAGCAGCCGCTTGCGACGTCACTGCTTCGCAAGGTTTGCTCCTGCGAGGCATACCGCAGTCCGCGCGGAGCGCCAGCTGTCTGGCTTGGGCCGCCTGGCAAGTCCTGCCTGGCCGCTTGGCCGGGGACAGGCGCACAGCGTCAGATCGCTGGCGCTGGCTGTCGGGCTGCTTGTACAGGACCTCGTCACATGCCGAGAAATCGGCCGCCGGACTGACACACGATCGGCGTTCCTGCGTTGCCTGAAGCGTTTGTTCACTTGGCGCGCGCGTTGCTCAAGCGATTGGACAAGAAGCGTCAACGAAGCGTCGCGAACGGAGCGCACGACGTCCTGTCTCCATCGCTCCAGATGAAGTGATCGTGTCATGAAGGCTATCAAACTGTTCCCTGCTCTCTCGCTGCTGGTCGTCCCCTCGCTCGCCCTGGCCCAACCCGAGTCGCCCGACACGACGACCGGCTTTGACCACCCGGTGCCCGCGGTGCAGAACGCGTTCGAGATCGGGATCGCCACCGGCTACGCCCAGGGTGGCGGCAAGCTCGGCGGCGACATGGCGAACCTCGAGGACGTCGCCGGCCCCGGCGGCGCGATCGAGCTCGACCTCGGCTACCGGATCATCCCGCAGCTCAGCGTCGGCGCGTACGGCACGTTCTCGAAGTACCAGCACGGCGACCTGATCGACAGCAGCACCGGCGTGCTCGGTGCGACCGCCGGCGTCCAGGCGGCGTGGCACTTCCGGCCCGCGACCTCGGTCGATCCGTGGGTCAGCCTCGGCACCGGCTGGAAGGGCCTGTGGCTCGACCCGGATCACGGCAAGGTGACGTCGCTGCAGGGCCTCGAGCTCGCGCGGCTGCAGATCGGCGCCGACTACCGCGTCACCCAGGACGTCGCGATCGCGCCGGTGATCGGCGGCAGCCTGTCGATGTTCGTCAGCGAGGACTCGCCGATGACCAATGACCTGACCGAGATCAAGGACAAGAAGGTCAACTTCACCGGGTTCGCCGGGCTGTCGGGCCGGTTCGACCTCGGCGGCCGTCGCTGAGCGCCGACGCCAGCGCCGGTGCGGCCCTGAAAGCCGCACGCGCGACGCCGCGCTGGCTGGCGGATTTTGCGACACCCCGGCCGGGCATGATGCTTGCTGTCGAAGCAGCCATGTCTCGATGTGCCGTCGTCGCCGCCGTGCTCGCCGCGTTGCCTGCCGCGTGCGGTAGCGGCGGCGCGGGAGACGCGTCAGCCGACGCCCAGCCGCCCGCCGATCAGCAGATCGCCCCGGCGGCCGACTGGGTGCTCGCGGTCCAGCCCGACGCGCCGCCGGCCGGTGCGCTGCCGGCGACCCTGCTCGGTCACTACGATCTATCGGGTGCGCTGTACAACTACGCCGGCAACACCACGCTGATCGATCGCATGAAGGCGATCGGGTTCGCCGAGTGGCGGGTCGGGCTCGGCCGCTGGGAGATGACCACGCGGCTGCTGCCGACGCTCGCCGACGGCCACGCTACATCGTGTGCGACCCAGCTCGCGGCGCTGCCCGCGCAGGCCCAGGCACCCGCCGGCGCCACCGACGACTCGCTGATCACCGATCGCGACTGGTTCACCGACAACGGACAGCCGGTGACGCCGACCGACCTCGCGAGCGACGCGCGCTACAAGCTGGACTACGTGCGCGGCGTGCTCGACACCGCGGCGGCGTTCGGCGCCACGCCGTTCGTCGACATCGACCACATGCCGCGCGCGCTCGGGGTCAGCCGCACGTTCGTCCGCGCCGGGATGCCGGCCGGCGTCGCCGATCCGTGCCTCGCGACGTGGACCAACCACGTGTCGAACACGCGGCCCGCCGATCCGAACGTGTTCGCCACCGCGGTGGTCGGCGCGGTCCGCCGCATCGTCGAGGGCTCGCCCGGCGCCGCGCCGCGCGACGCGCGCTACTGGGAGATCTGGAACGAGCCCGAGCTCGGCTACGCGTGGGATCCGAGCTTCGAGCAGCCGCCCGGCTCGCTCGACGCGTACTTCGCGACCGCGGTCACCGCGCTGACCCAGCTCGCCGCGTACCGCGCCGGCTCGGCCAACCCGCACGTCACCGGGCTGCGGTTCGGGCTCGGCAGCTTCGCGTACGCGACCACCGCGGTCACCGCGCTGCACGCGCTCGACACCAACCCGCTGCCCGACGGCACGTTCGCGCCGATCGACTTCGTGTCGTTCCACGCCTACTCCAACGATCCGCAGGTGATCGTCGATGCGATCCAGCAGGTCGTCACCGCGCGCGCCGGCTCGACGCACTACCGCGGGATCGAGCTCGCGCTGTCGGAGTGGGGCCCCGACCTGACGAACGCGCCGGCGCCGACGACGATGGACACCCCGCTGCTGGTCGCCACGGTGCTCGCGCGCGGCGCGGCGCTCGGCCTCGAGCACGCCCACCACAGCCTGTTCTACGCGTTCGTCCCCGGCCTGCCGTACGCCGCGGTCGCCGCCGATGGCTCGCCGCTGCCGCTGTACCACGCGTACGAGCTGCTGCATGACCTGATCGGCACCGGCGCCGACCGGCTCGCGATCGCGGGCGCCCCCGACGGCGCGCTCGACGGTGGCACCGGCGCGGTCGTCGCATCTCACGCCGCCGGCGGCCCGGTCCGCGTGCTCGTGGTCAACCGCGGCACCGCGGCGCGCACCGCCCGGGTCGACGCCGGCGGCGCCACCGCCACGCCGAGCCGGGTCGACGTGTTCGACGACCCGGCCGCGCCGCCGCACCCGATCGCGCCATCGGCGGTGGTCAGCGTGCCGGCGCACGCGATCGTGCTGATCACGCTGTGACCGCGGCCGCGGGATCGAGCGATTCTCGATTCTGTCCAGTGCGCTGCGCCGCACATTGAGTCAAAATCAAGTACACAAGGCCAGCGCAAGATGGCTCGACCCGTTGCTTGAGCGCAGGTTGTGTACAAACATTTACCTGCGCGGCTGGTCACGTTGCGAGGCAACTCGCCGGCGGCGCTCACCCAAGGAGCACCATGCGACACGTGACTAGCTGGCTGATCGCCCTCGGCGTAGCCGCGGGCCTCGGCGCCAGCGCGACGACGAGCCTCGCGCAGATCGTCCGGGATCATCGAAACCCACCCCCGCCACCACCGATCGAACGCGACCACCGGACGCCGCCCATCGCGGGCCCGACCGAAGCCCCCCCACCGCTGCGCGAGGAGCGCCAGGCCGCGCGCGCCGGGTTCGTCTGGATCGCGGGCCGCTGGGACTGGCGCGGCAAGTGGGAGTGGATCGACGGCCACTGGGAGCGCGAGCGCGCCGGCAAGCGCTGGAACCCGGGGCACTGGGATCGCCAGGGCGACCACTGGTCGTTCTTCGAGGGCGGCTGGATCGAGGGCGGCGCCGCCATGCCGCCCCCGCCGCTGCCTGGCCCGCCGCCGCCCATGAATGACGGCCGGCCGCACGCGGCCCCGCCGCCGCTGCGCGAGGAGCGGATCGCCGCCCGCGCCGGGTTCGTGTTCGTCCGCGGCCGCTGGGACTGGCGCAACGGCAACTGGGCATGGATCGACGGTCACTGGGAGCGCGAGCGCGCCGGCAAGCAGTGGCGCGAGGCGCGCTGGGAGCAGCGCGACGGTGCATTCGTCCTGATCGACGGCGACTGGATCATCGCCGGCGCGGTGCCACCGCCGCCGCCAGCGGGGGGGACGCTGTCGTCGATCGAGCACCACCACGAGTGGACGATCGATCGCCCGATGATCAGCAGCTACTGGCCGCCCCGGGGCAGGATCGGTAGCCGGATCGTGATCCACGGCCGCAACTTCCCCGACGACACCGCGGTGCTGTGGAACGGCAGCCAGATCAACGGCGCGCGGGTCGGCCCCGACGAGATCGTCGTCGCGGTGCCGCCGAGGGCGACGTCGGGCATGCTGTCGCTGCGCGCCGGCCGGCGCGAGCTGTTCGTCGGCAACTACGAGGTCGCCGATTACGACGCCGCGCTCGAGGCCAGGCGGCTCGCCGACGCGGCCCGGCTCAAGGCCGAGCAGGACTGGGCCGACCGCCAGCGCTCGCTCGCCAAGGATCGCGCGGCGCGCCAGGCCGCGTTCGACCAGCAAGTCCAGGACGAGATCAACACCCGCGAGCAGCGCCGCCAGGACCGGCTGCGCGAGCTGCGCGCCAAGTGGGAGGCGGCGTTCCTCGCCGATCCCGACACCCAGTCCGAGCTGGCGCTGCACGCGCAGCGCGTCGCCGATCTCCAGCGCATGAAGGAAGTCGCCGAGCTGTCGGAGAACGGCAAGCTGGTGGTCCGGATCGGCGTCGCGTCGAGCCGCGAGGACCAGCGTCACGAGGACCGGATGACCGCGCTGCACGGCGCGTTCGGGAGGAAGCCATGAATCGCACGATCCTGTCGATCGCCACCGCCGCCCTGCTCATACTCGGGGCCTGCAACAAGAAGAGCGAGAACCCGCCGCCGGGCCCGTCGGGCGGCACGATGGCGGGCAGCGGTAGCGCCGCGCCCGCCGCAGGCAGTGGCAGCGCCGCACCCGCCGCGGGCAGTGGCAGCGCCACGGCGGCCGTCGACGTCCCGACCGAGGAGGACTTCGAGGACGACGCCAAGACCAAGATCACCGACAAGAACGTCGAGGCCCAGGTCGTCGTGATCGAGAAGCAACTCGCCCCCGACACGAAGTAGCCCAGGGCCCGGTCACGGCGCGCCCGCCGTCCAGCTCGCCAGGCCGTCGAGGCAGCCGGCCCACCCGGCGCCGTGGTCGTCGCGCGTGGCGACCGTGGCGATCCGCTCGTGGTGCACCGTCACCTCGGTGCGATCCGGCTCCACCGGCTCGAACCGCACGGTGACCCGCGAGACCGGCTCGTCGCCGATCTGCCACGAATAGACCAGCTTGCGCGGCCGCTCGATCAGCTCGAACGCCCCGGTGATCCACAGGACGCGCCCATCGGGCAGCTGGTTGCCGAGCCGGTAGGCGCCGCCGATCCGCAGATCGACGTCGGCCTCGATGCAGCGCACGTCGCGCGGCCCCCACCAGGTGCGCAGCAGCGCCGGCGTGGTCCACGCCTCGAACAGCTTGGCCGCGGGCGCCCCGATCACGCGGCGGACGGTCAGCGCGATGTCGTCGGTCACTTCGAGGCCTCCGCGAACTCGGCGAGCGCCGCCAGGGTGTCATCCCAGAACACGCGGTAGCGATCGAGCCACGCCGCCGCGTCGCGCAGGTGCTCGCCGTCGAGCGCGCAGGTGTGAACGCGGCCCGCGACCGTGCGCACGACCAGCCCCGCCCGCTCGAGCACGCGGATGTGCTTCGACACCGCCGGGAACGACATGTCGAACGGCGCCGCGAGCTCGCTGATCGTCGCCGGCGCGCGCGCGAGCCGCGCCACCAGCCCGCGGCGCGTCCGGTCGGCGAGCGCGCCGAACAGATCATCGAGCCGATCGTCACGCGCGGCGGCTGATCGCATCTTGCAATATTAAACCATATGGTTTAACGATTCAACGATGACGATCCATCAAGAAGTCACCCTCCCCGCCGCGCCCGAGCGGGTCTATGCCGTGCTCACCAGCGGCGAGCTGTTCACCCAGGCCACCGGCGGCGCGCCGGCCAGCATCGGCGCCGGCGAAGGCACCGCGTTCTCGCTGTTCGGCGGCGCGATCCAGGGCCGCGTCGTCGAGCTCGTGCCCGGCGAGCGCATCGTCCAGGCGTGGCGGCCCCAGCCGTGGCCGGCCGGCCAGTACTCGGTCGTGCGGTTCACGCTGACCCGCGAGGGCAGCGGCACCAAGCTCACGCTCGATCACACCGGCTACCCCGACGATCAGCACGACCACCTGTCGGCCGGCTGGGCGTCCAACTACTTCGTGCCGCTCGCCAAGTACCTGGCGTAGCCCGCGCCGCGCGTGAGGCGCGCCGAACCGCCGCGACATCCCTCGGATGCCGCGCGAAGCTGTGGAATCTTGCGGGGTTCAAAGTTTTGGCCGGAGCCGCGCGCCTTTCGGGCGGGCTGGCTCGTTGTCGGGGCGAGATGACGACCGCCGCCGCCAAAGCCACCAAGACCTCGGCCACGTTCCGCCTCGAGCACGCCACGTCGATCGACGTCCGCGCGACGCCGGCGCGGATCTGGGCGCTGCTCACCAACGCCGCCGACTTCCCGCGCTGGAACTCCACGGTCAGCCGGATCGCCGGGACGATCGCCCAGGGCGAGAAGCTCGCGCTCGAGGTCCCCGCCGCGCCCGGCCGGACGTTCAAGCCCAAGGTCACCAGGCTCGAGCCGGAGCGCTCGATGGTGTGGAGCGATGGCTTCGCGCCGATGTTCAAGGGCGTGCGGACGTTCACGCTGACCCCGAACCCCGACGGCTCGACCGCGTTCTCGATGGTCGAGGTGCTGAGCGGCATGATGCTGCCGATGATCAAGGGCTCGCTGCCGGACTTCGGCCCGGTGTTCGAGACCTACGCCGCCGACCTCAAGCGCGAAGCCGAGAAGACGACCTAGAAGGCGCCGAGAAGGTGCCCGAGAAGACGCCCGAGAAGACGCCCGAGAGGATCAAGTAGATGCCGACCAAGACCGCGACCAAGCCGGCGACCAAGCCCGCCAGGCCCGCTGCTGCCAGGCCCGCCGCTGCCAGGCCTGCCGCCGCCAAGCCTGCCACCGCCAAGCCTGCCGCCACCAAGCCCGCCGCTGCCAAGCCCGCCGCTGCCAAGCCCGCCGCCGCCAAAGGTCAGGCTGCGGGGACCAAGGACCAGCCGTGGCAGCTGAAGACGCCGCCCGGCAGCTCGGAGTTCGAGGCCTATCGCGATCCGGCCGCCGGGCCGCCTGCGCTGGTCGTCCGGGTCGGCAAGACCGAGCTGCGCTACCACGACCGCTGCATCGCCGACCTGCACGCCATGCTCGCCAGGCACGGCGACTGGATGCTGCTCGGTAGCGCCGACGAGCAGAAGCCGGCCGCGCCCGATACCGTCGAGGCGTGGGGCCGCGCCGCCGGCAACCCGGTCAAGGGCTGGTACGGGCTCAAGAACGGCCTGCGCGGCCGGTTCGGGATGTACGTGCCGCCGGTGCTCGAGGCGCTCGGGCTCGCCGAGGTCGAGCACAACCCGAAGAACAACCGGATGCGCGCGATCGGCAAGCCGCGGTGAGCCCCGGCGGGGCCGATCACGTAAGCTGACGCGATGGAACCGGCACCCGCGGCGTTCGCCCAGGCGCGCGAGCAGCTGCTCGCGATGGTCGACGACATTCGCCCGCAGCTCCACCGCTACTGCGCGCGGCTCACCGGCTCGGTGATCGAGGGCGAGGATATCGTCCAGGACACGCTCGCCAAGGCGCTCTATGCGCTCAGCCAGTCGGCCGACGTGCCGCCGCTGCGCCCGTGGCTGTTCCGGATCGCGCACAACACCGCGCTCGACTTCCTGAAGAGCCACGGCCACAAGCTGACCGACGCGCGCGACGACCTCGACGACGTGGTCGGCTACGAGGACCGCGCTGACCCCGCGGCGTTGCGCGCGGCGCTGTCGCGGTTCATCGCGCTGCCGATCGCGCAGCGCAGCGCGGTGATCCTGAAGGACGTGCTCGGCCACTCGCTCGAGGACACCGCCGAGACGATGGCCGCCACGGTGCCCGCGGTGAAGGCTGCGCTCGCCCGCGGCCGCACCCGGCTCGCCGAGGCTGAAGCCGAGGCCGATCCCACTGCCGGCGCGCTGCACGACGATCGCCGCGCCGAGCTCGATCGCTACGCGGCGCTGTTCAACATGCGCGACTGGGACGGCGTGCGTGCGCTGGTCGGCGAGGACTGCCGGCTCGATCTGGTCTCGAAGTCGCAGCGCCGCGGCAAGGCGGTCGGTGCGTACTTCTCGCGCTACGAGAAGGCGGCGGTCCGGGTGGCGGTCGCCCGGCTCGACGGCGAGCTGGTGCTGGCGGCATTCCCCGGCGAGGCCACCGTGCCGAGCTACTTCATCCTGATGACGTGGGACGCCGGCCAGATCCAGGCGATCCGCGACTTCCGCTACGTCACGTACATCGCCGCCGACGCGAGCTACGAGCTGGTCTGACGGACTCGCCCCGCGCGCCCGATGTGGCGGGGCTGGAGCGCTCACCGGGTTCGGATACCCGCCGAGCACACTGACGAAGCTCGTATCGGCACTGACCATCTCGGGAGTGGGCGAAGTTGGCATATCATGAGGATACCCTCATTAGCCATCTGCCTTCATTCGGACGCTCTCACCGAGGGGCTGCTTGCGAACGATAACCAAACATGAGAATTACTATTACCCGTCGGGGCAAACAGCCCGAGTGTTATTCAACATGCCATCTTCGTTCGAATCACCTACAGGGTGCGCGGGCACAGGCCGGCAGGTTGGCTCACGATTTCGCTCCGGGAGCGCGTGCGCGCGTAAGCAGTAGACCAATGAAGTACGGATTGATGTTCTTCGGTGGCCATTGCGCCTCCGGACGGGATCGATATCGGCTGGTACTCGAGGCGGCCCGGTTCGCGGATGACCATGGCTTTGCCGCGGTATGGACACCGGAGCGTCACTTCGACGACTTCGGTGGAATCTTTCCCAATCCGTCTCTGCTCGGCGCCGCGCTCGCCGTGATCACGCGGCGTGTCCAGATTCGCGCGGGGAGCCTGATCGCTCCGCTGCACGATCCGGTTCGGATCGCAGAGGACTGGTCAGTCGTCGACAACCTGTCGAGTGGTCGAGTCGCGATCTCCTTCGGTTCGGGCTGGAACGTGAACGACTTTATCTTCTTTCCGGACCGCTACGCCAACCGCCGCTCGATCATGTTCGAGCAGATCGATCTCGTGCAGCGACTGTGGCGGGGCGACCCGGTGGTGCGGACGAATAGCTATGGCAAACAGGTGGACATCGCGCTCCGGCCGAGACCGTTTCAGGCCGCGCTGCCGTTCTGGGTCACGTCCTCTGGAAACCCGGAGACGTTCGCGGCAGCGGGCGAGATCGGCGCCAATGTCCTGACCCATATGATCGGTCAAGACCTGGCCGCGTTGCGGAGCAAGATCGAGACCTACCGCGCCGCGCGCGCCGCCCACGGCCACGCCGGTCCAGGCGTCGTGACGTTGATGCTGCACACCTTCCTCGGCGAGGATCTGGAGCGAGTCCGCGCGGAGGTATATCAGCCGTTTCGCGAGTATCTCCGCGCTGCGGTCGCGCTCGAGACCCGCGCGGCCAGTGGTGGTGGAGCCATCAGCGGCGGCCACAAGGTGCCCGCGCACGACATTCCCCCGGATATGCTGGAAGAGTTGCTCGATCTCACGTTCGAGCGCTACTTCCAGACAGCTGCCTTGATGGGAACCTCCGAGTCGTGCCGCGAGACCGTCGAGCGGTTCCGCGAGGCCGGGGTCGACGAGATCGCCTGTCTCATCGATTTCGGCGTGGATCCCGACTCGGTCCTGGCCAGCCTCGTGCACCTGCACCGGCTGCAGGAGACCACCGCGGCCGCTGGCCATCACTGACGACTTCCACGACGACGACTTCCGCGACAACCTCGAACCCCTGTTCTGGTTCGCCCCATTCCCGGCCGCGAGTGCGAATATGACCATGGACGCGCCTAGCGCATACGACGAGATCGATCGCCGCCGAGACCTCGCGTGGGACGAGCTCCGCGACTACCTGCGGCTCGGGCGTCCGGTCGTCATCGCCGGCGGCGCGCAAAGCTGGCGCGAGCGCTGGACCCCCGAGAGCTTGAAGGCGCGGTTCGGCACGCACCGGATCTGGGTGGAGACCAAAGAGCCGAACCCGCAGCTCCGCCGCCGGCTCCAGATCTCGATGGCGGAGCTGATCGACTCCGTGCTGGCGAACTCGCTCGAATATCGCCTGCGCGGGCACGACTTCCTGTCGTTCATTCCGGAGCTCGAGCAGGAGTTCCTCGAGAATCGGTTCTTTCCGCAATTCTTCGACGGTCCAGCGGTCTCGCAGAACCTGTGGATCTCGCCCCGGGGTAACCAGTCCAGCTTCCACCACGACGCGAACGTCGACAACCTCAACGTCCAGATCTACGGCCGGAAGCTGTTCGTCCTGGCCTCGCCGGCGAGCTACCGCAACCTGTATCCACAATCGTTCGGCTACTCGCCCGTGCGCGTGTTCGAGCCTAACCCTGAATACGCGAGGTTCGCCCAGGCGCGCCCGCTGCAGACGCTGCTCGAGCCGGGGGACATCCTGTTCATCCCCCAGTACTGGTGGCACTGGGTGCGCGCGCTCGAGCCCAGCATCAACGTGAACGTGTGGAACCGGCGGTATGGCGCGGCCGTCGTGCATGGCACCACCGGCGTCCCGGCCCTGCCGCGGGCGCTGTTCCTGATGGATGCGTTTCTGGAGCAGCGGGTGCCGTGGGCGCGGGTCGCCTGGGCCCGGCTGGCGCGGCTGCGCGCGCGCGTCGAGGCTTGGCGCCTTGGACAACGCCGCAACGCCGCAGACGCCGCAGACGCCGGATGAGGTCACCGACAAGGACCGACGTGAGCAAGGAATGACCAACGCATGAGTCTGAACATCATCGGCATTTCGGCACACTTTCACGATGCGGCCTGCTGCTTGCTACGCGACGGCAAGCTGGTCGCGGCGGTCCAGGAGGAGCGATTCTCCCGGATCAAGCACGACCCGACCATCCCGCGCGCAGCGTTCGGGTATTGCCTGGAGCAGGGCGGCATCACCATCGCCGACGTCGACTGCGTGGCCTACTACGAGGATCCCGTCGTCAAGCTGGACCGCCAGCTGTGGATGGGGCTACCCCAGCTGCCATCGCTGGCGCCCGAGGCGCTGTTTCGACTCGACCCCGCCCGCGCCGAGCGCGAGATCCGCGAGCTCCTGGGCTTCGAGGGGGAGATCCAGCTCGTGCCGCATCACCTGTCGCACGCGGCGAGCAGCTTCTGCTTCTCCGGGTTCGACGATGCGGCGATCCTGGTCGTGGACGCGGTCGGCGAGTGGGCGACGACCTCGCTCGGGCGTGCGTCCGGCAGCTCGCTCGAGATCCTGGACGAGGTGCGATTTCCGGACTCGCTCGGGTTGCTCTACAGCACGATCACGTCTTACCTGGGCTTCGAGGTCAACGACGCGGAGTACAAGGTCATGGGCCTGGCGCCGTACGGCCAGCCGATCTACCTCGACAAGCTGATGCAGCTGGTCGAGTCATTGCCCAACGGGAAGTTCCGGCTGAACCCCGAATACTTCGACTTCATGCGCGGCCGTCGAATGTACTCCGAGGCGCTGTGTGATCTGCTGGGCGCGCCGCCGCGGGCCGCCGAATCGGAGATCCCGCAGTTCGCCAAGGACGTGGCGCGCAGCCTGCAAGTCCTGCTGGAGAAGCTGCTGCTGCAGCTGGCGAATCATCTCCACCGCATCGTTCCCAGCCAGAACCTGTGCATGGCCGGCGGCGTGGCGCTCAACTGCGTCGCGAACGCCGCGGTCCTGCGCGACGGTCCGTTCGACCGCCTGTTCGTGCAGCCGGCCGCCGGCGACGCGGGGGGCGCGCTGGGCGCCGCCGCGATGGCGCACATCACGCGCAGCGGGCAGCGGCCCGAGGTCGGGCGGCTCGAACACGTGTATCTCGGGCCCCGCTACAGCTCGAACGAGGTCGCTGCGCTGCTGGAAGCGACGCCGCTGGCGTTCGCCGATTTTCGCGGGCGCGAACGCGAGCTGCTGGCGACGGTTGCCGATCGGCTGGCCGACGGCAAGGTGATCGGCTGGTTTCACGGCGGCATGGAGTTCGGTCCCCGGGCGCTCGGCGCGCGCTCGATCATCGCCGACCCCCGGCGGGACGAGATGCGTGATCGGATCAATGCCCTGGTCAAGATGCGGGAGGCGTTTCGGCCGTTCGCCCCGGCGGTCCTGGCCGAGGCGGCGTCCGCCCACTTCGATCTCGATCATCCGTCGCCGTTCATGCTCGAGACCTGCCAGGTCAAGTCGGCGATCCGGTTGCCCGCGATCACGCACGTCGATGGCTCGGCGCGGGTCCAGACCGTCGACGCCAAGGTCAGCCCGCGGTTCCACGCGCTGATCAGCGAGTTCGGGCGCCGCACCGGTTGTCCGATCCTGCTGAACACCTCGTTCAACCTGCGGGGCGAGCCGATCGTGTGCAGCCCGATGGACGCGCTGCTGTGCTTCCTTCGGTCGGACATCGACTTCCTCGTGCTGGAGGATTTCGTCATCGATCGTGCTGGGGTCCCCGGCGCATGGACGGGCTGGTACCGGAGTACCGGGCAGTCCGCCCGCGCGATCAGCGACATCGTTTACACGCTGTTCTGAGGAATCATGCAAAGACCACTGGACCAACTCTCGAGCCTCACTCGCCGTCTGAGCCAGCTGCTCGCCTCCGATCAGGGCGCGCGCGTGCTCGGGCTCATGCAGAAGCTCGGCCTGATGGCCGCGCCGCCCACGCAGGCCGGCGGCCGGTCACAGAGCCAGTCGCACAGCCCGCCGGAGGGACTGTCGCCGTTCGGGATCTGGCAGCCGGACACCCGCGCCGACGGCACCCAAGTCTACGTCCGCAGGCCCGAGCTATCCGCCGAATGGCGGTGCTGGGCCGACCTCCCGGAGCTCTCGGTCGCCAAGACCCGCAAGCGCGTGGTGCTGATCGGCGAGTCGGTCGCGCGCGGCTTCCTCTACGACCCGGTGGTGACGCCGGCCAAGGTTCTGGCCAAGATGCTCTCGGTCGCCGCCGGACCGCAGGGCGCCGACGAGATCGAGGTGATCGATCTGGCGCGGATCGACATCACCGCCACCGAGCTGACGCCGATCTTCGCCGCCCTGCGCGCGCTGGCACCGGATGTCATCGTCCTGTTCGCCGGGAATAACTGGCACAACCTACCCCGGACGCCGCTCGAGCTCGAGCGGCTCGTCGCCGCGTTTGCCACCAACGGTTACCCCGGGTACGTGCAGCAGATCTACCGTGCGGCGATTCGCGACGGCGCGGTGGCCGCGATCGATCGGCTCGAGCAGGTCGCCAGCGCGATCGGCGCCAAAGTCGCCGTGATCGTCCCCGAGTTCAACCTCAAGGAGTGGCGCAACGAGGCTGCCAACCAGGTCCCCGTCCTGCCCGAGGATCGCCACGGCGCCTGGATGGTGGCCCATCACCAGGCCCAGCGCGCGCTCGACGAGGGCGACCTCGACCGGGTCGAGCAGCTGGCGACCACGATGATCGGCCTGGACGCTGGGACCAGCGCGGTGAGCCAGACGCTGCGCGCGGAGGTCCACCTGCGCCGCGGTGCGCTCGACCAGGCCCGCGCCGCGCTGGAGGCGGCGCGCGACGCGCCGGTGGGCACCGTGGCGTTCCATTCGCCGCGCTGCGCCAGCTTCGTGCAGGACGCGCTCCGCGAGCGTTCGAACCGTCACGGGTTCGCGGTGATCGACCTGCCGCGCGTGTTCCAGGCCCACGCTCCCGACGAGCTGCCGGGTCGCAGATTTTTCCTCGACTACTGCCACCTCAGCTTCGAGGGCATCTCGCTCGCGATGGCGGCGACCGCCCGCGCCGTGAGCCCGTGGCTCGACCTCGCGCCCGCCGCGGTTCCGGGCTCGGTGCCGGCCCGGGACGTCGGGCTGACGCCAAGGAGCGCGTCGATCGCGGAGTTCCTCGCCGCGATTCACAACGCGCACTACGGCCAGGGCCCCGAGCTCATCTCGTACTGGTGCAAGAAGGCGTTGACCACCTGGCCGGAGGTCGCGGACGTGATGGTCGCCTGCGTCGACTTCCACGCCCGCAAGGCCCCGCACTGGATGTGCCGCTCGTTCGAGACGGCGATGGCGGATCCGATGATCGCGCGCTACCTGCTCAACCCGGATCCCCGGGGGTTCCAGAAGCTGGCCGGCTTCACGCTGTGGCAGTCAGTGATCGGCGCCCTCAAGGACCACGGGGCCGCCAGCGGCGCCAGGCAACTCGAGGACATGCTGGCGCACGAGCACGGCCTGGCGGGTCGCGTCGACCTGATGGAGCCGTCGAGCCGGGCGCGCAGCTATCGCGAGGCGCGCAGCTTCACGTTTGGCCCGCCGCGGGCGTTCCTCCAGTCCCACGCGACGACCTCGGTGTTCTATCTGGTGCGCAGCGCGCCGGGCGACACGACGTTCTCGCTCACCTGGCGGCTGCCGAGCGGCCACCGAGCCGACCGCGGAGCCGACCGCGGAGCCGACCGCGGGGACAACGGGCTCGTCGTGACCCTCAACGGCCGTCAGGTGTTCTCGGCCGCGCCGGAGGACCGCTGGACGCAGTCGTCGTTCCGCGTCGAACCGTCGGCGCTGCGGGCCGGGCTCAACACGATCGAGATCCACTGGCCGACGGCCGGTTCGAGCTGGGCGGCGAGGATCGCGGAGTCCCAGCTGAGGCTCGAGCTCGGGGTGTTGCCCGATGTGCTGCCGACGTTCGGCGAGATCTTCAGCTTCACCGCGACGCAGCCCGACACGGGGGCCGCGCTGGCGTGAGCCAGCCAATCTCACGAGCGCCGTCCTCCGATCGCCTTCCTCGCAGCACCAAGAACCATGTCTACAACCAATCCTCCCCGCCCGGCCAATCCGTTCTCAGAGCCCACGGTGGTGCGCTCGCTGCCGACCGTGCTGGACCTGATCGACGCCGCCGCGGCGCGCAACCCGGACCATCCCGCGCTGGTCGATCCGCGCGGTCGCTGCTCCTACGGCGAGCTGACCGACCGGTCGCGCCGGCTGGCCGCCCAGCTCGAGCGCGCGGCGTTCGGGCCGGGGGATGTGATCGCCCTGGTGGGCGGCAAGAGCATCTCGTTCGTCACCGCGTTCCTCGGCATCCTGCGCGCGGGCGCGGTGGTGCTGCCGGTGGACGAGAGCCTGCCGGTCGGGCGCAAGGCCGTCATGCTGCGCGAGGCACGGGCGCGCGCCCAGCTGGTGTGCGTGCCGAGCCAGGTCGGCGAGCTGGAGCCGAACGTGGCCGCGTCCTACCGGGTGGACCCGGTGACGTGCCAGGTCGCCGACTTGCCACCGGCGCCCGCGCCGTCCTCGACGACGCCGCCCGATGACGCGCCGGCGTACATCTTCTTCACGTCCGGCACCACGGGGACCCCCAAGGGCATCCTGGGGTGGCATCGCGGGCTGAGCCACTTCGCCCAGTGGGAGGCGCGCCAGTTCGGGATCGCGCCGGACGACCGCGTCGTGCAGCTCGCCAACCTGTCGTTCGACGGGATGCTCAATAATCTATTTTTGACCCTGACCTCGGGGGCCAGCTTGTACCTGCCCGAGGATCGACCCTACGAGCGAGGCGCCGCGCTGCTGCGCTGGTTCGAGCACCAGGCGATCACCGTGGTCCAGACCGTCCCCAGCGTGCTGTCGTCCTGGATGAGGCTGGCGGACGCGCCGCCGACCGGATTTGCCACGGTTCGCATCGTCGGCCTGGCCGGCGAGCCGCTGCTCGGCTCGCTGGTCGACGCCTGGCGGACCAAGTTCTCGGCCACCGGCGCTCGCGTGTTCAACCTGTACGGGCCGACCGAGACCACGATCCTGAAATCCTACTTCGAGGTGCCCGCGCAGCCCGACTCCTGGGTCCAGCCGATCGGCCGCCCGATCTCCGACACCCAGATCCTGATCCTCGGCCCTGGGGGCCGGCCGTGTGGACCGCGCGAGATGGGCGAGATCGTCATCCGCACGCCGTACTCCACCCTCGGGTACATCAACGCTTCGCCCGAGGAGGCCAGGCGATTTCGGCCCAATCCGTTCCGCGACGATCCCACCGACCTCGTCTACTTCACAGGCGACCGCGGCAAGCGCGATCCGGATGGCACCCTGATCATCGCCGGCCGGCTGGACGACGAGATCAAGATCCACGGCGTCCGGGTCCAGCCGGCAGAAGTCGCCGGGATCCTCGCCAATCAGCCCGGCGTGGCGGCCGCGACCGTCGTGCCCTGGCAACCGGCGAACGGCGAGGTCTGCCTGGTCGCGTACGTGGTGCCGCGCGTCGGCGGCGACCCGGTCGACGTTGCCCGTGACGCGGGGGGCGACGCGCCACGCGTCGACGAGGCCGGCCTGCGAGCGGCGCTGGCCAGCTTGATCCCCGCGGTCATGATCCCGGCGCTCATCATCCCGCTGACCGACCTGCCACGACTCGCGAGCGGCAAGATCGACCGCCGCGCGCTGCCGGATCCCGCCTCGTACGCGGCGCCCGCGAGGGAAGCGCCGCGGACCGCCACCGAGACCAGCGTGCGTCGGCTGTGGGCCGAGGTGCTGAACGTGGAGGCCGAGACCCTGGGCATCCACGACAGCTTCTTTCACCGCGGCGGGCACTCGCTGCTGCTGGTTCAGCTCGCCGCCCGGATCCGGACCGAGCTCGGCGTGGAGCTCGCGTTGCGCGCCTTGCTCGAGGCGCCCACCATCGCCGAGCTGGCCCACAAGATCGAGTCGGCGGCGGCCAGGACCGCGGCCCTGCCGGCGATCCGCCGGGTCGAGGATCGCGATCACTATCCGCTCACCCTGGCCCAGCAGCGGATGGTGTTCCTCCACGATCTCGACCTGGACACGGGCGCCTACAACATGGCCATGACCCTGCGGCTCACCGGGCGGGTCGACCGCGGGTTGCTGGAGCGCTGCGTGACCGAGCTGAGCCGCCGGCACGAGGTGCTGCGCACCCGGCTCCGGCGCGACGGCGACGAGGTCGTCCAGGTGATCGATCCACCCGCCGTCGTGCGGGTCGCGGAGATCGATCTGCGGGGCCAGGCCGACGGCGACGACCAGGCCGCCCGCCACCTGCGGCAGCTCGGCGCCGAGCGGTTCGATCTGTTCGCCGAGCGGCCGCTGCGCGCCGCGCTGCTGCGCACGGTCGGCGACGAGGTCATCCTGGGGCTCGCGACCCACCACATGTGGATCGACGGCTGGTCGTGGGGCCTGCTGATGCGGGACTTCGAGCGGATCTGGAACCAGGCCGTCGCCCGACCGACGACAACGACAACGACGACGACGACGGCGACGCCGCTGCCCGATCCGGCGATCCGCTACGTCGACTTCGCGGTCTGGGAGCGGCGCGCGCTGACCGACGCGGCGCTCGCCGATTCGCTGGCCTACTGGCGCCGGCGGTTCGCGGCGCCCCTGCCGCAGCTGGCGCTGTCGACCGACCGCCCGCGCCCCGCGATCCAGAGCTATCGCGGCAGCCGCCTGAGCTTCCAGCTGTCGGACGAGCTCACCGCGGCGCTGGTCGCCGTCGGCGCCCGGGTCGGAGCGACGTTGTTCATGACCCTGCTGGCGGGCTTTCAGGTGGTCCTGCACCGGCTGTCGGGCGACCGCGAGATCATCATCGGCACCGACGCGGCGGGCCGGCTGCACCCGGATCTCGAGCAGGTCGTCGGGTTCTTCGTGAACGCACTGCCGCTCCGGCTCGAGCTGGACGACCGAGCGTCGTTCCTCGATGTGGTCGCCGGCGTGCGCGACGAGGTGCTCGCGTCCCACGCGAACCAGGCGGTGCCGTTCGATCGCATCGTCGAGGAGATCGCGCCGGTGCGCGATCCGAGCCGGACCCCGCTGTTCCAGGTGATGTTCCGCATGCCGCCGCCGGTCACGGCGGGGCTCGAGCTCGCCGGGGTGACCGTGCAGCCGGTGGCGCCGGTGTTCGAGCCGGCCAAGTTCGATCTGACCCTGATGATGCGGCAGGACGGGCGCGGCCTGGTCGGCGAGCTCGAGTACAATACCGATCTGTTCGACCCCGCGCGGATCGAACAGATCCACCGCAAGCTGGCGGTCCTGCTCACCGGCGCGGCCGCCGCCCCGGACCAGCTGGTCGCCGCGATCTCGCTGGTCACGCCAGAGGAGCAAGCGGTGCTGCCGGATCTGGCCGCGCCGATCGAGCGGCCGGTGCAGCCGTTGCTGCTGCCGGTGATCCGCGACGTCGCGCGCACCCGCGGCGACGCGCCGGCGATCCGCCACGCCGGACGCAGCTGGTCGTATCGCGCGCTGATCGAGCAGGTCGACGCCATCGCCGCGGCCCTCGACCGGGCGGGCGTCACCGAGCGCACGGCCGTCGCGCTGCACGCCCCCAAGAGCTTCGGCACGATCGCCGCGTTCCTGGCGATCCTGGATCGCGGCGCGGTGGTGCTGCCGATCGACCGGGCGCTGCCCGCGCGTCGCAAGCAGGTCATGCTGGCCGAGATCCGGGCCAGCGTGGTGGTCGAGATCGGCGAGCCGGGTGAGCATGCCGAGCCGCTCGCCGACGACCTGGTGACGCTGCGGATCGATCCGGCCTCGGCCGCGGTCCTGGACCCGCCGGCCACCGGCCGCCCGGGCATCGCGCTGCAGTTCCCGGCGGGCAGCGCGTACATCTTCTTCACCTCCGGCTCGACCGGCACGCCGAAGGCGATCCTGGGATCGCACCCGTCGCTGTCGCACTTCATCCGCTGGGAGACCCGCGAGCTCGGGTTCGGGCCCGAGGATCGGCTGGCGCAGGTCACGACGCTGTCGTTCGACGCCGTGCTGCGCGACATCTTCGGCCCGCTCACGACCGGCGGCGTGCTGTGCCTGCCCACGGCGGAGCAGCAGGCCGACCCCGATCTCCTGCTGCGCTGGATCGAGGCCGAGGGCGCCACCATCGTGCACACCGTTCCCAGCTTGGTCGCGGCCTGGCTCGGTGTGGAGCCGGCGTGGTCGGCAAGCGCGCTGGGCCGCCTGCGCGTGCTGTGCCTCGCCGGCGAGCCGCTGTTCGGCAGCCTGGTGGACGAGCTCCGGCGGAGCTTTCCGCGCTGTCGCTGCCGGCTGTTCAACTTCTACGGCCCCAGCGAGACGACGATGATCAAGTCGTTCCACGAGGTGCCGGCCCAGGCGCCGCCCGGGGTCCAGCCGCTGGGGCGCCCGTTGCCCAACACGCAGATCGCCGTCCTGCGCGACGGCGACCACGCGGCCGGCCTCGGCGAGGTCGGCGAGATCGTCATCCGGACGCCGTTCGCGATGCTGGGTTATCTCAATGGCAGCAAGGCCGACGCGGCCAGGTTCGCGCCCAACCCCTGGGGCCAGGATCCGGCCGATCTGCTGTACCGGACCGGCGATCTGGGACGCCGCGATCCGGACGGCGCGCTCGTGATCCTGGGCCGCAAGGACGAGCAGCTCAAGATCCGTGGCGTTCGGGTGTCGCCCGCGGAGGTCGCCGGCGTCCTGAACGCGCATCCCTCGATCCAGAGCTGCTTCGTGACCGGCGCCCACCGGGTCCCACCCGAGGAGCCGCAGCTGGTGGCGTATGTCGTGTTCCGGGCCGGCGCGGCGGCCGGCGTCGCGGACCTGCGCGAGTTCGCGGCCGAGCGCCTGCTGCCGGCGATGGTGCCCGCGCAGTTCATCGCGCTCGACCGGATCCCGCTGTTGCCCAACGGCAAGGTCGATCGTCGAGCGCTGGCCGGGCAGCTGGCGCAGAGCGCAGCGCCCGCGCCGGCCGCGGCCGAGCCGATGTCCGCCACCGCGCACAAGGTCGAGGAGATCTGGTGCGCGGCCCTGCAGCGCGAGCGAATCGGCCTGGATGAGGACTTCTTCCAGATCGGGGGGCACTCGCTGCTCGCGACCATGGTGCTCACCCGGATCCGGCGGGCGTTCGAGGTCGAGGTCCCGCTGCGCCGCATGTTCGGGCGTCCGACGATCCGCGCGCTGGCCGGGGTCATCGACGAGCTGCTGCCGCCCGAGCGGGCCGGCGCGATGTCACCACCGGTCGCGCCCGCGGCGCCGGTCGCGGCGCGCTCGGCGGCCAGAACCGGAGCGGACGCAGCGCTCTACGTCCGGCAGCTCCAGCTCGGGCCGATGGAGAACTTCGTCTACCTGATCGGGCCTGCGGCCGGCGACGAGGTCGTGGTCATCGATCCGGCGTGGGACGTGGATGCCATCGAGCAGGCCGCGCTGCGCGACCACCGGCGGATCGTCGCCGCGGTCGTGAGCCACAGCCACGACGATCACATCAACGGGCTGCTGGAGCTGCTGCGGCGGCGCGACCTCCCGGTCTACGCCCATCGCGAGGAGCTCGCGTTTTCGCCCGCGCTGCGGCACCTGGGCAGCGCGGTGAGGCCGGTGCGCGCCGGTGACGAGATCTCGGTCGGCCACGCCCACATCAAGCTCCTGCACACGCCGGGACACACCCCGGGCTCGCTGTGCGTGCTGTGCGGCGACTCGCTGTTCTCGGGCGACACCGCGTTCGTCCGTGGCTGCGGCCGCTGCGATCTCGAGGGCGGGGATCCCGAGGCGATGTATCGCAGCATCACCGACGTGCTGCTGAAGCTCCCCGACCACACCCGCCTGTTCCCGGGCCACCACTATGCCGAGCGGGTCAGCTCGACGCTCGCCGACGAGCGGCGAGACAACCGGTTCTTCCAGTTCGGCGACCTCCGGGACTTCATCGCCTACCGGATGCACGCACGAGAGGCCCGACCGTGAGCCGTGGCGCTCGCCGTGGCGTCGCCGAGGGGTCGAGGTGACACGCCGCTGGTCGTCATTCCTGGAGCTCGTGCACGAGCGGGCCAGCGCGAGCCCCGCGCGGCGCGCGTTCACCTTCCTGGTCGATGACGGGCGCAGCGAGCAGCACGTGAGCTTTGCCGAGCTCGACCTGGCCGCCCGCCGGGTCGGCGCCGGGATCCGTGCGCACGGGCTCCGGCCGGGCGATCGCGTCCTGCTGATCGCCGCGCCCGGCCTCGACTTCATCCGGGGGCTGATCGGCTGCTGGTACGCCGGCGCGATCGCGGTGCCGTGCTACCCGCCGGAGGCGCAGGGCGGGTCGGCGCGCGCCCGGCTGCGCTCGGTGGTCGACAACTGCGGCGCGCGCCTCACCTTGACCGACGCCGCGGTCGCGCGGGCGATCCACAACGCGCGGCCCGAGCACGCGTTCCCGCTGCCGCCGCTGGTCGAGATCGAACCTCTGGCGGCCGACACGCCGGGTGCGCTGGACGTCGGCCCGGTGGCGCTGGAGACCCCCGCGGTGCTGCAGTACACCTCCGGCTCCACCGGCGAGCCCAAGGGCGTGGTGCTCACGCACGGCATGCTGCTGCACAACTCGCGGCTGATCGCCGACGCGTTCCAGCTCACGCCCGAGTCGGTGTCGGTGATCTGGCTGCCGCCGTACCACGACATGGGGCTGATCGGCGGCATCCTCGAGTCGCTGCACACCGGGTACCACACGGTGCTGATGCGCCCGCTGGCGTTCGTGCTCCGTCCGGTGCGCTGGCTGAGCGCGATCTCGCGCTATCGCGCGACCGTGAGCGGCGGGCCCAACTTCGCCTACGATCTGTGCTCGCAGAAGATCGACGACGACGCGGTGGCGCAGCTCGATCTGAGCTGCTGGCGCGTCGCGTTCAACGGGGCCGAAGCGGTGCGCAGCGACACCCTGGAGCGGTTCGTGCGCAAGTTCGGTCGCGCCGGGTTTCGCCGGGAGGCGTTCTACCCGTGCTACGGCCTGGCCGAGGCGACGCTGATCGTGACCGGCGGCCCGGTCGAGCAGCCGCCGGTGGTGAGGGCGTTCGACCGCGAAGCGCTCGAGCACGGTCGCGCCATGGCGGTCGCGCAGGGCGCCGAGCGCAGCCTGCAGCTGGTGAGCAGCGGACGCCCGCTGGGCGACCAGGACATCCGCGTGGTCCAGCCCGACGGGCCGGATGGAGCACGGGGCTGCGCCGATCACGAGGTCGGCGAGATCTGGGTGCGCGGCCACAGCGTCTCGCCCGGCTACTGGGAGCGACCGGAGCAGACCGCGGACAGCTTCGGCGCGGAGTACGGCGACCAGCGCCAGTTCCTGCGCACCGGAGATCTCGGGTTCTTTCATGACGGCGAGCTGTTCGTGGCGGGACGGCGCAAGGAGCTCATCATCGTCCGCGGCCGCAAGTATCATCCCGCGGACATCGAGCGCAGCGCGCAGGGTGCCGATCCCGCGCTGCACGGGCTGCCCGGCGCGGCGTTCGCCATGGATGTCGTCGACCACGAGCGCGTGGTCCTGGTCCAGGGCGCGCCGCGCGCTGTGCCGGACCCCGCCACGCTCACCGCGCGGATCCGCCAGGCGGTCGGGCGCGACCACGGGATCGAGCTGTCCGAGATCGTGCTGGTGCCGTCCTCGGCGGTCCCCAGGACCACGAGTGGCAAGATCCAGCGCGGCAGGTGCCGAGAGCTCCACCTCCGCGGCGAGCTCGCGCCGCTGTTCACCAGCACGACCGAGAGCACGACCGAGAGCACCACCGAGAGCACGACCGACGTCGCCGCGGTCGACCCGAGCGGCCAGGACACCGCGACCGCCTGGGCGACCGCCTGGGCGACCGGCGGCGCCGGCGACGATCCGGCAGCGGTGAGCTCGGCCGTGCTGGCGGCGCTGGGCCGTGCGCTGTCGATCGCGCCGGACCACATCGACCGCACGCGCTCGCTCCCCGAGCAGGGGCTCACCTCGCTCGCCGCGGTTCAGCTGCAGCACCGGCTCGAGTCCATCGGGATCGCGGTGAGCGCGGCGGACCTGCTCCACGGCGATACGCCGGTCGACCACATCCTGGCCGGCGCGATCGCGCCGGCGATCGCCTCCGGCACCGAACCTGCGCCGCCGGCCGTCGCCCGAGACCTACCGTCCGATGGCCAGCGCGGGCTGTACTTCGACCAGCAGCTCGCGCCCGACAGCGCGGCCTGGATCATCGAGAGCGGGTTGACCTTGCGCGGCCCGCTGCACATCCCTCGGCTCGAGCGCGCGCTGGCCCTGCTCGTCGATCGCCACCCGAGCCTCCGCGCACGGTTCGTCACCGACTCGGGCGAGCTGCGGGTCCACGTTGCCGGCGCGCCGGACCGGCTGGACTTCGCGGTGTGCGAGGCACCCGGGGTCCCGGACGAGGCCCTGGCGGCGCGGCTCGCCCAGGAGGCCTGCCGGCCGTTCGCCCTCGATCGCGATCCGCCGTTCCGGGTCCGGCTGTTCGCGCGATCGAGCGACGAGCACGTGCTGTTGATCGTGGTCCATCATCTGGTCGCGGACCTGTGGTCGCTCGCGGTGCTGTTTCGCGATCTATCGCGCGCGTACGGCTCGGGCGAGCTCGCCGGTTCGCACGGCGGCCCGAGCTACCCCGACCATGTCGCCTGGCAGGCGAGCTTGATCGCCAGCCCCCAAGGCGCGGCGCTGCTCGCGCGATGGCAGCGCCGGCTCGCCGGCCCTCTGCCGCAGCTCGATCTGCCGGTCGACCGGCCCCGGCCGGCGTTTCCGAGCCACCGCGGCGGCGCGGTCCGGATCGCGGCGGACGCCGAGCTCCTCGACCGGGCTCGCGCGCTGGCTCGCGAGTCACACACCACGCTGTTCACGGTCCTGGCCGCCGCGTACGTCGCGGTGTTGCACCGTCATACCGGCCAGCGCGACATCCTGGTCGGGACCCCGACCGCGGGCCGCGCGCGGGCCGAGTGGGAGGAGGTCGTGGGCTACTTCGTCAACCCGGTGGCGCTGCGGGCTCAGCTCCCGACCGGCATGGCGTTCCGCGAGCTGGTCTACCAGCTCCGGGGTGTGATCGCCGAGGGCGTTGCGCTGCAGCACTACCCGTTCGCTCGGCTGTGCGAGCAGCTCGAGCTCCCGATCGACCCCGGGCGCAGCAAGCTGTTCCAGACCCTGTTCGTGCTCCAGGAGGTGCCGCCCGGCCTCGAGCTCCCGGCGGAGTTCGCGATCGGCGGCGGCTCGAGCCGGGCCGCGCTGGGCGATCTCGAGGCGACCCCGTTTCCGGTGCCCCGGAGCACCGCGCAGTTCGAGCTCGCGCTGGAGCTGGCGCTGTCGGGCAGCGGCATCCACGGCCAGCTCGTGTACAGCGCCGATCTGTTCGACCACCCCACCGCGGAGCGGATCGCGCGGCACTTCGGCCAGCTGCTGCGTGACGCGGTGGACGCGCCCGATCGGCGGATCGCGGACCTGGCCATGCTGTCCGCGGGGGAGCGGCAGCAGCTGCGGGTCGACTTCAACCGCACGGACGTGCGGTGGCCCGGTGCGCCGGGCTTGCTGCACCAGCTGTTCGAGGCCCAGGTGATGCGCACGCCCGATGCGCCTGCCTTGCGATTCGAGGGCGAGGAGCTCAGCTACGACGCGCTCAACCGGAGGGCGAATCGCGTGGCCCGGGAGCTGCGCGTCCACGGCATCGGTCCGGACGCTCCGGTCGGCGTGTTCATGGATCGCTCGATCGCCATGGTCGTCGGTCTATTGGCGACGCTCAAGGCGGGCGGCGCGTATGTCCCGCTCGATCCCGCGCTGCCGCCGCTGCGCATCGCGAGCCTGGTGGAGCAGGTGCAGTGCAGGGTGATCCTCGTCGATGGCGCGGCCGCTGTTGCGAACCCGAGCCTCGCGGCTACCGGCCCTGTGGTGCCTGTGGTGCCTGTGGTGCCTGTGGTGCCTGTCGTGATCGATGCCGGCCAGCGGTTGGTCGGACACGATGACGCCAACCTGGATCTCCCGCAGGCGACCCACAGCCTGGCCTACATCATCTTCACGTCCGGTTCGACCGGCGTGCCCAAGGGCGTGATGATTCCCCACGAGGGCATCGTCAATCGCCTGCTGTGGATGCAGCACCGATACCGGCTCACGCCCGGCGACCGGATCCTGCAGAAGACGCCATTCACCTTCGATGTATCGGTGTGGGAGTTCTTCTGGCCGCTCGTGGCCGGGGCAGCGCTGGTGATCGCCCGCCCGGGCGGCCATCGCGACCCTGCGTATCTCGCGCACGTCATCGAGCGCGAGCGAGTCTCCGTGATGCACTTCGTGCCCTCGATGCTGCGCGCGTTCCTGGACGACCGCGCGGGCGCGGAGCGGGCGCTCGCGCCGGTTCGCCTGGTCATCTGCAGCGGCGAGGCGCTCCCGGTCGCGCTGGTCAGCGATTGCTTCCGCCAGCTGCCCGGCGTGGCGCTCGAGAACCTGTACGGGCCGACCGAGGCCTCGGTCGACGTCACCGCGTGGACGTGCACCGCGCCGGCCGGCGAGGCCCGGGTCCCGATCGGCCGGCCGATCGCCAACACGCAGATCTATGTGGTCGACGACGATCTCGCGCTGGTTCCGATCGGCGTGCCGGGCGAGCTGGTCATCGGCGGAATCGGCGTCGGCCGCGGCTACGTGGGCCGCGCGGCGCTCACCGCCGAGCGCTTCGTGCCCGACCCGTTCTCCGCCGAGCCGGGGCGGCGGCTCTACCGCACCGGGGACGTCGCCCGCGTGCGGCCGGACGGCGCAATCGAGTTCCTCGGGCGCCGCGATCACCAGGTCAAGGTTCGCGGCTTCCGCATCGAGCCGGCCGAGATCGAACGCACCCTGGTGCAGCACGACGCGGTCCGCAACGCGCTGGTGGCGCCGGCGCCCGGGCGGGCCGGGGCGATCCTGGTCGCCTACCTGGAGGGCACAGGGGGTGAGCGCCACAGCCAGGACGTGCTGCGGTTTGTCCGGCAGCGACTCCCCGACTACATGGTGCCGTCGAGCTTGGTCTGGCTGCCGGCGTTCCCGCTGACGGCGAGCGGCAAGGTCGATCGCCGCGCGCTGCCGGCACCGCCCGAGGCCAGGCACGACCTGGCGCAGGACCAGGCGCCGCGGACCCCACTGCAGGAGATCCTCGCCGAGATCGTGTCTGACGTGCTGGGCGGCGCTCGCATCGGGCTTCGCACCAACTGGTTCGACGCTGGCGGCCACTCGCTCCAGCTCATCCAGATCGTGTCGCGCATCCGCCGCCACCTCGGCGTCGAGCCGCCGGTTCGCCTGCTGTTCGAGCACCCCACGGTCGAGGGCCTGGCCGCCGCGGTCGCGGCCCTGGCTCCGGGAGCGCGTCCCGCGCCGCCGCGCTCGCGGTTCGCGCCGGACCCGATCTCGATCCCGTCGCGGGCCCAGGAGCGGCTGTGGTTCGTGCAGACGCTCGATCCCGCATCACCGGCCTACAACATGCCGCAGGCGCTGGGCATCGCCGGCGCGCTCGACCCGGATGTGCTCGAGCGCTGTTTCCAGGAGGTGCTCGAGCGCCACAGCGCCCTGCGGACCTCGTTTCACGACCAGGCCGGGGGAGCCGTCGCGCGCGTCCATCCCCAGCTCGCGGCTCGGTTCCGTCGGGTCGATCTGACCTCGACCGCGCGCGACCGCCGGGACGCCCAGGCGAGGGCCGTGTTCCACGAGGACTGCGAGACCCCGTTCGATCTGTCGGCGCCGCCGCTGATGCGCGTGACCCTGGTCGTGCTGGGCGCCGACGAGCATCTCCTGCTGGTCAACGTTCACCACATCGTGTTCGACGGCTGGTCGCACGTCCTCCTGGTCGAGGACTTCGCGCAGGTCTACGCCGCCCTGATGCGCGGCCAGCCGCCACCGCCGCACGACGCAGTGCTCCACTACGCCGGCTTCGCTCAGTGGCAGCGGACCACCAGCACGGACGCGGCGCTGGCCGCGCGCCTGGCGGCGTGGCGGCGCGAGCACGGCGGCGCGAGCCCCGCGCTGTTGCCGGACGGACGGCCTCGCCCGGCCCGCGTGGACGCGGGGCGCGCGGCCAGCCTCGAGACCACGCTCTCGGCCGAGCTCACGAGCGCGCTGCGCGGCCTGGCCCGGCACCACGCGGCCACGCTGTTCATGGAGCTGGTCGCGGCGATGGCCATCCTGTTGCATCGCTACCTCGGCGACGAG
>DATBBB010000078.1:0-16343 GCA_036271215.1 Kofleriaceae bacterium | reverse complement strand
CGCGATAGGGCTGGTCCATCGGTTTGCGACCTCGCAGGCATGATATCGCGGACCCGGCCGCGCTGCACGTGGGGCCGAGCCGCCGCGTGACCGGCGTCGGGTACGGTCAGGTTAGCTCGATCAGCGCGTCGACCACGAGGGTCCGGGCGCCGCGGCCGCCGACCACGACGCGGGGCAGCTCGAGGCGGACCAGGCGGTCGCCGAGGTCGACGGCGAGGTGGGACGCGCGGCGCAGCAGGTTGGCGAGCCCGGTGCGGTCGGGATCGGGGTCGCCGGCGCGCGACGCGGCGACGTGGGCGGCGAGCGCCTGGGCGTCGACCAGCCGGAGCGGGGCCGGGGCGGCGGCGAGCGGAGCGCCGCCGGGGCCGTCGAGCACCACGGTCCAGCCGAGCGACGGCAGCTCGAGAAAGCTGACCGCCAGCTCGCGGCCGGCCGGCGGGGTCTCGCGGATCACCACGCCGGTCCCGTCGGTCAGCGCCCGGCCGGCGGCGACCAGCACGGTGCTGAACGCGGCGCGCACCATCGCGTCGCTGGTCAGGTTGCGCTCGACCGGGCAACCGGCGGGCTCGCTCGGCAGATCGTGGCCGAACGGCTTGAGCTCGACCGGATAACCGGCGCGGCGCGCGACCTTGACCGCCGCCGATGGCGTGGTGGCGACGGCCTGGCGGGTGATCGGGACGCCGTAGGCCGCGAGCAGGACCTTGGTCTCGTGGTCGCCGAGCCGGCGCTGGTCGCTGGCGAGCTTGGCGAGCTGGCGGGCGAACCGTTCGTGGTCGATCGCGAGCTCGTCGGACGCGAGCCTGGGCGCCGGCCCCAGGCCGACGGCGATCCGCTCGGCGGCGCGGCCGAGGATCGCGACCGCGCCGAGCGCGGCGCGCGCCCCGAACAACCGCCCGGCGGCGTCGCCGGCGCCGGCGAGCTCGCCGCGCGCGGCCACCGGAACGGCGAGCGCTGGCAGCGCTGGCAGCGCGGGCGGCGGGGCGCCGACCGCCGGATCATAGAGCACGACGTCGGTCGGCTCGTCGGGCCCGGCGAGCGGCGAGCGGATGCCGCCGAGCTCGGCCTCCGCGGCGAGCGCGGTCGCCTGGGCCTCGAGCCACGAGCCGGGCGGGGCGATCACGGCGGCGCGCGGCCCGGCCGGCCGGCCGAACCGGACCAGCAGCACGACCGACTCGAGCCAGGCAGCGACGTCGTGGCCGACCGCGGCGCCGAACGACCGTAGATAAGCGAGCGCGGCGGCGCGCTCGATCGCGGGCCGGCCGGTGCCGCGCGGCAGCGGCGCGAGCAGGCACACCGGGCGGCCGGCGGCGGCCGCGCGCGCGCACACCGCGGCGAGCTCGACGGCGAGCGCGGCGGTCGGCGCGGCGTCGAGTGCCCAGGCGAGGACGTCGTCGCCGAAGTCGAGCGCGAGCGCGGCGCCGCGGCCGTCGTTGGCGGGGCGGGCAGCGCGGACCGTCCCGGCGGATGGTGGCTCCGCCGCGACCGCGGTGTCGGCGGCGCGCGCGTCGATCCCGCGGGCGCGCAACGCGGCGAGCGCGGTGGCGCCGAGGTGCGCCGGGGCGATGACCTGGACGCGGACCGCGGCCGGGGCGCTGGCGACGGAGCGCGCCTGCGCCATCTAGTCTTCGTCCTCCGGATCCGGGGCGTCCTTGGTGTCCTTGGCGTCCTTGGCGTCCTTGGCGCGCTTGCCGGGCTTACCGGCCTTGCGCGCCGTGCGCGGCGCGATGTGGAGCGCGATGTGGTCGGCGACGCGCTCGACGGTGCGGCGGGCCGGCGGCGTGATCCGCGGCGGCAGCGCGCGGTGGCCGAGCACCACGGGATCGAGGCCGAGCGTCGCCAGCTCGATCCGCCGCATCGACGCCGACGGCGCGGGCGTCGGGTACTCCTCGATCGGCGGGCCGGCGATCCGGACCCCGATCACCGCCGGGCCGTGGACGCGCACGGTCTGCAGCGTGGTCCCGGCGGCGCGGCTGGCGTGGATGATCGCGGCATCGGGGGCGAGCGCGATCACGCGGGTGAGCTGCGCGGCGTCGGTCAGCTCGGCGATCGCGGCGACCTCGGCGAACCGCTCGGGCCGGCTGGCCTCGTCGACCAGCACGGTGGTCGCGCCGAGCTGGCGGGCGACCGCGGCCATGACCTGGGCCCAGCCGAGGTAGTCGAGCTGCAGGTCGGTCGGCACGCCGACGCTGGCGAGCCCGAGCCGCGCGGCGCGGTCGGCGGCGAGATCGAGCCAGTCCTGCTCGCCGGCGGCGACCGCGGTGGCGCCGGGGAACTTCGCGGCGGCCTTGAGTACGCCGTCGAGCCACCGGATCGAGCGCACCGGTGCGGCGTTGCCGAGCCACACCGCGACGACCGGTGCGGTCATCGGGCCTCCAGCGCGTGGGCGAGCTCGACGAGGTTCTCGGCGACCGAGCCGGTCAGCGCGCCGTCGACGCCCTTGCCGCCGGCGGTGCCGATCCGGATCAGGCTCGCGGACCCCGCGACGTCGATCGACGGTGCGCCGATCGCGATGCACAGCTCGGGGGTGAGCGCCGCGCCGCGCTCGACGATCGCGCCGGTGCCGACCACGCCGGTCGCGGCCGCGGCGGCGCTACCGACGACGTGCGCGCCGAGCGCCTTGGCGAGCCGCGCGGTCGCCTGGACGATCTCGGGGTCGCCGGCCGCGGCGTCGCCGATCGCGATCATCGTGCCGGTGAGGTGGGCGAGCTCGGCGGGCGCGGTGCCGGCGAGCTCGATCCGCGGATCGCCGCCGCCGGGCAGCTCGAGCATCATGACGTCGATGTCGTCGTCGCCGTGCGCGCCGGGGACGTCGGGTACGTCGATCCTGGGCCTGGACCTGGGCCCGGGCCCGGCCCCGGCCCCGGGCCCGGGTGCGGCGCCGATCAGGCAGACCGCGGCGCCGCCGTCGGTCATCCGGATGTAGCTGCCATCGCGGTCGCGCAGCTCGAGATCGGCGGTACCGGCCGTACCGGAAGCGTTCGACGGCTGCATCGGGCGCGCCCGCAGGACCAGCCGCGCGCCGATCCGCGCGCCGGTGCGCGGCCCGAGCTCGATGGCCGACGGCGCGTCGGCCCCGAACAGCACGAGCCGCGGCCGCAGGTGATCGAGCACGCCCTGCCACGCGGTGCCGAGCGCGCTCCACAGCGGCACGACCGGGCCATCGATGAGCGCGACGACGATCTTGTCGGCTCCGCCGCGGACCAGCGTGATGCGGATCGCCTCGATCGTCTTGCGGTTGCCCGGCATGCGCTGCATCGCCGCGCCGGACCAGGGACCGGGCGATCGGGCCGGCGCCTGGGCGATCAGCGCGGCGTACAGCGTCGCGCCCCATGACGAGGCGATCGTCCGACCGGCCGCGAGCGCCTGCAGCGACGACGGGTGGGGCCGCTCGTCGTCGAGATCGATGTGGACCAGGACGGCCGCCACGGTGCCCAAGCACGCTAGCCTGGGCTCACGATGCGGTCAACAATTCGCTCTCATTCCCGCAGCTTGCAGGCTCGTTCGCAGCGCCCATTTCGGGCCTCGAGGGTCCAGCCGTGGCGGGCGCAGACCAGGTGCTCGCCGTCGACGAATCCGTCGGAGATCCGGCCGCCGTCGTGCGGGCACGCGTCATCGACGATGACCAGCCGGCCACTCCCGAGCCGGGCGACCGCGACCCGGCGCGCGCCGACCCGCGCGGCGGCCAGCTCGCCGGCTGCGAGCGCGCGGAGCGCGGGCAGCTCCGGCACGCCGTCATCGGGATCGTAGCCGAGCTCATCGAAGAGCAGCGCAGACACCGAGGCCATTCCGGGACATTACGCGCCCGGTCTGACAGCGAACCACCGGCGCGCCGGCCACGCGGGGGAGCCGGGATCGGGTCAGCCCCGGGCGTCCTGGCGCAGGCAGTGATCGGCGAGCACGAGCGCGACCATCGCCTCGACGATCGGCACCGCGCGCGGCAGCACGCACGGATCGTGGCGGCCCTTGGGGGCGAGCACCGCCGGGTTGCCGGCGGCGTCGACGGTGTCCTGCGGCTGCATGATGGTCGCGGTCGGCTTGAACGCGATCCGCAGTGTGACCGGCTCGCCGTTGGAGATCCCGCCCTGGATCCCGCCGGACCGGTTGGTCCGCGTGCCGATCGCGCCGTCGTCGCGCCGGTAGAACAGGTCGTTGTGCTGGCTGCCGGTGAGCAAGGTCCCGGCGAACCCCGAGCCGATCTCGACGCCCTTGACCGCCGGGATCGACATCATCGCCTTGGCGAGATCGGCGTCGAGCTTGTCGAACACCGGCTCGCCCCAGCCGGTGGGCACGCCGCGCGCGACCGCGCGGATCACGCCGCCGACCGAGTCGCCCGCCTTGCGCGCCTGCTCGATGCGCTCGATCATCGCCGGCGCCGCCGCCGCGTCGGGGCAGCGCAGATCGTTGCTGTCCACCGCGGCGCGACCGACGGTGCGGTCGTCGACCTGGGCGGTGAGCCCGGCGACCTCGTCGACCCACGCGACGATCGACACCCCGCGCGCGGCGAGCAGCTGCTGGGCGATGGCCCCGGCCGCGACCCGCCCGGCGGTCTCGCGCGCGCTGGCCCGGCCACCGCCGGCGACCGCGCGGATCCCGTACTTCGCGTCATAGGTGTAGTCGGCGTGGCTCGGCCGGTAGGCCTCGGCGATCTGCGCGTAGTCCTTGCTCCGCGCGTCCGCGTTGCGGATCATCATCGCGATCGGGGTCCCGAGCGTCGTGCCATCGAGCACACCGGACAGGATCTCGACCTGGTCGGCTTCCTTGCGCTGGGTCACCAGCCGGCTCTGGCCCGGCCGGCGGCGGTCGAGCTCGGCCTGGATCTGCGCCAGATCGAGCGTGAGGCGGGGCGGACAGCCGTCGATCACGACGCCGAGCGCCGGTCCGTGCGACTCGCCGAACGTGGTGATCCGGAACAGGACGCCGAAGCTCGAGCCCATCACGGGCAGCATACGACCCCTGAACGCGGGTTGTCACAATGTAGGTTTGCGGCAGGAGCCGGTTTAAGGGTACCTTCTGTACGCGGATGGTCGACCCGGATCGCCGGCCCACGGCTCAAGAAATCGAGGAGCTGATCGATCTCGTGCGCCGCGACCCCGCGTCGCCCGCCTTCATCGATCTCGGCGAGGCCTATCTTGCGCTCGGACGGCCGCGCGACGCGCTCGGGGTTGGCAACCTCGGGCTCGAAGCCGCCCCGGACAGCCTCGAGGGCCGGGTGATGGTCGCGCGCGCCCACGCGTCGCTTCATCAATGGAAGGAAGCGCAGGGCGAGCTGTTGCGGGTGGTCAAGGTCGACCGCTCGAACCGCCAGGGCTTCGCGCTGCTCGGCGAGGTGCTGCTGCGCCGCCAGGACTTCGAGCGCGCGGTGCCGGTGCTGCAGCACGCCCAGAACCTCGATCCGACGAGCCCGCAGATCCTCGCGATGCTCAAGCGGGCGCGCGCCGGGCAAGTGCTCGATCCGCCGCCGCCCATGCCCCAGCCGGTGCCGCCGCGCGGCGAGATCGATAACGGCCAGCAGATCCAGCGCTCGCAGGCGCCGGGCGGGCCGCGGTCGCAGCAGCAACCGCAGGCGATGAACGCGCCGCGGGTCCCGGTCGCCGCGCCGGCGATGCCGACGATGGCGATCGAGCCGGCGCCGGACTGGCGCAGCGAGCCGGCGACCGAGCACATGCCGCCGCCGGTGTTCGGCGATCCGTCGGGCGGGCAGCCGGGTGGGCCGGGTGGGCATGTCGGGATCGCGCACCCGCAGGCGCCGACCCAGTACGGCCAGCCGGGCCAGGCAGGTCCCGGGCCCGCCGCGCATGCGCCGCGCCCGCACAAGCCGTCGGTGCCGCCGCCGCCGATGAGCGTCGAGGGCGTCCGCCCGCGCATCATCCAGTCCGCGAAGCCGCAGAACGCGGCGGCCGCGTCGCTGCGCCAGTCGGCGGCGATCGGCGAGTCCTACCTCAACGAGCTGCTCACCGGTGGCCTGCTCGACGTCGCCGGCGTCCGGGTACCGGACTCGGACTTCGATCTCCGGCCGGATCGCCGGTGGGGTCGCTCGACGCGCCGGGCGTTCATCTTCCTGTTCGTCGTGCTGGTGCTCGGCATCGGCGGCGGCGGCACCTGGTACTGGTGGAGCGAGAAGCAGAAGGCCGAGGCAGTGGCGCAGCTGCAGCGCGAGTCGCAGCAGGCGATCCCGGCCGGTGACTTCGAGGGCTTCGAGACCTGCCTCAAGAAGCTGGCCGAGGCGCTCGACAAGGACAAGACCAGCCTCATCACGTACGCCTACGTCGCCGAGTGCGCCGGGCTCGAGGCGCTGCTCTACGGCACCGACGCCGATCGGGTCGATCAGGCGCTCAAGGTCGCCAAGGAGATCAAGGACGGCGAGCCGGGCGCGCGCGAGGCGCTGATCGGCAAGGCCGCGCTCGAGCTGTCGCGGCTCGGCGGCAGCGCCACGGGCGAGAGCGCGTCGCCGGCGGCGGTCGTGAAGGTCGCCAAGTCCACCCTCGCCGAGGTCCGCAAGTCGCTCGAGGCCTCGACGTACGACAAGGACAAGTGGATCCAGTGGCTGCGCGGCCGCGCGATGCTCGCGGGTGGCGAGCGCAAGGCCGGCCGCAAGGCGATCCGGGACGCGTCCGAGGGCGACGACGGGCTGTTGATCGCGGTGATCGAGACCGCCGACCTCCTGGTCGACGACGGCCAGCTCGACGAGGCGCTCACGATCTACGCCAAGGCCGCGGCCAAGGCCAAGGATCACCCGCTGATCGTCGTCGGGCGGTCGCTCGGGCGCGCCGAAGCATCGGTCGCGAACGAGGACACGATCGGCGAGCTCAGCGTCAAGCTGAAGGAAAAGCTGCCGTCGCGGCTCAGCGCGTACCGCTACCTGGCGACCTCGCTCGCCAACACCGGCATCGAGTCGTACGCCAGCGCCAACGACGCGCTGACCCGGGCGACCGCGCAGCACCCGCCGGCCGAGCCCCGGTTCTGGGCCCGCGTGGCGTGGGCGCAGTACGCGCGCGGCGCGCTCAAGGACACCGCGGCGGCGCGCAGCCGGATCGTGTGGTTCGGGCAGACCAAGGCCGAGGATGATCCGACGGTGCAGCTGGTCGACGCGGCGCTGTTGCTCGCGGCCGGGTTGCCCGAGAAGGCGCTCGCGCTCGCCGACAAGCTGCAGGGCGTGCGGCCGCAGCTGCTGCGTGCCTACGCCGATCTCGACCTCAACAAGCCCAAGGACGCGCTGAAGGAAGCCGAGGCGGCGCTGCAGAAGGCGCCGGATAACGTCGAGGCCAAGATCCTGCGCGAGGAGGCCCGGATGATCAGCTCCGAGGGCAAGGAGCGCGCCGATGCGCTCGATGCCCTCGAGAAGCTCGCGCGCGCCGTCAAGAGCAAGGCCGGCCGCCACGCGCTCGGCATGGCGCACCTGGCGATCGGCGAGCCCAAGGACGCGCAGGCTGCGCTCGAGCTGGCGACCCAGGAGATCACCGACGAATACCCGAACCCGCTGATCTATCGCACGCGGACTGCGCTCGCCGAGATCCTGCTCGACAGCGGGGACATCACCGGCGCCGGCAAGCAGCTCGACGAGGCGCTCAAGATCAACTCCGCGTACTTCCCGACCCGCACGCTGCAGGCCAAGGTCGTGCTGCGCCACGGCGAGCCGGACCGCGCGCTCGAGATGCTGAAGCCGGTGTTCGAAGAGATCGGCACGCCGACCCCGATCTTGCGCCTGCTGCAGGCCGAGGCGCAGGCCACACGCAAGAACGCGACCGCGGCCGACAAGGACGCCGCGATCGCCGTGATCAAGAGCCTCAAGGACCAGGTGCCGGCGGCCGATCTCGCCCGCTCGGCCGCCGCGGTCGATCCCAAGCTGCCCAAGGAGCTCGGCATCTCCGAGCCCGGCGCGGCCGACGCCCCGAAGACGCCGGCCAACGACAAGCGCCACCACCGCTGAAATCAGCGTGCTGGATCGGCGCGGAGTCGCAGCCGACGATCGCGCGACGCGACGCGCGGTGGGGTGAATGGCGTGGCTCCGCCACGCCAGAGGGGACGGGAACGTCCCCTACCTGTAACGGGAACGTCCCCTAGTCAATAATGCCGTCGAGCGAGCCCTGGCCCTCGCGGATCACGGTGATGTTGTCGCCGTCGACCTCGAGCACGGTCGACGGCTCGGACGGCGTCTGATCGGTGTCGATCACGACGTCGATGTGCTTCTCGAACGCCTCGAGGATCTCGTCGGCGTCGCGGCACGGCTCGCCGGAGTCCGGCGCGATCGCGCTCGTGGTCAGCAGCGGGCGGCCGAGCTTCTGGGCGAGCGCCTGGGCGATCGGGTGGCTGGTGACCCGGATCCCGATGGTGCGGCGCTTGTTGTCGGTCAGCGTGCGCGGCACGTTGCGGGTCGCCGGCACGACCAGGGTGTACGGGCCGGGGAAGATCCGCTGCGCGAGCCGAAACGCGGTCTGCGAGAACATGCCGTACTCCGACGCGCTCGACAGGTCGGGGCAGATCAGCGCGAGCCGCTGGTTCTTCTTCATGCCCTTGGCGCGGTAGATCCGCTCGATCGCGTCGCGGGCCTCGATCGCGCAGCCGAGCGCGTAGATCGAATCGGTCGGGTAGGCGGCGACCCCGCCGCGGTGCAGGACCTCGACCGCCGCCTCGATCTTGCGAGGCGCCGGGATGCCCCAGCGATCGATCACCAGGCGCAGCGGCGAGCTCACCGGGTGCCTCGCGGGTCCGGCGCTGAGCCGAGCGCGGCCTGACCGCGGAACCCCTTGCCGATCACGTACTGCTCGATCGAGATCTGGCGGCTCGACGCCGGCTTGGCGGTCTTCTGGACCGCGAACCGCGCGCGCACGGTCTCGGTCAGCTGCTTGAAGTCCGGGCCCTGGAACAGCTTACCGACGAAGTTGCCGCCGGGAGCGAGGACCTGGGTCGCGATGTCGAGCGCGCGCTCGAACAGCGCCTCGGAGCGCGCCTGGTCGACGTGGCGGACGCCGGTGGTATCGGGCGCCATGTCGCTCAGCACGACGTCGAACGCCGGCAGGTCGCCGAGCAGCTCGGCGACGCTGATCGTCAGCACGTCGCCGGCGAGGATCCGGGCGCCGCGCGGGGCGCGGTCGATCAGCGTGCGGTCGAGCCCGACCAGCCGCGCCGGCTCGCCGATCCGCTGCTGGGCGTACTGCAGCCACGAGCCGGGCGCGCAGCCGAGATCGAGCACCCGGGTGCCGCCGTCGAAGATCGCGTGCTTGGCGTCGATCTCCTCGAGCTTGTAGACCGCGCGCGCGAGGAAGCCTTCGCGTTTCGCCTTCTGGTGAAACCGATCGTGGCGCGTGCTGCGGTCGTTGAGCTTGTTGCCCATCGAAAAACGTAAAAGCCCGGTCGCTCGTCGCGCCGGGCCAACTGCATGCGGTTCGGTCGCTGCTAGCCGCGGCCGGCAGCCGCCTTCTTCGAGGCCTTGAGCGGGTTCTTCGAGCGAACCTCTTCCTTGCCCTGGCCCTTGCGCTTGTACACGGTGCGGGTCGCCGCGTTGGTCACGACCACGTACTCGTTGGCCCCACCGGGGACCGAGCCGCGGACGAGGATGACGTTGTCATCGGCGAGGATGCGGAACAGCTGAAGGTTCTGGATCGAGACCTTCTCGTTGCCCATCTGGCCGGCCATGCGCTTGCCCTTGTGCACGCGCTGCGGGGTGAGGCGGCAGCCGATCGATCCGCCGTGGCGGAAGTACTCGTGCGTACCGTGGGCGCGGGTCATGCCCTTCATGTGGTGCTTCTTGATGACACCCTGGTAGCCCTTGCCCTTGCTGATGCCCTCGACGTCGATCGGCGCGCTGTCGACGAAGACGTCCTTGGGACCGAGGACCTGGCCAACCGTGTACTTGGCGACCTCCTCGGCGGGCAGCCGGAGCTCGCGGACGAAGCGCTGCGGCTTGAGGCCGCCTTCCTTGAGCGCTCCGAGCTCGGCCTTGCTGGCCAGCCGGACCGGCTTCTCGTCGAAGCCGAGCACCACGGCGGTGTAGCCGTCGCGCTCCTGGGTCCGGGTGCCGATCACGTGGCACGGACCCGTCTGGATCACGGTCACAGCGACGGCTTCGCCGTCATCTGCGAACACCTGGGTCATGCCGATCTTTTTGCCCAACAGGCCGATCTTGAGTGCCATCGAACAAGCTCCTACGGTACCGAAACGAAGGCGGAATCTATACCCGCCGCAGCGTGCTCCGTCAAGCTGCGGGTAACCGGAACACCCGGCACGCATTCTGGGTCGTGATTTCAGCTAACTCTTCGAAACTCATGCCGGAACATCTGGCCACCACCTCGGCGGTGTGGGTGATGAACGCCGGCTCGTTGCGCTTTCCGCGCTTGGGGATCGGCGCCAGATAGGGGCAATCGGTCTCGATCAGCAGCCGATCGCGCGGCACGAACGGCACCGCGTCGCGCAGCGGTTGCGCGGTCTTGTAGGTGACGATGCCGGAGAACGACACGTAGTAGCCGAGCTCGGCGTAGGCGCGGGCGTCGTCCGGGGTGCCGGTGAAGCAGTGGATCACGCACTCGGTGACGCCGCCGGCGCGGAGGATCGCGCGGGCGTCGTCGTGGGCGTCGCGGATGTGGCAGACCACCGGCTTTTGGGCCGCGCGGGCCAGCTCGATGAACCGGGCGAACGCCTGCTGCTGCAGCTCGCGCGGCGAGTGATCATAGTAGTAGTCGAGGCCGGTCTCGCCGATCGCGACCACGCGCGGGTGGTGGGCGAGCCGTTCGTGCAGCGCCCACCAGTCGGGGGTCATCTGCGCCACGTCGTGCGGGTGGGTCGCGACGGTGGCCCAGATCTCGGGGTCGGCCTCGGCGAGCGCGACCGCGCGCTCGGCGCTCGTCGGGTCGCCGACCGCGCCGATCACCACGATGCGCTGGACCCCGGCGGCGCGGGCCCGGGCGAGGACCTCGGCGCGGTCGGCGTCGAACTCCTTGCCGTCGACGTGGGCGTGCGAGTCGATCAACATCATGTGTGCTCCGCGTCCTTGGCGGCGGGGTGGGTGCCGGCGGTGGTGGGCGGCTGGTCGCTGGCGGGGATGTCGCCGACGGGGATGTCGCCGACGGGGATGTCGCCGGCGGGGATGTCGCCGGCGGTGGGCTTGGCGGCGCCGGCGGGCTGGTCGCCCCGGGCCGCGATCATCTGCTGTGCGGTCGCGATCGCGTCGCGCAGCTCGGCGCCCTTGCCGCTGCGGGCGAGCTTGTCGAGCGGAGCGAGCGCCCAGGCGCCGCCGACCTCGCCGAGTTGCTCGACGGCGATGCCGCGGATGTGGGTCTTGCGGGCGCCGAGCCCGGCGAGCAGGACGCGGCGTGCGGCGTCGTGGTGCGCGCTGTTCGGGGCGATCCGGATCAGCGTCCCGGCGGCGAGCACGGTGGCCTCGGGCGGCGTGTGCTTGCCGGTCAGCGCGCGGCCGAGCACCTCGGCGTCGTCGGTGGTGGCGAGCCGGCCGAGCGCGGTCACCGCGTCCCACGCGCGATCGATGTCGCGGAGCGCCTGGCTCAGCACGCCGCGGCCGGCCGGGTCGCCGAGCTCGGCGAGCGCATACGCGACGTCGAACCGGGTCGCGGCCTCCTTGTGATCGAGCCGGGCGGCGAGCAGCGCCGCGGCGCGCGGATCACCGATCGCGCCGAGCGACAGCGCGGCGGCGGCGACGACCTGCGGATCGCCGTCGCCGAGCGCGGCGGCCAGCGGATCGAACGCGCGGGCCTGGTCGATCTCGGCGAGCGAGGTCGCGGCCTGGAACCGCAGATCCGCCGGGCCTTCGCGCAGCGCCTGGGCGAGCGGTTCGAAGCCGTCGGGGTGGGCGAGCGTGCCGAGCGCGATCGCCGCGTTCTGCCGGACGGCCGGCGAGCCGTCGTCGAGCCGGCGGATCAGCATCGCGAGCGGCGCCACGTCGCCGAGATCGCCGAGCGACGCGCACGCCTCGGCGCGGACCTCGGGCCGATCATCGTCGAGCGCGCGGACCAGCGCGTCGACCGCCCGCCGCTTCTCGGCCGGGTCCTCGACATCTCCGAGCGCGTGCGCCGCGGCCGTGCGCGCCTTCGGGCTGCCCTGCGCGAGGTCGCGTAGCGCGGCGTCGATCGTGATCGTCGAGCTCGGGAACAGGTACGACACGGCGGGGCGACCCTACCAGAGGATGCCCCCGGCCGCGATGTCCCCTCGGTCGGCCAGCAGCTGATGCTGCGGCGGGGAGCCATGCTAACACTGTCGTGGATGACCGAGCCGATGAGCCGAGGGCCATCCGCGACGATTGCCGACTGGCTGGCACAGCCGATCGACGGCCGGGTCGAGTTGATCGACGGCGTGCTGATCGAGAAGGCGTTGCCGACGTTCGAGCATGGGCGCGCGCAAGGTCGTACGATCGGCAGGCTCGGCGACGCGTACGATCGCAAGCCCGGTGGCTCGGATGGCCCGGGCGGCTGGTGGCTCGCGACCGAGGTCGACAGCTTGCTCGATGGCCGTGGTTATCGACCCGACATCGCCGGCTGGCGGCGCGATCGATCGCCGGCGCCACCGCGCGATCGTCCGGTCACGCTGCGTCCCGATTGGCTGTGTGAGATCGTGAGCGAGTCGAATCGCTCGGTCGACACAGTGACGAAGCTGCGCCGCTATCATCAGGCGGGCGTGCCGCACTACTGGATCCTCGACCAGGTGGATCGCACGCTGACGGTGCATCGCCACATGCCCGATGGCTACCTGGTCGCGCTGCGCGCCGAGGCCGGCGAACGTGTGCGCGCCGAGCCGTTCGACGCGATCGAGCTCGCGGTCGGCGTGTTGCTCGGCGACGACGCCGAGTAAGCGCGAGGCCGCAGCGCTACGCGGGTGGTGGGGCGTCGGCGCCGGCCGGCCTGGCGACAGCCTCGGTCGCCTCGGGGGCGTCGAGCGAGGACACGATCTCCTCAGTCGGTCTGCGTGGCTACCGAGAACAGGCGGACGAGCCAGGTGTCGAGCTGCTTGATCGATGCCTGCGCGATGCGCTGCTCGATGCCCCGTTGGATGCCTTGCTCGATGCCCTGCGGCAGGCCTTGTTTCACTCCTCGCTGGATGAGTCGTTCTCCAAGGTCATGATGATATCCTTGGCTTCAGGACCGAGCTCGCGCTTCATGAGGGAGTGGATGGCGTCACGTTCGACGTCGCTGGCCTGGACGATATTGCGCATGACCAGGGCGAGCGCCTCCAAGCCGTGAGGGGCAGCGATCGCCGCGCGCATGACATCGCTCCAGCCCGCCATCCGGTCGAGCAATTCCGAGCGAGTCTGGGCGTGCTTGAAGCTCAGGGTCGCGAGTGTCATCAGGGCGGTGCAGGCCCGTGCGCGTAGCCGATCGTCGGGAATCTCGGACAGGTCATCGACCATATGGGAGAAGTCGACGAGGTGATGGCCGAGGGCCGAGCGAACGGTCTCGGGGACATCGATCAGCGCGTTGAACACATGATGTCCGAATTCCGGGCTTTGGTACTAAATCGCCGCGCACCTCTCAATCTGTCGTGGGTGCCTCTCAATCGACCGTTGGTGCCTCTAAACGCTACGCCGTGGCGGAGAGATCCCGGCCGCTGCCCTCAGGGACTGGCCGCGTGAAGACCCGCGAAGTGACCCGCGAGGACGTCCAGGGCGCGGCGCTGGTCGGGAAGATCGTCGCGGAGTCAGACAGGGACTTCGGGTGCGCCGGGATAAACCGGCAGGAAGAAGAGGATGAGAGCGCCTTACATCGAAGGAGTAGCGACCCGCGATGACCCCGAGTCATGCGCAGGTGCCCGCGAGGGCGTCGGCGAAGCGTTGACAGGGGTACGCATGGGCAGGGTATCGAGCCGCGAAATAACTGACTTCAGGGTGCCGACGTTGTCCGAAGATACGGAAGGCTGCACGACCGACACCGATAACGCGAGGTGGCGGTTGACCCTGCGCGGTCGTAGACCCCGAGCACGTGCGGAATCCTCCTGCGCGAGAACCGGGAGATCCCTAGGTCGCCCGCCGCTGATGGGGCGGCGGGACGCATCGGGAAGGCCCATGGCCAACCACCGATGACGAACGACCGGGGGAAGTCGGACAGGCCTATTGTACCTGCGAAGTCGCCGAACAAGGCTGGGCCGCGGAAGCAGCGGGGCTATGGTGATCCCTACACGGGCACGAAGGCGGAAACGCTGGATACAGCCAAGGGAGAGCCTACGGCACCGATGGTGGAAGCGGATCCAACTGCGGAGGCAATGGAGGGAAGGGGCCTGACCAAGGGGAACATGGACCAGCAAAACGCGTCCCGGACACAGCGCCGGATCGACGTGCCAAGTGCGCTGGACCGTGTGCGTCAAGCAGCAAAGAAGGATAGGAATGTGAAGTTCACGGCGCTCTTCCATCACCTCACGATCGATCGGCTCAGGGCCGCCTTCCTTGCGCTCAAGCGTACGGCGGCGGCTGGGGTCGATGGCGTGACGTGGGAGCAGTACGCGGCTGGTCTGGAGGACAATCTCCAAGATCTGCACGAGCGGCTGCACAAAGGGGCGTACCGGGCCAAGCCCTCTCGTAGGGTGTTCATCCCAAAGGCGGACGGGCGGCAACGGCCGCTCGGCATCGCGTCGCTGGAGGACAAGATCGTCCAGCGCGCCGTCGTCGAGGTGCTGAACGCAATCTACGAGGAGGACTTCCTCGGCTTCTCCTACGGGTTCCGACCGGGACGCAGTCAGCATCATGCGCTGGATGCGCTCGCCACCGGGCTCCTGCGGAAGAAGGTGAGCTGGGTGCTCGATGCCGACCTCCGTGATTTCTTTGGGTCCATCTCTCACGGATGGTTGGCGAAGTTTCTCGAGCACCGGATCGCGGATCGGAGGATCGTCCGCCTCGTCCAGAAATGGCTGAAGGCGGGCGTCCTCGCGGATGGGACGTGGACGGCGTCCGAGGACGGAGCGCCGCAGGGAGCGACGGTATCGCCCCTGCTGTCGAACCTGTACTTGCACTACGTCTTCGACCTCTGGGTCCAGCAGTGGAGGACTCGGCACGCCGGCGGCAATGTTGTTGCCGTGAGGTTTGCCGACGACTTCGTGGTGGGGTTCGAGCTTCGTGCCGACGCCGAGCGGTTCCTCGTGGAGTTGCGCGAACGACTTGCGCAGTTCTCGCTGGAGTTGCATGCCGAAAAGACGCGCCTCTTGGAATTCGGGCGGTTCGCCGCCGCGAACCGGGATCGGCGCGGCGACGGCAAGCCGGAGACGTTCGACTTCCTCGGCTTCACGCACGTCTGCGCGAAGACGAGGTGGGGGCGGTTCCAGCTGAAGCGACGCACGATGCGCCTGAGAATGCGGGCGAAGCTGAGCGCGGTGAACACCGAGCTACGGCGACGCCGGCACGATCCGATCCCCGAGCAAGGTCGATGGCTCGGCAGCGTCGTCCGGGGGCACGCTCAGTACTACGCCGTCCCCGGCAACGGCGATGCGGTCGCGTCGTTCCGTACCCAGGTCATGCGACACTGGCGACGTTGGCTCCGCCGGCGCAGTCAACGAACTCGCATGAACTGGCGCCGGATGAGTCGCCTTGTTACCCGATGGCTCCCATACGCACGCATTCAGCATCCCTGGCCTGAAAAGCGCTTTGACGTTCGTACCCGAGGTAAGAGCCCAATGCGGTAATACCGCCCGCTGGGATCTGTGCGGGGGGCCCTGGGCAACCGGGGTCCCTACCGCGACCCAATCGAGAAACTGGGCCACGGTCGCTCCGCCACGGTTGAAACGGGCGATGAAGATTCGATCCGCGGGCCCGTTGCCGGTTGACGCGGGTTCGACGGACGTGATCTACGGATCCTGTGGAACCCAAGACGCCGAGGTTGATGCGGGTCAAGTCTCGCATTTCGGAGAAGTCGTGGCTCAAGCGCGTCGAGCAGGCACGAAGCGACGAGCTGGTCGTCCGAGCAATCCTCGCGGAGGCCGCGCGCGGAGGGTCGCTGAATGGCGCGATCGCGAAGCTACTGCCGGAGAGCCGACGTAGCTGGGCGCGGCGCCGGATCCCCGCGTATCGGGAGCGAGGGTTCGAGTCGTTGATCAATGCGCGAGTGCCACGCGAGCCGACGATCTCCGTGGCGTGCCGGCAAGCCGTGCAGGCCGCGCGTGCGGCCAATCCTCGGCTGACACTGAGCGAAGCGATCACCATCCTGCAGGGACAGCGAATCTCGCCATTGCCGTCCGAGTCCACGATCAAGCGCGAGTTCGCGCGGGTCGATGCTCGAGGGAACTATGCACGGAAGGTGGCCGCAGCCACAGCGGCGGAGATTGTTGCGCTGCCGTTCGCCGGCGGTGAGTTGCTGCTCGCGGCGGAGCTGGAGACCCACGGGATCGCGGCGCTGACCGACGAGGTCGTCGCGATGGGC
>DATBBB010000077.1:0-9354 GCA_036271215.1 Kofleriaceae bacterium | reverse complement strand
CGGCGCGCATCATACAGTCCGCTCCGTACATCGCCAACAAACGTGAACCAGTCACAATAGGACTCTATTTGCGACCTGCTGAGGAGTCTTACCGAATCATGAAATTTCACGCCCTGCATCCAGATCGCCGTACCGTGCGTGATTCCGATGGCTGATATCTCCTTTTGTAACCGATGTTCTCTCGGCAACTCCTCCACTGAGATCTCGGTGGCCTCGGAGCTCCCGGGATCCTGAAGCGTGGTGAGCAGCCATTTCGTATGATCCGTATTGGTGGCACAGCTCAGCTGCTCGCAATCAAAATACAATTTGGTACCGTGGCCCTTGTACCCGATCCGGGGACGGCCATCGACTTTGGATGAGGCGCCGATCCCCCAGAACGCCGCGAGCCGATCGGCCGTCATACCCTCCCCGTCGTCCAGGAAGAGGATGTCGACCTGATTCCTCGCATCGCGCGAGCTACGAAACCAGAACCTGGTAGCGACGTGATCCTTCGCGTTGGACAGCGCCTCTCGTACGAGCTCGAGTGGGTCCGTTCGGTTTTCGGAGAGCTCTCGAACCAGATTCTTGCGATCGAATTTTCGATGAATCGTGGAGGCTCTTGCCACTACTTTAAACTAGCTCACCAATACAAGGTGCGAAAGCCACTCGACCTGGTCCGGGCACCGGATCGCGTCACAGGTGCCGGGTCACGCCGAGCGCCGCGCTGCGCTCGCCGAGCGGCATGGCCTCGAGGGTGACGTCGAGGCTGGCCGGCAGCCGCACGATCAGGCCGCCGCCGAGCGTGACGTGGTAGCGATCGTCGCCGGTGACGGCCGCGCCGGCGTGCTGCCAGTACACCGGGCCGCCGAACCCGCGCGCCGCGACGTACGGCACCCAGCGGTCGGCGAACGTCTTGCCGACCATGACCCCGCCGCGCAGATCGAACGCCAGCCAGGTGTGCGTCATCTCGTCATCGGATGGCCCGCGGACCACGCTGGCGCCGGCGGTCGCGGTGATCGCCACGAACGGCCGCCCCGCGCGCTCGTAGACCGGCAGCCAGCTGAGCGTACCGGCCGCGGTGCCGCCGCCGTGGACGTCGCGGCCGTCGATCTGCCCGGCGACGATGCCGCCGACGCTGGCCGACCAGCCGATCCGCGGCGACGGGAAGTTACCGATCGACGCGGTGGTCGCCAGTTGCTCGACGCGCAGCCGGGTGTCGCCGAAGTTGATCTGGGTCGAGAACCCGCTGACCGACCCCGTGGCCTGCCAGGTCGGCGGATCGCTGCCGTCGCACTCGGCGGGTAAGCCAGTCGGACCGACCGGCGGTGACAGCCCTCACGCATGCGCGGTGTGCGCGCGCACCATCATCACTGCCACCGCGACCGCCGCGCTCGCGAGCACCACTGGCATCGTCCGCATCGTGGGCAGCCTACCAGGTCCCGGGATCTGCACGGTCATCGAAGCCGCCGCGGGTTGATGCTATGCGTGCGATCGAGCCCGTGACGATCGAAGACGAATGGTTGTGGGGCTGGGATCCGACGCCCGGCATCGTCTCGGTGTGGGCCGAGCCCGACGGCCGCGCGTTCGTGTGGCGGCGCCTGCCCGGCTCCCGGGCGCTGGTGCGCGACGCCGTCCGGTTCCGGCCGTGGCTCGTGCTCGCGGCGCTCGACGACCTGGCGCACCTCGGCGGCCGGCTGCGCCCCGAGCGCGATGGCCCGGCGGCCGGCTGCGTGACCTACCGCGAGCTCGCCGGCCCCGGCGCGCTGCGCTACGTGGTGCGCGCCGGCGACCTGCGGCCCCTGGTCACCGCGGTCCTCCACGGTGCGTCCCGCCGGCTCGGACGGCCGCTCGGCCACATCCGCGACCTCGGCCCGGCCGACGTCCTGGTGCTGCCGCCCGAGGAGCAGTACCTGGTCGCCAGCGGCCGGACCTACTTCCGCGGCCTCGCGTTCGACGACCTGCGCCGGCTCCAGTTCGACCTCGAGACCACCGGGCTCGATCCGGCGCACGATCGGATCTTCGTGGCCGCGGTGCGCGATCCGGCCGGCCGCACCGAGGTCCTCGAGGCGCGCGGCGACGCCCCGGCCGACGAGGCCGACCTGATCGTCCGGCTCGTGGCGCGGATCCAGGCCGCCGATCCCGACGTGATCGAGAACCACAACCTGCACGGCTTCGACCTGCCGTTCGTCGAGCGTCGCGCGCGGCTGCACGGCATCCCGCTGGTGCTCGGGCGCGCCGGACCGTTCGGGGCGGCGGGCGGCTCGGACCTCCGGCAGCGCGCCGCCCGCCGCGGCGTCCCGGCGCCCGGCAACGCGACCCGCCGGATCCGCTACACCATGCCCGGCCGCGAGCTGATCGACACCCTCGACGCCGTGCTGCGCCACGACTTCGCCGCGCGCGACCTGCCCGGCCACGGCCTCAAGGCCGTCGCGCGCCACATGGGCCACGCGCGCCCCGATCGCGAGCACATCCCCGGCGCCGACGTCCACCGGGTCTGGCAGCGCGACCCCGATCGGGTCCGGCGCTACGCCACCGACGACGTCACCGAGGTCGCCGGCCTCGCCCGCACGCTCGGCGGCGCGGCGTTCGCGCTCGCCGGCATGGCCCCGCGGCGCTACGAGCGGCTCGCCGACGCCGGCGCCGCGACCGGCGTGATCGACCCGCTGCTGGTCCGCGCGTATCTCCGCTCGGGCGCCGCGCTGCCCGCCCACGAGCCCGGCGACGGCACCCCGCACAACGGCGCCGCGCTGCACCTGTTCGCCGCCGGCGTCGCGCACCGCATCGTCAAGGCCGACGTCGCGAGCCTCTATCCGTCGCTGATGCGCGCCTACCGGATCGGCCCCGCGCGCGACCGGCTCGCCGCCCTGCTCGCGATCGTCGACCGGCTCGTCGAGCACCGGCTCGCCGCCAAGGCGCGCGGCCGCGCCGCCCCGCCCGGCTCCCCCGAGCGGTTCACCGCCGAAGCGATGTCCGCCGCGATGAAGCTCGTCGTCAACTCGGCCTATGGCTACCTCGGCGCCTCCGGCCTGACCCGGTTCTCCGACGTCCACGCCGCCAACCGGGTCACCCACCACGGCCGGCAGGTCCTCGCCCTGCTGTGCCGCGAGCTCGCCGCCCGCGGCGTGACCCTGCTCGAGGCCGACACCGACGGTGTCTACTTCGCCGTCCCCGCGTCCTGGGCCGAGGCCGACGAGCGCCGCGTCGTCGCCGAGGTCGCCGCCCTGCTGCCCGCGGGCATCCAGCTCGAATTCGAGGGCCGCTACGCCGCGATGCTGTCGCACGAGCCCAAGAACTACGCGCTCCTGCCCTACCACGCGCCGCTGATCCTGCGCGGCGTCGCGTTCCGCTCGAGCCGCGCCGAGCCGTTCGGCGAGCAATTCCTGCGCCGCGCGCTCGACGCCTTGCTCGCCAGCGACGTCGCCGGGGTCCAGCGGATCTACATCGAGACCGTCGCCGCGCTCCGCAAGCGCGCCATCCCGACCCGCGACGTCACCACCCGCGTCCGCCTGACCCAGACCCCGGCCCAGTACCTCGCCGCCCGCGGCACCCGCCACCAGCTGCCCTACGAAGCCCTGCTCACCAGCGGCCGCACCGACTGGGCCGTCGGCGAGCGCATCCGGGTCTACCGCGCCACCCGCGGCCGCAGCCGCCTGCTCGCCGAGCCCGACGACGAGCTCGACCCCACCGAGCCGGCCACCGAGCCGCCCACCGAGCCGCCCACCGACCCCACCGACGACGCAGGCCCGCCCCGCGCCAGGTCCGCCGGCCCGGCTGGCAATACCCGCGCGAACCGGACCGCCAGCTCCGCCGCCAATCCAGCCACCCACGCCCTCACCGACCCAGCCACCCACGCCCTCACCGACCCAGCCACCCACGCGGTCGGCCCCCATGGATCCTCCCGCCAAGCGACCCGCGACGTCCCCACCGACCCCACCGACCCGCGCGACTACGACATCGAGCACTACCTCCGCGTCCTGCGCGACAACTACGCCGTGCGCTTGGCCCGCGCGCTTTCGCCCGAAGACTACGCCGCCGTGTTCGCCGACCCCGAGCAACCATCGCTGTTCGCGCGCTCGCTCGCCGGCGCGATGCCGATCCTGACTGCGATCGCCGAGCCGGCCTCCGACGACGACGAGCCGATCTCGAACGCCCTGCACGGCTGACGAGCTCGTGCCCTACGCGGCCAATGCACAGCCGCCCCGTGCATCCCGCGCGCATGCTGCTCGCCCCTTCCACGCGCCGTCCGCGCGCACCCGCTCGCCCTTCCACGCGCCGTCCGCGCGCGTGCATGCGCCGCGCGGGTGAGCCACATGCGCGCCCGGCACACGCTCGCCGTGCTGCGTCCGCGGCGCTCAGCCTGGAACCGCTCACCGTGGTGCACTCGATCTTCGTCGGTATGGTTCGAACATGCTCGAAAAACTTCCCGCGCAAGTCGGCCGCGCGCTGCGGCATGCCCGTCCCGGTCTCGGCAGCCTCGTGTGTCACAGCGATGCGGTGTCGTCCGCGCAGCCGGTGATCGTGGTGAGCAGCCCCGCGTTCGCCGATCACGCATCGATCCCGGTGCGCTACACCGCCGACGGCGACGGTCTGTCGCCGCCGCTGGGCTGGCTCAACGTCCCTGCGAACACACGCTCGGTCGCGCTGCTCGTCGAGGACGCCGACAGCCCGACGCCGGCGCCGCTGGTCCATGCGATCGCATGGCAGCTGTCGCCGGTACTGACCGAGCTCGCCGAGGGCGAGCTGATGATCGATCACCGCCACGCTTCGCTCGGGCTCAACTCGTTCCTGCGTCCGGGATGGATGCCGCCAGATCCGCCGCCCGGCCACGGACCGCATCGCTACGGGTTCCAGATCTTCGCGCTCGATCACGATCCGGATCTCGGCAGCGAGCCCGGCCGCCGCGCGCTGATCCATGCGCTGCGCGGGCACACCCTCGCGCGGGGCTTGCTGATCGGTCTGTACGAGCGATGACCACCTGCCGCGATCGCGCTTCCCGCGGCACCTGAAGCTCGATCGCACGCAGCGTCGTTCGCATCGTGATGCTGAATCTCCAGCGCCCAAGATCAGTTAGCGCTCGTCGATAACTTCGTCGCGTGCGGTGACAGAGCCGCGTGGTATCGACAGCCGGATGAGCGAGCGTGAGCGCGACCCCGCCACTGCCGAGGCCTTGTCCGCGGAGCTCGAAGCCGCGCTGCTGCGCGAGCTCGGCCAGCGCTACGACTGGGAGAACCAGCAGCGGTTTCGCGGCCGGCTCGCGCCGCCGGTGATCGTGATGTCGAGCTCGTCGACCCACCTCGGCCGCTGGCATGGCGCCACCCGCACCCTCGAGATCTCGCGCTCGCTGGTGATGAACCGGCCCTGGCTCGAGGTCGCCAGCGTGCTCGAGCACGAGATGGCGCACCAGTTCGTCGACGAGGTCCTCCGCGTTCACGGCGAGACCCCACACGGCGAGACGTTCCGCCGGGTGTGCGCCGAGCGCGGGATCGATGCCCGCGCCGCCGGCAGCCCCTGCGCGGCCACCGCCGCGGATCCTTCGGCGCCCGAGGCCGATCCCGGCGCCGATCGCATCCTCGAGCGGATCCGCAAGCTGCTCGCGCTCGCCGGCAGCCCGAACCAGCACGAGGCCGAGATCGCGATGCGCAAGGCGCACGAGCTGATGCTGCGCCACAACATCGAGGCGACCACCGCGCGCGTCGATCGCAGCTACGAGGTTCGCCACCTCGGCGATCCGAACAAGCGCGGCACCCGCGTCGAGTCCGAGGTCGCCGGCCTGCTGCTCGAGTTCTTCTTCGTCAAGGTGATCCGGATCCCGGTGTTCCTGCCGCGGCTCGGCAAGTCCGGCACGGTCTACGAGATCGCCGGCACCCGCGCCAACGTCGAGATGGCGAGCCACGTCTACGCGTTCCTGCTCGCGACCGCCGAGCGGCTGTGGAACGAGAACCGCCACGACACCCGCGTGCGCAACGGCCGCGACCGGCTCGCGTACCAGTCCGGCGTGGTCAACGGCTTCCGCGAGAAGCTCCTGTCCGAGCGCAAGGACCTGAAGCAGACCGGCCTGGTGTGGGTCGGCGACGGCGACCTCGACCGGTTCTACCGCGCGCGGCACCCGCGGATCACCACCCGCCGCCACAGCATCCGGATCAACGGCGCCCACGCCGCGGGGCGCGAGGCCGGCCGCAACGTCGTCCTGCACAAGCCCGTCGAGCACGGCCCCAGCGCCGGCGGCCCACGCCTGCTCCGCGGCTGAGGGCATTCGGTCAGCACGTCAACGCGTGCGAAGCGACGCGGGTGGGGGCCTCCTGCGGAGGTAGCTTCCACAAGATCCACTGCAAGGGCAGGCCGCTCTGAGTATTAGGCATGGAGTGACGTTCGAGCGCCGGCGGTCCGCTTTCACCCGAAGCAGGAGGTCCCCACCCGCGGTAGCGAAGCGAGCGTGTCGGCGCTCTCCCGAGCCCTCGCACGTGGGACCGACAGGCGCGTGCCCACGTGGGCACCACCCCGCGCCCACGTGGGCGCAGGCGATCACCGCGCGCCGCGTCAGCTCTCGACGTGGAGCTCGATCCGCACGATGCCGTCGGGCTGGCGCGTCCAGTGCGCGGCGGTCAGCACCAGATCCTCGAGATCGTGGCCCCAGATCCCATAGGCGCCATCGGTGCGGTTGCGGCTGCGCATCGCCCCGCGCTCCTCGATCGGGATCGTCTTGGTCGCCGCGGTGCCCTCCTCGGCGTCGTAGACGTGCGCGTACTCCTCGCAGATCGTCTTGATCAGCTGAGCGCGGGTGAAGCCCAGCGGGATCGGGGCGTCGATCTCCATCGACGCCGGCGACGACAGCGGATAGTCGATCACCAGCACCGCATGCTCGAACGGGATGACGATCTCGTCCGGCTGATCGAGCCGCGCCAGGGCCTGCGCCGGATCGTGGACGTGGATCCCGCCGGGGAACGCGATCCGCTGGGCCATCGCCGCGACCGGCGCGGGCGCCGGCGGCGCAACCTTGACCCGCGACAGCCACCACCAGAGCGTGGTGACCACGAGGGCCACGGCGATCAACGTCAGGTAAGGAACCGGCAGGAACATCGCAGCCCGACCCTATCATCGCCCGATCGATCGCGCCGCTTTCCCGCGACCCCGGGCCGGCGAGCGCCCGCGCACGCAACCATCTCGCCGGGTTGCGCCGCCGCAGCCACTGCCGAGCTCACCGCCGCGCGTCGCGCAGGTGGCGCAGGGCTACGAGCAGCCGGACGTCGAGCCGCAGTTCGGGCACTTGTGGCAGGCGCCGTTACGCACCATCAGCGTGCCGCACTCGTGGCACGGCGGAGCGTCGGTCTCCTGCACCCAGGCGCGGTCGCGCGCAGGCTCGACCACCTCGACCGAGATCGCCGGCTTGGCGCCCTTGGTCTCGATCGCGATGTAGTCCTTCGACAACAGCGGGATCTTCGGTAGGTCGAGTTGCGCCGCCTTGGCCGCCGGGTGGCGCTCGTACATCGACGGACCATCCGATGGGAACCGGATCGCGAGCCAGCGGAACAGGTAGTCCATGATCGACGTCGCGATCGGGATCTCCTGGTTACCGGTGAAGCCCGACGGCTCGAACCGGGTGCCCTTGAACTTCTCGATCAGCAGGTGCATCGGCACGCCGTGCTGCAACGCCAGCGAGATCGCGGTGGCGAACGAGTCCATCAGGCCGGCGATCACCGAGCCCTCTTTGGCCATCCGCACGAAGATCTCGCCGGGCGAGTGGTCGTCGTACATGCCGACGGTGATGTAGCCCTCGTGGCCGCCGATCGAGAACTTGTGGGTGAACGACGCACGCTCGTCGGGCAGCTTGTAGCGGTTCGCCATCGGCGGGCCGGCCGGCCGCGACTTGCGGGCGCGCAGCGCCTCGACCAGCTTGCGCTCCTCGGACGACAGGCTCTCGAGCGCATCGCGCTCGCTGGCCTTGGTGACCACTGCGAGCGCGGCCGCGAGCGTCGCCGAATCGATCTTCGAGCCATCGCTGGTCGCCTGCTTCATGCTGGTCGACAGCGGCTGGGTCCGCTTGCAGCCATCGCGATAGACCGCGATCGCCTTGAGTCCGAGCTTCCAGGCCTGGATGTACGCGTCCTCGATGTCCTCGACGGTGCAATCGGTCGGCAGGTTGACCGTCTTGGAGATCGCGCCCGACAGGAACGGCTGGACCGCCGACATCATGCGGATGTGGCCCATGTAGTGGATCGACCGGTCTCCGGCCGACGACCGGAACGCGCAGTCGAACACCGGCAGGTGCTCCTCCTTGAGGAACGGTGCGCCCTCGATCGTGTCGGTCGCGTCGATGTGCGCGATGATCGACTCGACCTCGCGCTCGGAGTAGCCGAGCTTGGCCAGCGCCTCGGGCACGGTGTGGTTGACGATCTTGATCAGGCCGCCGCCGACCAGGCGCTTGTACTTGACGATCGCGATGTCGGGCTCGACGCCGGTGGTGTCGCAGTCCATGAGGAACGCGATCGTGCCGGTCGGCGCGAGCACCGTGGTCTGGCCGTTGCGGAACCCGTACTTCTGGCCGAGCTCGATCGCGCCGTCCCATGACTCGCGGGCCGCGGCCATCAGCTCGTACGGCACCAGCGCGGTGTCGATCCGGTCGCACGCGGCGCGGTGCTTGCGCATGACCTTGAGGAACGGGGTCTCGTTGTCGGCGTAGCCGGCGAACGGACCGGTCGCGTCGGCGGCGATCCTGGCCGAGGTGCGATATGCCTCGCCGCACATCAACGCGGTGATCGCCGCAGCATATGCCCGCCCGGGCTCCGAATCGTAGGGGAGTGAACGGGACATCAGCAATGCCCCCAAGTTCGCGAAACCGAGCCCGAGCGGGCGGAACTTGTAGCTGTTCTCGGCGATCCGCTCGGTCGGATAGCTCGAGTTGTCGACGATGATCTCCATCGCCATGATCGTGGTCTGGCAGGCGCGGCGGAACGCCTCGGGGTCGAGCTCACCGGCGTGCGGGCCCTCGGGGCGCTGGAACTTGCGCAGGTTCAGCGACGCGAGGTTGCACGCCGAGTCGTCGAGGAACATGTACTCCGAGCACGGATTCGACGCGTTGATCCGCGACGTGTTGATGCACGGGTGCCAGTCGTTGATCGTCGAGTCGTACTGGATGCCGGGATCGCCGCAGATCCACGCGGCGTCGGCCATCTTGCGCATCAGCGTGCGCGCCTTGTGGGCCTCGAGCTTGCGGCCGTCGGTCACCGCGCGGGTGCTCCAGTCGCCGTCGCGCAGCACCGCGTTCATGAACTCGTCGGTGACGCGGACCGAGTGGTTCGCGTTCTGGTAGTTGACCGAGTCGTACGCGCCGCCGACGACGTTGAAGCCGCCGTCGTAGCCGGCGTCGATCAGCGCCCA
>DATBBB010000076.1:0-8513 GCA_036271215.1 Kofleriaceae bacterium | reverse complement strand
CCGGTGACCTCGGCGTCGGCGACCGCGATGATGATATCGCCGACGATCAGCCCGGCGGCCGCCGCCGGCGAGCCGTCCTCGATGCTCGCGATCAGCGCGCCGCGGTCGCGGCCGATCAGCTGGGCGAGCGGCGGCGACAGCTGGGCCGGGAACGCGCCGACCCCGAGGTAGCCCTTGCGCACGCCACCGTGCGCGCGTAGCTCGTCGACCACCCGGCCCAGGGTCGCGGTCGGCACCGCGAGGTCCTCGCCGCGCAGCAGGGTCCGCGTGTTCATGCCGATCACCGCGCCGCCGGCGTCGATCAGCGGCCCGCCGGCGAACCCGCGCGGGATCTGGCGATCCGACTCGACATAGCGCTCGAGGGTCCCGCCGTGCGGCGTGCGGACCTCGGGGCCGAGCACACCGATCGCGCGCAGCGACGCGCGGACCGTGCGGCCGGGCCGGCCGAGCGCGAGCACGAGGTTGCCGACCGCCAGCCCGCCGAGCTCGCGGAACGCCGCCGGGGTCAGCCCGCCGCCGGTGACCCGGAGCAGCGCGACATCGGTGCCGGGATCGCGGCCGATGACCTCGGCCGGGCGGCGGTCGAGCTCGTCACCGGGGTCGCCACCGCCGGGTGTCGGAATCCCGACGTGGGTCCTGTCGGGAGTGTGGAAGCTCGAGCTGACGACGAGATCATCGGCCCACACGATGCCGGTGCCGGCGTGGCCGTGGCCGCGGGCGACGTGCACCACCGACGGCGACGCGGTCGCGACCGCCGCGGCGAGCGCCTGATCGAGCGCCTGGAAGACATGCTGTTCTGGTTGCGCCATGAGACTCTCCTTCTCCAAGGAGCCATCCTGCGCGACCGGGGAATCTCCGTATATCGGCTGTTTGGCGGGGTCGTCGTCGGTCGATCAGCGAGGCAGCGAAGCTGACCTCGAGGTTCGGGGTGGGTACCTGCGAACGGTCCTGCCCGGACAGGTAGGGTTGACCTGGACGCTTGGCGTGACCACACTTTCCCTAACGTACGCGTCAGCTTTGGGCTGTCCGGGGGTGGTCATGGAGGTTTCCGGCGCGTCGTACCAAGGACCGATGACCCGCAATCCAAACCTACCGATCGCCGCGGTGAGTGACCCGATCAAGGTCGCGCTGCTGTCGGACGATCCCTTGCTGCGTGCTGGACTCTCGAGCTTGCTCGCGCAGCTCGGCTCGATCGACGTGGTCGAGCGGGACCGCGCGGAGGTCGCGCTGTGGGATGCCGGCGTGGACGCGAGCAAGACGCTCGCGCGGCTCGCCGAGCTGCGCACGCTCCCGATGCCGGTGGTCGCCGTGGTCGGTGACGCGGCCCACGTCGCCCCTGCCCTCGCGGCCGGTGCGCGCGGCGTGGTGCTGCGCGATCAGGTCGGCCCCGGGATCCATGCCGCGCTCGCGGCGGTCCGCAGCGGGCTGACCGTGATGGACACCCAGCTCGCGTCGAGCCTGGTGCCGAACCAGCCGCCGCGCGAGCCGAAGGGCCGCGGCGAGCTGACCGAGCGCGAGCGCCAGGTCGTGCAGCTGCTCGCCGAGGGGCTGTCGAACAAGCTGATCGCCGATCGGCTCGGGATCAGCGACCACACGGCGAAGTTCCACGTCAACGGCGTGATGATGAAGCTCGGCGCGTCGACCCGCACCGAGGCCGTGGTCGAGGCGATGCGCCGCGGCCTGATCAAGCTCTAGCGCCACACGTCGAACACCCACCCCTTGGTGGCGGGATCGATCTCACCGCGCTCGTGGGCGGTGCCCTCGAGGGAGATCCGCGATCGTCAAACCGGTCACCGCAGCATGAGCGGTGCATCGGAGAGCAAAAGAGCGAGCCCGGACACGACGGCGAAGAGGATCAAGAGCACGGCGATCGGCAACACCACGGGCCAGCGACGGCCGCGGGGCGCTGTGGGGCGCCGCGGCTCGGCCGCGAGCGGCGACGGGTTGATCGCCGGAAGCTCCTCGATGGCCGGCGGCTCGCGGCGTGCGTCGATCGGCGCACCCGAGGCGCGATCGAGCGGCGGCTGCGCGGGCGTCGCGACGGAGTCGCGGGCGATCACGAGCGGCTCGATGGCGTCGGTCGCCATCAAGCGGGGCGCTGGCAGCGCGGCCTCGAGCCTCGGGCGACTCGTGAGCCGCGGCATCCCGCCGGCGAGGGGCTTGGGCACCGGCGTCGGCGTCGCCGCGGGCGCGGCCATCGCCGCGGGCGCGGATGGCACCGGCAACATGGCCGCAGAGCTCTTGGGAGCATCGAGCGGCGACAGCGCGATCAGGCCGTCGGCGGGACGCTTGAGCCGCGGCATCGCGATCGTGGCGACGTCGACGCGGCCGTCCGCCGGTGACGCGAGCGACGATGCCGAGACGTCCGGAGACCCGGCGGGCGCTACAGGTTCGCGGCGCAACGTGTGCACGAACCGCGGCGCCGCGGCGGCGCTCGATGCCGGCTCGGATCCGGGCGCGCCGTGGACCACCTCGACCCCCACCTCGAGGTCCGCGGGCTCGGTAGCCCGTGCGTAATCGCGCAGCAGGCTGAGCACTTCCTGCTGGCTCAGCTCGGTGGTCGGCAAGGCCTCGGGCCGGCGTGCAGGGGTGCTTGCAGCGCCGCGCCGCACCACGTGTTGTCCCATTCCACGAGGCTATCAAGCCGAGCTTCAGGCGAAAACTACGACGCTATCGCACGATCGGCGCCACTGTCGGGCTGCCGCAAAAATGTTGTGAGCTGGATTGACCCACACGGAGGTGGAGCTCACCGGATCTTGGCGATCCGCCATCGAGCTCGAGGTGGACGTGGCGTTGTTCGCCACGGTCTTGACGCTCGAAATTACTCCGCGAATCACCAGCTCCGCGGGCATCCCGGCCGCGCCCAGACGCCCAACGAAGATCTTTGAGAGCCGCCTGACATACGTGTCGGTGAGGGCACCGTGAAATTCTTGTGAGCGTCCCTGTCACGGCAGCGACGAGGTCGCTGCCATCACCACCTGGGTCGTCACGCGCGCGTCACTTGCAGATCGTCGGCGCGCACGACAGCCGGAGCGAGTCGAGCCCGGCGCCGGTATCGGTCATCATCGAGACCACCTGCTCGCCCGCCTCGCACTGGACCTGCGACGGCTGCAGCGGCTCGGTCTGTGAGCCCGCGATCGGCACCGCGGTCGTGGTGATGAGTTTGGCGGTGACGTCGAACGTCGTGCACGTCATCGTCGCATCGAGGAACAGGTTCCCGCCGCCTTTTCCTCCGCCGTGCACCAGGAGCCCGGACAGGACGGCGCCCGGCGGACACAGCGCGAGCGCCGTCAGCGTCGACGGCGTCCAGCCCGAGCCACCATGGCCCTCGCTGTCCTTGGTCGCGATCGGACCCGCGGAGCCCTGCGCCGCACCGATCGTGACCGTGGCGCAGCCGATCCGGATCCCGCGCGCCGAGTCGTCGTCCTCGCCGTTGGCGGGCTGGTCGCTCATGTCGAGCGCAAGGCCGATGATCCGGGCGTCGCCATCGCACGCCAAGGTCTGGAACGTTCCGCCGCCGGTGCTGAGGCCCACCTGGCCGCGATCGATGGAGGTCGAGCTGGCGCCGACCTGACACGGCGTGGCGTCGGGCACTGCGGCGTCGGGCACCGCGGCGTCGGGCACCGCGGCGTCGATCTGCAGTAGCGGTGTTGCCGTGCTCTGGAACCCACACGCGATGAGACACGACAGCAGCACCCAGCGCATGGCCGCCATTGTGACCTGTCCCGGCGCTTGCGTGGGAACAACGTCGCCTGGTCTGCGGCGGCGGTCACACAGGCGCTCAGCGCCCGATCGGATCGGCCGCGCGGGCGGCCTGGACGTGGCGCAGGCAGGCGATCCCGAGCTTGTGCGCGCAGGCCAGGGCGCGGACCACGGGCACCATGAGCTCCACAGCCAGGCTCGGGGGCACGATCACCGGGCTCCACCCTTCGCATCGAGCCACAGCGAGATGAAGCCGAGCGCGCGGAGCGGCGCGGGAAGCGTGGGATGTCGGCCCTCTGCGACCTCGATGATCGAGTCGATGGATCCGGGATAGACGAGCACCGGCCAGCCGTCCTCGGCGAGGCACGCGAACAAGGCGAGCCGCCCGCCATGACCCGCATCGTCGAGATAGCCAATCGAGGTTCCGCGAGGACCACGGCTCCTCCGAAGACCACGGCTCCTCCGAAGGCGCCGTCGCGCGCCACCGGAGATACGGTCACGTAACAGTTACGCCTGTTACAGTGATACACGCCCGAACCAACTCAGGTTTCGTAAGCGGGCGCGGCGATCGATGACGCCCAGCGTGCCTGACGAGGTTCTCCGGGCAGCTTCGCGGGCTTGTTCCCGAGATCCAGAGGCTCGACGGCGGAGCGGGCGTTTCGAGCCGCCACGCCCTCCTGGCACGGTCGCTGCTAAAGAAGATTCCAGACGGCTCAAGCGAGATTGACCTCCACGACATACCTCGTGACGGTCAAAGCAGCAGCGTCATTACGAGCAACCAGAAACAGGAGATCGACGATGATTACCTCGGGAACGGCGATGATTACCTCAACGAATGCATTGGTTGGTAACTGGGACACCAGCTGGGCCAAGGCCGCGACGCATGTGGAAATCAAGGCCAACGGTCAGGGGACGTACGGAGATGGAGCGTTGGCCGGTACTTTCAATGCAGACAACACCGTCTACAAAGGGATCTGGACGCAGACCAACGGGCACGTGGGCGAGTTCGAGTTCACGCTGAAGACTCCTGTCACGTTTCAGGGCACCTTTACTCGCACCTCTCCACAGGGCCCAGGCGGCCCGTGGAATGGCACCAAGGTGGCCTGAGCCGTCAGCAGGCCGGGCGCATGGCGCGTCAGCGGGCGCGGCCGCGGTTCGGCGCCGGCCGGCGGCTGGCCTTGCGGCGGCCCGGGCGGCGAACCGCGCGGCGGATCGAGGTGCTGCCCGGCAGCCAGCCGTAGCGATCGAGGGCGATCAGCCCCGAGTCACCGATCGCGACGCCCTCGTCGCCGAGCAGCTGGCGCTGGACCGCCGCGCCGACCGGATCGTGGATCGCGATCCGGCCGCGGTTCTTGCCGGCCTTGCCGATCACGCGCTGCCACGGCAGCCGATCGCCCGGCTTGCAGCCCTTCATCGCCGCGCCCGCGACCCGCGCGCCGCCCGGCAAGCCGGCGAGCTCGGCGACCTGGCCGTAGGTCGCGACGTGGCCGCGCGGGATCTTGCGCACCACGGCGTGGATCGCGCGGTACAGCCGGGCGAGGTGCTCGGTGGCCGAGAGCTCCGGCTGTGCGGTGTGTCGCGCGTTCGCAACCCGGCTGGACGCCATCGCCAGACGACGCTACCACCGGTCCGTGGAGATCCGGGTGCTGAACTCCGACGGCATGGACTGGACTGAACCACGACAGCGGTGTCACGATCACGGCTGAATGCTGGATCGCGCATCGCCTAACTCACCGGATCTCATCGCGGTACGTCATTTGCTAGCTCGTGCCGTCATGAACAAGCTCGTGTGTTTGCCTCTCGTGCTTGCCGCGTGCAGCTCCAGCGGTGGCTTCGAGTCACAGGTCGCCGACCTGCAGACCAAGGAGCCCCAGATCGACAGCGCCCAGTTCGACACCGCGTCATCGATCCCCGAAAACACGCCGCCCGCCGTCAGCGTCAACCTCACCGACGCCGCCGCCCGCAAGCTCTACGCCGACACGCTGGCGCTGCCCGAGCTCAACCCCAGCGTCCACAGCTGCCCCGCCAACTTCGGCATCACCTACAGCGTCGTGTTCTCCGACGACGGCGGCACGCAGCTCGCCACCGCATCGATCACTCCGGCCGGCTGCCAGGTTGTCACGCTGACCTCCAAGACCACCAGCGTCGTGCTGTCCCCCGACGCAGACTACTGGCCCCTGCTCGCCGCCGACCTCGGCATCACCGAGACCCAGATCTATCCGTACGCGCCACCGAACCGCTGATCGCGGCCCACGCGGGTGCGGGCATCGCCGCCGAGCCCACGCGATCCGGGCTGGACGCCATCGCCGGACGACGCTACCACCGGTCCATGGAGATCCGGGTGCTGTACTTCGCCGTGTTCCGCGAGAAGATCGGCCGCGACGACGACCGGCTGACCCTGGCCGACGGCGCGCGGGTGGATGACGCGATCGCCGCGCTCGCCGCGCGCCACCCGTCGATCGCCAGGCTGCGCGGCAAGTTCCGCGTCGCGGTCAACCAGGACTTCACCGGCGATGATCAGGTGCTCGCCGACGGCGACGAGCTGGCGCTGATCCCGCCGGTCGCCGGCGGCAGCGATGCCGGCAGCGCCGCGCCCGGGCGTCACGTCCAGCTGCTCGCGACCGCGCTGTCGCTCGATCGCTGCATCGCCGCGGTCGGCGGCGCCGGGATGGGCGGCATCGTGACGTTCACCGGCATGGTGCGCCGCCACAGCGTGGCGTCCGACCACCGCGCGATCACCGTGGATCACCTCGAGTACGAGGCCTACCCGGCGATGGCGATCCGCGAGATGTCCCGGCTGTGCGACGAGCTCGAGGGCGAGATCGCCGGCGTCCGGATCGCGGTCGAGCACCGGGTCGGCCGGCTCGAGATCGGCGAGCTCGCGGTGGTGATCGCCGCGGCGGCCCCGCACCGCGCCGAGGCGTTCACCGCGTGCCGCGCGATGATCGATCGGCTCAAGGATCGCGTGCCGATCTGGAAGAAGGAGGTCGGCGACGACGGCGCCGAGTGGATCGGCCTGGGGCCGTGACCGGCCGGGGCTGGTCGCGCTACTGCGGCGCGCCCGCGCCCGGCGGCGGCGACGTGATCCCGCCCTGCGGCGGCGGCGGAAAGCCCCCCGGCGGCGGGGTCTCGCCCTCGGGGCCCGACGGCGGCACGTGCAGCGCATCGGCGACGCCGGCATCCTCGGGCGGGGCCGGCGGCGGCGCGGCGGGCGGCGGCGGCGTGACCGTCATCGTCGCGGCGGGCGGCGGCGCGATCGGTGGCGTGGCCGCCGGCGGCGGGAGCCCCGGCTGGTTCGGGTGCCCCGGGTGGTCCATGCCCTTGCTACTGACCGCCGAGCCGCAGACCTGGCCGAGCCGGCGGACCTCGTGCAGCGGGCCATCGAGCTTGATGTGAAACAGGTTGTCGGGCCCGACTGGCGCGCCGGTGGTCGACAGCGCGGCGTGGGTCTTCGGTTCGCGCTTGAGCAGCGAGTCGCTGCCGCGAAACCGCAGGCAGCCGGTGACCTGCGACTGCATCGGCTCCTGGTTCATCATCATGTCGAAGTCGACGTGCACTTCGCCGTCGTCCGACTTGGCCTCGAGCTTGGTCAGATCGAGCTTGCCGGACTTGAGCTCGACGTCGGCGAGCAGCGAGTCGATCGTCAGCTTGCCGAAGTCGATGCCACCCTCGGCGAACGCCTGCTGGCCCTTGTTCTTGAGCACCATCTTGAGCTTGGACTTGCCGTCGCCGATCGTGCAGCCCGAGGGGCACGCCAGCTCGAGCGTGCCGTCGGCCTTGCTCCAGTCCGGCCCGACCTTGCCCGACTTGGCCTTCTCGTTGGGCAGCTCGAGCGTCACCGCGAACCGCAGCTTGCCGCTCATCGGCAGGCCGAACGCCTCGCGGGTCGGCAGGTTCGCCGACGGGACGTCCTCGCCGACGACGTCGACCGCGGTCCCGGACTTCGCCAGCGCGATCGTGCCCTTGATGTGGCCGGCGCCGATCTTGGCGTCGAGCTTGATCGCCGCGGTGCCGTGGAGCAGCGCGAGCAGCCCGATGTCGACCTCGAGCTGCTCGATGTAGAACGTGGTCGCGACGTCGCCGGCCTTGGCCGGCCGCGTGCGCAGCGACACCGCCTTGAAGTACATCCGGCCCGGCATGATGCCGCGCTCGACGTCGCCGATCGTGGTGTCGTACTTCTCGGACAGCGCCTCGACCACCTTGTCCTTGACTCGCCCGAACGGGAAGGTCAGCTGAAACGCGAACACGAAGGTCACCAGCCCGACCACGGCGAACCCGAGGTAACGCACGAGCTTGCGGGCGCGCGGCCCCGGGTTTGAGAAGATCGCGTATGTCATGATCAGCTGCCCTTCGCCGAGCCGGCGTCCGAGCCCGAGCCCGAGCCTTCGGGTTTCTTGGCCGGCTCCTTGGCGTAGGTCGAGACCTCGAGCTGGGCGTCGAGCTTGTCCTTGCCCTTGTAGTCCTTGCGCGAGATGTCGAGGTGGGTGACCGTGACGTACTTCGACTTGGTCTCGACCGACTGCAGGAACTTCTCGAGCTGATCGAGCGTGACGTCGGTGACCGACAGCGACACCGAGCTGGTGATGAAGCCGTTGCGCGGCAGCGGGCTGCGCGGCGTGGTGCCCTTGAGCGTGAAGCCCGCGGCCTGGGCGGCGTTGGTCAGGTAGGTATCGAGGCTCAGCGGCTCGACCGGCATGCCGTTGATCAGGTCGTCGGTGACCTGCACCGGGCCGCGCGCCTTGAGATCGGCGAGCACCACGAGCGCCTTGCGCATCTGCTCGTTGCGCGCCTCCATGTTCGACAGCCCGTCG
>DATBBB010000075.1:0-10813 GCA_036271215.1 Kofleriaceae bacterium | reverse complement strand
GAAGATCCAGGGGCTGCAGATCGCGGTCCACGATCACCTGATGGCCAAGATCCTCGCCGGGACCGGCGAGCGCCGGTTGAAGATGTTGCGGTTCGCGCTGCGCCACGCCGGCCCACGGATCCGCGGCCGCATGGCGCACACACTGGCGGTCGGTCAGCTCGAGCACCTCGCGGTGTGACCTGCGCCGGCCCAGGTCGCCGCTCGCGAACGGCGAGCGAGGCCCGAGAGCCGCGCGGCCGGCTACGGGATGCCCCAGCAGGCGCGGACCAGCTCGCCGGCCACGATGCTGGCGGTGTTCGCCGCGCACGACGCCACGATCGCGCGCGGCCAGCGCACGCCGTAGGCCCGCAGCAGCGCGGCCTCGACCACGTAGGCGAAGCCCTCGGCGAGCCACAGCATCGCGGTCCAGCTCAGCCCCGCGTGCTCGTACAGCAGCGGGAACACGTACCACACCACGGGGTGGGTCACGAGGCTGAGCGAGAACCCGCGCGCCCAGCTCACCCGTGCGACCGCGCGATACACCGGCAGCTCGACGAGCTGGGTGATCGCGAACGCCAGCGCCCACGACTGGAAGTACGTCAGGCTCACGCCGCCAGCCACCGCGCGAGCACCGCCAGCTCGAGGTAAGCGTGGCCGCCCGCGAGCTGGAGGTAGAGATCGCGCAGGGCCCAAGCGTCGCTCGCGCCGAGCACCGCGAGCGCGGGCAGCGCGAGCGCGGTACCGACGACGATCGTCACGACCGGCGCGGTGCAGTCGCGCTCGAGCGCGCGCAGCGACGCGCCGAACCCGCGCATGCCGCCGTGCGCGCGCGCCGCCGCGGGGATCAGCCGCAGCCACGCGGCGTAGTGAACACTCTGCAGGAACACGAAGCTCAGCGCGACCCGCGCGCACATCGCCGGCGACCACCGCGCGAGCGCCGCGTCGGGCAAGACGTAGCCCGCGAGCCGGTCGAGCGCGGCGATCGGCAAGCTCGCGTCCAGCGCGCCGGACAGCACCACCAGGGTGATCGCGAGGGCGCCGCCGGCGATCCGCCAGCCGACGCCGCCGGCGCGCGCGACCGCCGCCAGCACCACCAGCGCGACCAGGTTGTGCCCGTGCAGGATCACGTAGGACGTCATCACCGGCGTCGACCAGGCGGCGTACGCCAGCGCGATCGCGGCCGCGAGCACGACGGCGTGCCGCCGCAGGTCGGCGACGGGCGTCAGCACGACCGCGCCGACCACGACCGTCGCGCCCAGCCCGGGAGAGGCCACCACCGCGAGCGCGACCAGGCCGCCGGCGAGCACGGCATCGCGGCGCCGCAGCGCGATCCGCCGGTACGGCGCGAGCACCAGGTAGCGGATGTCGGCGAACACGTGCGGCACGCCGAGCACGAGCGGCGCCCACACGAACCACGCCTCCGGCACCGCCACGCTCACCGCGAGCGCGGTCGCCAGCGCGACCACACCGCCCAGCGCGAGCCGGGCGCGACGGCTCGCCGCGATACCGCGAAGCGCGGCGCTGCGCCCGAGTACCGCGCCCACCATGGGCGAGCGCACGCGGTCGAGCTGCTGCGCTGCGAGCGCGAGCGGGGTCATGGCATCGACCGCGGCCTCCGCCGGCGGCGCCACCCGAGCACGGCCAGCGCGAGCCCCACCAGCGTCGCGCTGCCCGGATCCGCCACCGCGCAGCCCCGCTTGTGGCCGGGCGTCGGCGCGGGGTCCGGCGACGCCGGGTCCGCGGCCTGCGCGCTGCCCGCGGCCGGGTCGGCGGCAGCAGCCGCGCTGCCGGTCGTGGCGCTGGCCGCGCTCCCCGAGCCCTGGCTCGGCGGCTGCCCCGGATCGCACGACATCCGCGACGGATGCGGCCCGTGGCAGGTCCCGGCCTTGCCGTCGATCGTGCAGGCCGCACCCTCGGCCAGCCCCGTGCAGGCCTGGCGCGCCGGATCACGCGGCCCGATATCCGCCGCCGCGTTGGGCGCCGCCGCCCCGAGCACGAGTGCTGCCAGTCCAGCCACGATGACCATCCGCATCCCTCCATCGTGCCCGGCGGGCGCCGCGCGCTCAAGCGCTCGTTGCACGGGACTGGCGAACCGGGTCCGGTCGCGATTCTCGAGGCTCGAGCGGGAGCCGACGGGCGCGTGCTGAATCAGGCAGGAATAGGGCGGGAATAGGGCGGAATCAGGCGACCGCATCTCGCCCTATTCCCACGCCGCTCTTCGCCACCGCGTCACCTGCGCGACGCCGGCGGCATCGAGCGCATTCGTGTCGAGCCCGAGATCGGCGCATGACGACGGATTGGGTGCTCCGGATCTTCCCAGACGCCGTGGTCGAGAGCGACGCCAAAGCAGCAAAGAGCGGCAAGTAACCGGTGATCGACCGAGGATCAGGGCAGCGGCGATAACTGGGGCTACACCCGGGATCCATGGCGTCCAGCACAGGCGACAGGGAGGGCAGGTAGATGGGGTCGGTAATCGACAAGCGTCCAGGTGCAACTATGGCCGTTGATCAGGTTGGCGCCGCCGGGCTCGATATGGCGCCCGGCCGCAGCTCGCTGACCGCCGGCGCGATGCCGCGCACCATGGCCGAGCTCGGCGCTGGCCTGGTCAAAGTGACCGCGGACCGGCTGAACGTGCGCAAGGCTCCGCAGATCGAGGCTGGCAACATCGTTGGCGGCCTCGAGCACGGGCATGTGGTCAACGCGATCGCCCCCGAGGGCGACTGGCTGCGCATCATCTTTGGCGTCACACCGGCGTACGTCCACAAGGGGTTCGTCGAGCCGGCTGGAGCCACGGCACAGCTGAACGCGGGTGCACAGCACATCGAAGGTCCGGCTGCGGCGCCGGCGGTTGCGGTGTCCTCCGTCGCCTCGAGGTCGGCCCCGGAAGCCATGGCGCAGCCCGCAAACGACGACGAATTCACCACCGCGAGTGGCAACTCGATCGCAAAGACGACGCCTGCCGAAGCAGCAGTGCTGAACAAGATCCGCCGCGATCCTCGCCGCCTCGATCCTGTGTGGCTCGAGGCCGCGCAGCACGCTCTCGGCGTCCACGACGCAACCGGCGGGATGAACACCGAGACGTTGCGCGCGATGCGGGAGCACGCCCACCAGCCCAAGCTCGACGCAACCGGGATCATGAACGAGGCCTTCTTGACTGCCATCGCGCCAGGCGCGCCGTTCCACGAGGGCGTGGAGACCGGCGAGAACAAGGACAAGCAAGCCGCCGATCCCACCGCGACGACCGTGAAGGATCGGATGGCGCAGGGTCTCGGCTTCGCAGATTTCCAGGCGTACTACGACACCTGGGGGGAGGACAACGTCGTCTTCGTCGGCCAGGATCTAGGCGCGCCGGCGCATCCATACTTGCGAGCGCGCCTCCGAGTCGCCGAGGCGTACCTGCGCAACCGCGTGAAGTCGCCGAACGGCCAGCCGCTCGACGATGCCGGGATCCGGAAGGCGATCGGCTGGAACGGCCAGGGCAACGCCTCCTATTCGCACAAGCCCGGCACGGACATGCATCTCACGCATCCCCACGCGGTGGGGCTCGCGATCGACATCGACCCCGGTCAGAATCCCTACTTCTTCGACCACAGCGTTGCCAACGCTGATTTCTGGGTGGGACTCTTCGAGCGACTGTTCCAGTACGCAACAAAGCTGTATGGAGGCGAGGCACTCACGGCGAAGACCATGGAAACCTGGAGCAAGGAGACCTCCACCGAAGAGCTATTCCCACGGATCAAGGCGTCGTCGCAGTCGTTCGCCAAACTGCTCGAGCTGTCCGTGCGCGCGCATGGGGACGAATCCCCGACCGGCGAGATCGCCAGAAGCCTCGTGCGCGTGGGATACGAAGGTGACGCCTTGAAGACGGCGACGCACGAGGTCGCCGTGGCCGACCACCATTTCCATCAGCAGCAGGGTCGCAAGGACGCGAAGCAGGCGACGAACCTGACACAGGAGTTGGTGATCGCGCTGCGCGACGTCGCGGGCTTGGCGTGGGGCGGGACCGAGATGAGCACGATCGAGAACGGTGACTTCATGCACTTCGATTGTCGGTTGACGGACTTCGGACAGTCGGTTGCAGTGGCGGCAGCCGCAGCGCACAAGAAACCGGCGAAGAAATGAGAGGAACGATGCGAACCCAGCGACGAACACCAAGTCGAGTCGCCCTGTTGAGCGCTGCGCTCATGATGCTCGCGTGCGCCGCGCAGGCCGCGCCGCTGGCCGCCAAGTCCCCCGCCGCAACTGCGAGCGACTCACCGGACGCCCGAGGGCGTGCCGTGCTCAAGGCGCAACTCGCGGCCCTGGCCGACAACGATGCGTTCGCGGCCACGTTCGCGCCGCAGGCGACCGTCCTCACGTCGAGCGGTGCCAACGAGGTGCACGTGTCCGACTCGCATGCAGCCTCGGCGATCGCCTCGATGAATCCGCACGCCGAGATCAAGAGCGCAACGTTCGACCACTTCACGGCAGGCAGCGCCGGTCAAGTCGCTTGGTTCGCGGCGGATCTCCACATCACGGTCCTGTCGCATGAACCGGAGAACCCACCGAGCTCGGAAACCACGACCGTGCGGGCGATCGAGTTGCTCGATGGGGCGGCCGGGTGGAAGGTCACGGTCGCCGCATTCACGAACGTGGCGAAGCTGAACAAAACGGGGGCATGCAACATCCGGGATGTGACCGACGTCGGTCCGCTGACGAACCTGCTGACCTCGCCGACGACGATTGCGAGCACACTCGGCGAAGGCGCGGTGGTCTACGGGACCGATCCGGGTGAGCGCGGGCTCGGTACCAAGGATGCCAAAGCGCTACTCGCGAAGTGGAAAGACCTCACCGTCACCCTCGACTCGCCGCCAAAGGTCCACGAGGTGCGCGGCGCGACCTACGGCTACGCGATGGCGACCGTGCACGTCGTGACCAAGCCGGGCGGCCCAGCCTATCGGCTCAACGCGTTCGTGCTCGCGCTGCCCGCTGCCGGCGGTAAGTGGTCCGTGATCGGCACGAGCTTCGGCGCGCTGTAGCCGCGCAACCGCGCGGCGCGGTCGACAACGCACGCATGGGCCTCTGCGGAATGTGTCCCGCTAGCATTGATGAGCCAATGATTCAGCGCGCCCAGCAGGGCTCGAACCTGCGACCTACCGCTTAGAAGGCGGTTGTTCTATCCAGCTGAACTATGGGCGCCAGGACCGTAGCGACGGTTGACCCGGGACTCTGCCCCAGGTCGGGCGATCTCTCAAGAGGCGGTGGTTTGCCAGCCGCGACGCCGTGTTAGGGTCATGGACCATGCGTGCCATGATCGCGCTTGTCACCGTCGCAATGTCCGGGCAGCTGCTAGCGGCCTGCAGCAATAGTGAGAACGCCGGAGCCGAGGAGGCCAAGCGCGAGGCCGAGCAGGAAGCCAAGGCCAAGGCCAAGACCGCCGCGGCGCCGGCCCAGAAGCTGGCGACCCCGGTGCCGGGCGAGCAGCGCGTGCCGTGCAGCCAGCTGATCGACCTCGCCGCGTTCAAGACCGCGCTCGGCGAGAAGGAGCTCCCCGGGGTCAAGGATGTCACCAAGAGCGACGCGCGGGCCGCGGCGTCGTGCTCGATCGTCCGCGGCGGCAAGCGGCCGAGCGAGGCCGAGCAGAATGCGATGCTCAAGCGGGTGAGCCGGCTCGGCGTGCTGCCGGGCGACGACATCTGCAACGTGACCGCGTACTGCTGGACGATCGAGGATCCCGAGCGGTTCAAGGCGAGCTGCAAGGAGAGCAAGGACAAGGACGACGAGTCGATGGGCAGCTACGCGTGCGTCCACGTGTTCCCGGTCGGCGTCGACGACGTCAAGCAGTTCACGTTCTTCGACGAGGACACCCACTGCCTGATCAAGGTCCGCGGCGGCCCGAGCAACGTCAACAACGACCAGATCCAGAGCTGCGCCAAGGCGGCGCGCGACGCGATCGGCCCGGCGCAGATCCGGGTCGGTGGAGCGGCACCGGCCGGTGCGGCGCCGGCCGGCTCCGCAAACTGAGTCGGCGAGTCCGGTCAGTCCAGCCCCGGCCAGGCTCGGCCAGCCCCCGGCCAGACCCGGCCAGGTCAGGTCAGGTCTTCGACAGCGTCAGGCCGGTGACGCAGCGGTACGGCTTGCCCTTGTAGTCGGTGACGACGTACTCGAGGGTGACCTGGTACTCGGAGCGGAACGCCGCGAACAGCAGCTGGACGCTGGTGTCCGACAGCTCGCGGCCCTTGCACGCCAGGCCGCCCCACCGGTAGTTCCACTGCGCCTTGTCGTGCTCGAGCCAGACCGCGCCGTGGAACAGCTTGTAGCTCGCGTCGCCGGGCTCGAGCACCATGAGCTGGGCGATCGACGTGGTCGCGGTGGTATCGGCGCGCGCGGCGCCCGGCGCACCGCCCAGCGCGCAGACGCAGATCAACAAGCTCAGCCCCAGCGAACGGCCCAGCGAACGGCCCAGCGAACGGCCCAGCGAACGATCCAACGAACGACCCGGCGAAAGAACAACACGTGGCATCACGGACTATCGTCGTCTGCCGGCGATTGCGAACGCAAGGGCCGGCGGCGCCGCCGAGCCAGCCGGACCTGAACGAGCAGCGCCACGGCCAGCCCACCCGGCACCCAGCCGCCGGTGCCGCCGCGATCGACGCTGCAGCAGCCCGCCCCGCCGGTCACGCACACGCCGTCATCACCGCCGGCGACCAGCGCCTCGCACACGAAGCTGCTCGGGCAGCTGCCGGCGCCGACCGTGCAGGTCTGGCTGCAGACCTGGCTGCCGGCCGCGCCCTCGCAGTACAGGCTCTTGCAGTACTGCGAATAGGTGCAGGGATCGCCGATCTCGCCGGCCGGCGGGTCCCACAGGCACTTGCCGGCAGCGCAGCGCTGGCCGGTCGCGCAGGCCGCCGCGGTCGTGCACGGCGCGCCCTTGGTGACGGTGACCACCGGCGACGCGGTCGAGATCTCGAGATCGTCGTAGGCCACCACCTGGACGTCGACGATGCTGTCGGGCAGCGCCGCCGGCACCGCGATCGAGTAGCTCGACGGATCGGGCTGGCCGGCCGCGAGGAACGGGGCACCCGGGACCTCCGCCCACGCGAAGCCGTTGATCACCAGCGCGACCCGCGCCACGCCGCGCTGGGCCCCGGCGCTGGCGACCACCGCGGCGCCGAGCATGCCGTCGGTCGCCACCGGCTCGGTCATCACGACCGCGGGCGGCCGGGTGATCGGGGTGCCGGGGCCGAACACCGAGACCAGCTTCTGGTGCGAGTTCTGGGTCCCGCCGCACTTGCAGTCGCGCGGCGCGGTCTCGCCGCAGGTCGCGGCCTGGTCGCGGAAGAACTTCTGGCCGCCGCAGTCGGCGCGGTAGGTCATCGGATCGCTGCACGCCGAGCGGTGGTTCGAGAACGCGTACTCGTGGTCGAGCCCGTAGGCGTGGGCGCTCTCCTGCGCCGCGGTCCAGCAGATGTTGTCGACCCGGCCGACCGGCGGGTGCTGGTTGGCGAACGTGAACGACACCACGTTGTCGATCGCCGAGCAGTCGCTCGCGAGCGGCGCGGCGCCGAGGATATCGCTCGTCATCCCGATGTCGCCGGGGTGACCGGCGATGATCGCCTCGTGGTAGCTGGCGCCGGCCGGCGGCTTGACGTCGGTCACCATGACCGCGTACGGCGAGTAGACCTCCTTCATGCACTGGACGATCTGCGCCCACTCGGCGTCGGCCGGGGCACCGATCTCGCCGAGGTCGTCGGCGAACTCGCCGATCGTCGACGTCGGCTGGCTCGGGATCATCGACGTGTTGGTCCGCGAATCGTTGGCGCCGAGGTGCACCGTGCAGCCGCCCCTGCAGCGCTCGAGGTAGATCACCGGCGACACCGCGGCGGCCGGCGCGAACTGCGGTGGGTCGATCGGCGTATCGATCGGCGTATCGATCGCGAGCCGGCGGTCGGCGCGCGCGACGCCCAGGCCGGCGAGCCCGACCAGCCCCGCGACCAGCACACCGCGCGAGCCGGGCCGCATCATGCGAGAGCAGTATAGCTCGCCCGGCCGCCACGGCACCGACAGGTGCGCGTGCCTACGGCACCGACGGGTGCGTGTGAACGATCGGCATCATGTGGACCTGCCCCGGCGACCACTGGACCGCGACCTCGAGATCGATCGGCTCGGGGCCGGGCGAGAAGTGCGCGCCCGCGATCTGCTCGGACACGCAGAACTCGAGCATGCTGCGGCCCGGCACGCCGTCGTCGTTCGGCGGGTGCTTGTCGGGCGTGCTGATGATCCGCTCCATCGTGCCCTGGCCGTCGGCGGTGACCGTGAGGCCGATCACCAGCGTCGCCTCGGCGACCTCGTCGCGGGTGCCGGCGTTGCGCTGGGCCCACTCGTCGAAGCACGCGGTGACCGCGCTCTGCACGCCCGCCAGCGCGTCGCGGATCGGCTGGATCGGTGGTTTGCCGAGCTTGCCGGCGGCGGCCTTCGCCGTCCTGGTCCGGGCCTCGAGCCGGGCGACCGTGGCGACCAGCGCATCGAGCTCGACCTCCTTCTCGCGCAGCTGATCGGCGAGCCGCCGGATCTCCAGCTGATCGGCCTCGGTGCGCGACCGGAGCTGGTCGCGCAGCTCCTGCAGGTCATGCTCCTTCTGCGCGATCAGCTTCTGGAACGCCGCCTGATCGGGCTGGGTCACCGGCGCGGGGTGCGGCTGCTGGGCGAACATCGCCGCGGTCGAGCCGCCGACCAGGACGACCGCGGCCAGCCCGAACATCGCGTAGCGCGCGGTCGACCGCCGCGGCACCGGCACGAGCTGCTCCATCAGCGCCGCCATCGACGGAAACCGCCGGACGCGGTCGCGCTCGAGCCCGCGCAGCAAGGTGCGGCCGATCAACGCCGGGATCTTGCCGCCCTCGGGCGGCGGCATCGCCTTGTCGCCGTGCTCGAGCATCAGCAGCGACGTGCCGTCGCGCAGCGGATGGCAGCCGTACAGCGCCTCGTAGAGCGCGACGCAGAAGCTGAACTGATCGCTCGCGGCATCGGCCGCGCGCCGCGCGAGCTGCTCCGGCGCCATGTACGCGGGCGTGCCGAGCAGCGCGCCGGACGCGGAGATGTCGTGATCGAGCGGCATCGCGTGCGCGGGCGGTGGCGCGTCGTCGAGGACGATCGCGACGCGCGAGAGGCCGAAATCGGTGACGCGCGCGCGGCCGTCTGTCCCGACGAGGATGTTGTCGGGCTTCAGATCGCGGTGGACGAGCCCGGCCGCGTGCGCCGCGGCGAGCCCGGCGCCGATCTGCAGGAACACGCGCACGATGTCGCGCCACGTGCGCCGCTTCGCGAGCCACTCCGCGAGCGTGCCACCCTCGACGAGCTCCATCGCGAGGAAGACCTCGGCGCCGAGCGTGCCGACGTCGTAGATCGCCACGACGTTCGGGTGCGTGAGCTTCGCGAGCACCTGGGCCTCGCGGAGGAGGCGAGTGCGCGCGGCATCGCCACCGGCGCCGGTGCGCGGATCGGGCCGCAGCAGCTTGAGCGCGACGCGGCGGCCGAGCTCGGGGTCGAACGCCGCGTAGACCACGCCCATCGCGCCGGCGCCGATCGTGCCCTCGACGACGTAGCGACCGAGCCGCGCGTTCGGCAGCAGCAGGCCGTGCGGGGTGTCGTCACCGGGATCGTCGGGGTCCTGGGGCGGGTCCTCCGCGGGCGGGTCCTCGTCGCGCACGAGGTCGGCGACGAGCGCGCGGCAGGCGTGACACGTGTCGATGTGCGCGGTCAACGCGGCCCGCCGGGAGCCCGCGAGATCGCCGCTCAGCAGCGCCGCGATCGCGTTGTCGTCGAGACAGCTGTCGCGCACGGCTTCTCAGGATAAAGTGATTTCGTGGACCCCGGGTCGACCCGCGCGCACTTGCTCGAGGCCGGGCGCGCCGCGTGGCCGGACGTCGCGGTCGCGAGCGAGGCGTTCGCGGCCTACGTCGAGGCGCACGCGGCGGAGCCCGGCGATGGCGTGCGGCTCCACGCGGGCGATCTCTACCTCTGCTGCGCGTGCGCCGAGGGCAACCCGATCGCGCTCGCCGCGTTCGAGCGCAGGTACCTCGCGCCGCTCGCCGGGCAGGTCGTGCGCAGCGGCACCACCGCGGACGTCGCCGCCGAGGTCGTCCAGGACCTGCGCGAGCGGCTGTTCGTCGGGCGCCTGACGATCCATCGCTACGACGGCAGCGGCGCGCTCGCCGCGTGGTTGCGCGTCGCCGCCGTGCGCGCCGCCTCGAACGCGCGGCGCGATGCCACGCGCCGCGCGCAGCTGCTCGCCGCCGACGGCAGCTTGCAGACGCTGCCCGTGATCGACCCGGCGCTCGCGCTGGTGAAGCGCCGCTACGGCGAGCAGTTCTCCGGCGCGCTGCGCGACGCGTTCGCCGCGCTCGACGAGGAGGCGCGCAACGTGCTGCGCCTCCACTTCAGCGACGGCCTCAACCTCGACGCGATCGCGAAGGTGCTCGGCATCTCGCGCGCGACCGCCGGCCGCCGCATGCTCGCCGCCCGCGAGCGCGTGCGCGACGAGACGCTTCGGTTGCTCGGCGAGCGCATCGCCGTCGGCCCCGAGGAGCTCGAGAGCCTGCTCGCCGTCGTGCGATCGACGCTCGACGTCTCGCTCGGCGCGCTGATGTGACGCGGTCATCGGCGGGGCGCGACGGTCACGGAGCGGTCGTCGCCCAGGTGCCGCCGTTCTCGGTGCAGCTGGCGGACTGGTCGGTCGGATCCGTGCCGGTGTCGGTGTCGTAGCAGCTGACCTGCGTGCCGAGGCCCTGGATCGGCGTCGAGCAGCAGCCGACGAGGTTCGTCATGCTGCAGTGATCGCTCTCCGCGCCGTTGA
>DATBBB010000074.1:0-15802 GCA_036271215.1 Kofleriaceae bacterium | reverse complement strand
TGCTGTTGCGCGACGTCGCCGCGACCTTGGCCGACGGCGAGCGGATCGAGCCCGGAGACAGCATCGAGACTCCGGACGGCCGAACGCTCACCGCCGCGCGGTTCGATCCGGAGCTCGCGCCCGGGGTCGGCGTCGACGGTCCGGCGATCCTGCTGACCGCGTGACCCCCGGACCGAGTAGACTCCGAGCTCAAATGGGCATCTTCGACCGGCTGCGCGGCGGGACCGTGCGCATCCAGATCCGGATCCAGGGCCGGAGCGGCGCTGACTGGTGCGATGTCGACGAGGGCGTCCGCGTGCCGGCCGGCACCACCCTGGGCCAGCTGCTCGAGATCACCGACGCGGCCAAGCTGCCGCTGCGCGCGGCGCTCGAGCACGCGCCGCAGCTGACCGAGACCATGACGCTCAACGGCGAGCGCTGCCCGTTCGGCGCCCACGCCGGCCGCGTGCTCGCCGAGGGCGATCGGATCCAGCTCGTCAGCTCGTGAGCAGGCCGACCAGCAGCGCGCCGTAGACCCGGAGCAACACCGAGAGGTCGGCGTCGGTGAACGACAGGGTCGCGCCGAGGAAGTAGTCGCGGCCGTAGCGCACCGAATCGAAGACTTTCGGCACGCCCGGGTTGGCGGTGATCACCGGCAGGTAGCCCGGCGTGTTGAGCGCGTCGTCGACCCCGGCGAGGATATAGATCGAGCGGAACACCGCGAACGCGCCGGTCAGCTTGAGCCGGGGCGTGGCGTCGAACGAGCCGTAGAGATCGGACGACAGCTTGAGCCGGCCGTCGAACAGCAGCGCGTCGGCGCCGGCGCCGAACGTGGAGTCCTTGAGCCCGCCGCGGATCGAGAACATCCCGAAGTGCTTGCCGAACTGCGCGGTGAACCGCGGCTCGTCGTGGATCGACTGGCTGCGGGTGAACGCGTCGGTGCCGACCGCATCGGACAGCTGATCGGACGGCACGCCGCCGAGCGGGCCGCGCTCGATCTCGACCAGGTAGAACTTGTCGTTGCGCGCGCGGATCTCGGCGGTCGCGTAGAACCGGACCTGGCCGGAGAACACGTTGTACTCGACGCGCATGCCGAGCCACGACTTGAACCGGTTGAAGCTCGCGGTCGCCTCGCGGCCGTCCTCGGTGACGTCGAACAGCGTGTCGCCGAGCTGCGGGTCGTTGATCAGCCGGCCGAGCGTGCCCTTCCAGTCGTGGCTCTCGCCGTCGTCGATCGCGCCCATGATCTCGGCCGCCTGATCGAGCTGCGGATCGATGCCGTCGATGCCGTCGCGGGCATCCTGCATCGCGGTCGCGAGGCTGACCCGGGCGTCGCTCATCCGGGCGCGCGCGGTGACCAGCGCGTGGTTGAACCGATCGAGCCGGCGGATCACGTCGGGGCCGCCGGTCGCGAGCTGATCGGCCGCGCGCGTGGTCGCGTCATCGACCGTGACCATCGCGCGGTCGACGCGCTCGAGCGGGCCCTCGATCTTGCCCTGGGCCAGCCAGCCGTCGGTGCCGTGCAGCCGGTCGTCGAACGGGCCGGACACCCACCTGCGGCTCTGGATCACCGCGTCGTGCGCCGTGTCGAGCACGTTGTCGATCCGCGGCAGCGCGGTCGCGATGCCGCGCAGGATCGCGTCGGTCGAGCCGCCCTCGACGACGTGGGTGATCGGCTCGCCGGACTTGAGCAGCCGGGCGGTGCCCGCGCCGTCCTCGCCGCCGGCCGGGATGATCTCGATGTAGCTGTCGCCGAACAGCGAGTCGGCGCGCCGGGTCGCGAACGAGTCGACCGGTAGCTCGAGCCCATCCTGGACCTCCATGTCGATCCGCGCGAGATCGCCGTCGACGGTGAGCTTGCGGATCAGGCCGACCTGGACGCCGGCGATCACGACCGGCGAGCCGACCGCGAGCCGCGAGCCATCGCGGAACTTCGCGTAGGTCTTGAAGCTACCCGCGACCGTGATCGTCGGGACCTTCGAGCGCACCAGCAGCGCGGCGCCGGCCGCGATGATCACGATCACCGCGAGGGTCGTCAGCCGCGTTATCCACCGCACCCGCGCATTCTAGCGCGCCCGGGGGGTGGCGTCGCCGGTCAGCGGTTGCAGTCGCCGGTCAGCGCGATCGGCGTGCCGTGATCGATGACGTCGAAGTCGGTGACCTTGAGCGCCGCCAGATCGCCGGAGCCGAGCAGCCCGGACCACTTCGCGGTGGTGTGGCGGTCGCTCTGCGCGGTCAGCGCGATCTGGCCGCCGTCGGCGTGGTACATGCCGTACTTCTGCAGCGCGCGCGCCACGACCTGGGCGCCGGGTTTGAGGTTCGCGATCGGGTAGTTCGCGCGCAGCCGCAGGTGGACGCCGTACGACGGCGCCGTGGTGCCGCCGGTGGTGTTGGTCGCGTGGGTCGCCGGCCGCACGAAGCCGCGCTTGACCCGATCGTTGGGCAGCACGAGCCGGATCGCGTGGTCGATGTGGCCGGCCTTGACCTCGTCGGCCGTGAACAGCAGCGGCGTGATCGGGAACCCGGCGGCATCGGCGCTGGTGCACTGATCGCCGCGCAGGGTCTGGGTATAGGCCTGCTGCAGGCTCCACACCGCGAGGCAACCGCCCTGGAACGTCGACGTGATGTTGGCGCGCCACATCTCGTACAGCTTGCTCGTGCTGGCGTTGTAGACCAGCAGGTGGCAGTCGCCGTCGTGCACGCAGGCATAGCCGGTCTCGTCCTCGACGTTGCCGCCCGGCGGGACCGGCATCGCCACGTGATCGCAGTCCGGTGAATAGAAGTCGTCGGTCGGCGTGAAGCTCCGCATCGGCGTGCTCGCATCGGCGGTCAGCACGTCGAGCGCAAAGTCGATCTGGAACCGATTGCCGTTGCCCCAGCCGCCGGCCGCCGCGAGCGATGCGATGATCGCCGCCGAGTTCCCGGCCTTGGTCACCGTGCTGACGTCGGTATTCCAGAACATCGGCGTGCCGAAGTACGGGCCGATCGCGCCGGTCGCGGTGATCCGGACCGGCGGCGCGGCCTCGCCGACCATGCCGCTGTCGAGCAGCAATGACTCGCCCGTGCCGGGATCAGCACTCCCGTCCTCGCCGTCCGTCGCCGAGGACTCCACTCCACACGCCGCCAGACTCAGAACAACTCCGATCATGGTGATTGTGCGCATTCGCCAAACAATCACATGTGGCGGCCGCGCACCATCGGTGCATTTCTCACCGTGCGCTCAAGCTCGGGCCTACGATTCTCTCCGAGCCGTTATATCTATTTCTGTCTTCGTAAGTAGTAATGCACCCCGCGCTGCGGGTGGGCGAGCCGGATCGCGAGCGCGGCGCCGCCGGGAGCGCCGACCTTGGCGGCGAACCGGCGCTGCTTGTCGACGGGAATCGCGACCGCATCGACCTGGGCCGACCACCCCGGGAGCACCGCGCCGCGGACGTCGATGTCCCCGGCCCACGGCTGGCCGTTGATCGGAGATTCGATGTAGACCTGCGGGGCGGTCTGATCGAAGTCGATCGCGAGCGTCGAAACTTTTTCTTGTTTCAGGCCATCACGGTCGATCCAATATGTGTATGTGCCCTCATGCAATTGCGCTCCGGGTACGGTGATCACCGAGGCGCTGGAGTCGAAGGTCTGCTCCTTGCCGGCCGACGCGAGGTGCAGCCGGTGCGACGTGCCTGGATTCTTGATGTGCACGGCGACATTGGGAATCGCGCTCTGGTACGAGATGCGGTAGTTGCGGCCGTCGGCGTCGATGTCGTTGACGCCCTGGTTCTTCGGCAGCGGCCGGCGGCCGTCGTCGCGCAGCGCGGTGATCCGCCCCGAGGCCACGGCGGCGGCCTCCGTGCCGTTGGTCGTGCAGCGCAGGCGATACGCGAAGCTGCCGCCCGGGATCAGCACGTTGGCGAAGTCGCGACCGCTCGAGACCTTGGCGGTGCGGAACCGGTTGTCGCGATCGATCTCGATGATGCCGCCCTCGGCGCACTTGCCGTCGAACTGGAGCTGCACCGAGGTCGGCGGCCTGGGATCGTGGATCGTCAGCGACTCGCCGGCGACCACGCGGAAGTCGAAGTAGCTCGGGATCGCCTCGATGATCCGGATCGCGCCGGTCCGCGTGAGCAGCGCGCTCTCGCCGCGGCTCATCCCGAGCTCGGCACCGGGTGCGCCGGCCAGCTTCGAGCCACCGCGCATCATCGTGACCTTGGTGTCGCGCGGGTTCGAGTCGATCCGCGCCTGGGACGGGCCGCGGGGCGAGCCGGCGAGCGCGACCGTGCCGCCCGGCAAGCCGATCGCCGCCGGGGCCGTGGCCTTGGCCTCGGCGATCCCGAGCTCGATCGCGACCCCGAGATCGTCGCCGAGCTTGACCCGCGCACCGCCGGCGAGCTCGAGCGTGGTGCCGGCGGCGACCAGCGTGGCGAACGTCTGGGCGCCGAGCCGGACCGTGCTGCCGCGGGCGAGCGTGCCGGCGCCCTCGGGCAGCGGCCGCCACGCGATCGAGCCCGGCGCGAGCAGCTCGGCGCGCTTGCCGTTGATCTGGATCGTGGCCTCGCCGTCGGTGGCCGCGACCGCGACCGCGGCATCGGCCGCCGCGTCGGGCGGCGCCGCGTCGCGCACCCCGGCGTCGAGCGCGGCCGCGCCGGTCGCGCCGACGTCGAGCGACGAGCCGACCGTGAGCTCGTAGGTCTGGCCGTTCGCCGCGACCTGGCCGGCGCCGACCGTGAGCTCGACGCTCGACCGGCCGTTGCCCTTCGACGTGATCCGCACCGTGCCGTGGTCCGCGAGCTTGACCTCGCCGACGTCGAGCGCGTAGCTGCCGGTGCCGCTGAGATCGACCGCGCCGAGCTCGACCGAGATCCGGTTGTCGCCGGCCACGCCGCCGAACCGCAGCACGGTGTGGCGCTGCATCACCAGCTTCGCGCCGCCCGGGCCACCGACCACCAGGCTCGCCGTGCTGTCCGCCGTACGCGCCGCGTCGCCGAGGAAGTACTGGGTGCCGAGCGGCGCCGGGCCCCACGCCGTGGTCTCGACCTGGCGCTCGACCGGGCCCGCGGCCTCGACCAGCTCGGCGACCGCCGCCGGCTTCTTGTGACAGCCGGCGAAGCCGAGGACGCTGCACGCGCCCACCAGCGCGATCAGCCGGCACGCGTAGCGGACGCTACTTGTGCAGTTCGATGTTTTTGATCGCGACACCGTTCTGTTCGATATTCACGTCGAGCTGTTGCTGCGCGAGCCCCTTGGCGTTGACCGTGATCTTGTAGTGGCCAGGCGGCAGGTCGAGGGTGAACTTGCCGTCGGGCCCCGAGGTCGCGGTGGCGCCGCCCGGATCGACCGTCACCGTGGCATTGGCGACCGGCCGGCTGGTGCCGACGTTGATGATCACCGCGCGCAGCTGGCCCGGCGGCAGCGCCGACTCGAGCGAGATCGGCGGCACCGGGTTCGTGCCCTTGGCGAGCGTCAGGGTCACCGTGCCGGGCTTCTTGTTCGCGAGCTCGGCGGTGACCTCCGCACCGGTATCGTCGAGCTCGGTCTTGCCGTCGATCGTCTTGCCGATCGGCAGCTTGGTCACCGTGTAGGCGCCCTTGCCGTCGGTGACCGCGGTGCCGGTGTGGTTCTTGAGCTTGACCGTGACGTTCGCGGCGACCACCGGCCGGCCGGCGTCGTCGAACACGATGCCGCTGATGTCGGCGGTCTCGATCACGGTGACCGGCGCCGGCCTGGCGTTGGTGACGATCTCGCTGCCGCCGGCCGGCCGAACCGCGCGCCTGGGGCCGCCGAACCGCGCCTGCAGCCCGAGGCCGCCGGTCACCACCGGCTCGTACGGAATCAGCTTCACGTCGCCCGCCATCGCGTCGCTGTACGCCACGCCGGGGACCTTCGCACCCTCGACAAACCCGATCAGCGTGACGACGTCGCCGAGCGCCACGCCGATCGTCCCGCCGCCGCGCAGGATCGGGCCGGGCGCGCCGCTGCCGACGAAGACATCGGCCGAACCCTCGAGCTCGAGGTACGCGCGGCGGCCGAGCGGGACGCGGAACGACGCGCCGCCGAGCGCCGCGTTGTAGTCCGAGACCCCGAGCGACACGCGATCCTCGACCGACAGCTTGTCGGCGTCGTCGACCGAGCTCGCGCTGTTATCGATCCGGAACCCGGCGTCGAGCGTGAATAGCCCCACCCCGAGGTCGAACGACAGCAGCGCGCGGGCGTCGACCGAGGTCGCCGAGGCCGCGATCGACGGCGCGTTCTTGCCCGGGACCCAGATCCCGACCTGGCCGCCGAGCATCACGCTGCCGCTGGTGGTCACCGCGCCGGCGTAGCGGATCAGGAGGTGCGGGTCACCGACGTAGCCGTCGTCGGTCATCGCGTCGAACCCGGTGTGCTTGTCGTAGCGGCCGTCGAGCGACAGCGCGAGCACGAGGTGCGGGATCGGCGCGTAGGCGAGCGCGACGTCGCCGAGCGCCCGGTTCATCGTGTGATCGGCGCTGAGCAGGCCCTTGCGGTAGCCGTAGCCGCTGAGCGCGGCGAACACGACGCTGCCGGCGGGCAAGCTCTCGGCGGTCGCGACGTGCATGCCGCCGGGCAGCGCGCCGTAGCCGATCCGCACCGCCGGCGCGGCGGGCTCCGGGTCCGTGGCGCTCGCGGCGATCCCGGGCGCCGCGGGGCCGTCCCCCAGCACCGGCGATTGCGCGCGCACAGCGGTCGGCGTCACCGCCGTGATCGATACAGCAACCGAGAATACCGCGAGGATTCCCCACCGGCGCATCGTCGGAACTCTACGCCTTTGGCCGGCGATTGCCACCGCGCGGAGGTTAGTAACGCAGCCAGCGCAGCAACTCTCTCACCCCCGGTCGCTTGCCATACATAAGCACGCCGACCCGATAGATCTTGGCCGCTGCACGCGCGATCAGCACCGTCGAGCCGAGCAGGATCGCGAGCGAGATCGCGACCTCGAGCACGCTGGCGGCGCCGAGCAGGTAGCGCATCGGCATCAGCAGCGCCGACCAGAACGGCAGCATCGTGACAATCGTCGCAGTCAGCCCGCGCGGATCGCCACTCACCATCGACACGCAGGCAAACCCGATCACCAGGAGCAGGGTGATCGGCATCTGGACCTGCTGGGTGTCTTGCTCGGACGACACCATCGCTCCCACCGCGGCATACATCGAGGCATAGAAGAAGTAGCCGAGGATGAAGAACAACAGCGCGATCGTCACCACGCCCGCGGTCAGCGGCGGTAGCGGCGCGCCATCGCTCGACTTGCCGAACAGGCCGAGGATCTCGTCGCGGTACGCCAGCGTGATCGCGCCCATCAGCAGCCACACCACGATCTGGATCAGCCCGGCGACGCCGACGCCGATGATCTTGCCGGTCATCAGCGACCGCGGCTTGATCGTCGCGACCATCAGCTCCATCACGCGCGAGGTCTTCTCCTGGACCACGCTGCGCATCACGCCGACCGCGTACAGCATGATCACCAGCATCAGCACGTAGGCGAGCAGGTAGCCGAGAAAGTACGACGCGACGCCCGACGCGCCCTCGGACTCGCCGCTGGTCTGCAGCGGCCGGAACGGCGGCAGCTCGATCAGCTTGTCGAGCGTGGCCTTCGCGATCCCGGCGCGCTTGCCGCGCTCCTCGTGTACGACGCCGGCGACCAGGATCGCCAGCCGGGCCTGGACGATCGTGTTCGAGCCGTTGTCGCCGCGATAGACGATCAGGCCGGTGTCGACGCCATCTCTGGGCACGGTGATAAAGCCGTTGATCTGCTGGTCGCGGATCCGGTGGAGCTCGAGCTGCTTGATCGCGTCGTCGTCCTGCTCGAGGACCCCGGGATCGACGGTCGACGGCTTCCAGCCGATCTGCTCGAGGTCGCGCACCATCAGCGGCGCGAGCACGCCGGACTTGTCGACGATCTCGACCTTGGTGCCCGCGCCGTTGTTCGCGAGCAACACCGGGACCAGGACCATCGCGACCATGCCGATCGGCCCGAGCAAGGTGATCCCGAGGAACAACTTCGACTTGACGCGCTCGACCAGCTCGCGGCGCGCGATCACCAGCATGGCGCGCAGATCGTTCACGCCGCCTCCGGACGCCGCTCGGCGACCGCCGCCGCCGCGCCGACCCGATCGACGAAGATCTGGTGCAGGGTCGGGACCACGATCTCGAACCGCCGGATCCCGGCCCCCGCGGCGACCAGCGCGGCGAGCAGCTGCTGGGCGGTGGCGCCGGCGGCGAGCTTGACCTCGCAGTCGCGGGCGTCCCCGCCACCCGCCGCGCGCTGCTCGGCGATCACCGCGCGGTCGGCGAGCACCGGCTCGGCGGCGGCCCGCGACGCGGGGTCGGCGAACCCGAGCGCGATCGCGCCGTCGGCGGCCTCGCGCTGCTTGATGTCGGCCAGCACGCCGTCGAGGATCTTCTCGCCGCGCGCGATGATGCACACGTGGTCGACGATCTTCTCGGCCTGCTCCATCTGGTGGGTCGAGAACAGCACGGTGCGGCCGGCCGCGCGGATCTCGTCGACCACCTCGCGCAGGACCTCGGCGTTGATCGGATCGAGGCCGCTCCACGGCTCGTCGAGGATCACCAGCTCGGGCTCGTGGATCAGCGCGGTGGCGAACTGGACCTTCTGCTGCATGCCCTTCGACAGATCCTGGACCTTGTTCTTGGCCCACTGCGCGAGCCCGAGCCGGTCGAGCCACGCCCCGGCGCGGCGGCGGGCCACGGCGCGCGACAGCCCGCGCAGCTCGCCCATCAGCTCGATCATGTCGGTGACCTTCATCTTGGGGTACAGCCCGCGCTCCTCGGGCAGGTAGCCGATGTGCTGCGCGGCCTCGCTGCCCGGCCGCAGCCGATCGAGCACGACGATCTCCCCGGCGTCGGGCGCGTAGATGTCGTTGATCATCCGCAGCGTGGTCGACTTGCCCGCGCCGTTGGGGCCGAGGATCCCGTAGACCACGCCGCGCGGGACCTCGAACGAGATGTCCTTGACCGCGACGTGGTTGCCGAACGCCTTGACCAGGCCGCGCACCGCGAGCGCGAGGCTCATACCGCCACCGCGCGGTCGCCCGCGTCGCCCGGTCCAGGGCCCGCGCCGGCGGCCGCGCCATCGAGCCCGAGCACGGCGCGCTCGAGCACCGCCATGCGGATCGCGACGCCCCAGCTGACCTGCTGCAGGATCACCGCGCGCGGCCCGTCGGCGACCTGGGGCGCGAGCTCGACGCCGCGGTTGATCGGCCCGGGGTGCATCACGATCGCGTCGGGCTTGGCGAACCCCAGGGTCCGCTCGCTCAGCCCGAACATCCGCGACAGCTCGCGGGTGTTGGGGAACCGCGGCGCCTCGCCGCCGGCGCGCTCGTGCTGGATCCGCAGCATCATCACGACGTCGACCCCATCGAGGCCTTCCTCGAGCCGGGTCACCACCCGGACCCGCTCGCGGGTGACGTCGCCGCCGATCAGCTCGATGCCGCGCGGGATCAGGGTCAGCGGCGCGACCAGCCGGACCCGCGCGCCGAGCTTGGCGAGGCACAGGATGTTGGACCGCGCGACCCGCGAGTGCGCGATGTCGCCGACGATCGCAACCTCGATACCTTCCAGCTTGCCCTTGAGCCGGCGGATCGTCGCGGCGTCGAGCAGCGCCTGGGTCGGGTGCTCGTGCTGGCCGTCGCCGGCGTTGACCACCGCGCAGTTGACGTGGGCGGCGAGCATCGCCGCGGCGCCGCCGAACGAGTGGCGCACGACGATCACGTCGGGGTACATCGCCTGCAAATTGTCGGCGGTATCGAGCAGGGTCTCGCCCTTGGTGACCGATGACCCCGAGCTGCTGATGTTGATCGCCTCGGCCGACAGCCGCTTGGCGGCGATCTCGAACGACGTCCGCGTCCGGGTCGACGCCTCGAAGAACAGGTTGATCACCGTGCGGCCGCGGAGCAAGGTCAGCTTCTTGACCGGCTCGTTGACCAGCTCCCAGTAGCGATCGCCTTGATCGAGGATGCGGACGATCTCGACGGCTTCGAGGTCGGCAATGCTGACCAGGTGGCGCGGCATCGCCAACCTCTATAGCAGACCGCCGGCTCGCCGGGTGATCGCCGGCTCAGTCGCAGGCGCCGGTCGCGCAATCACACGGCGCCGGGGTCGTCGGGCTCGCCGCCAGGGCGCAGCCGTCGATCGCCTGCTGGGGCGCGAGCAGAAAATTTTCCACCATGCGCAGCGCGGCGGCCTTGCGGTTGATCCCCGAGTGCGTGCCGTTGTCCTTGGCCGGCGGCACGTTGGTGTCCGGCGGCAGCGGCGTCGGGTGATCGTCGAGCACGACGATGCCGTTCGGCTGGGGCCCGGTGTCGATCGGCACCTGCCACGGCATCTTCACCGTCGGGCCGATCATGTGGATCCCCATCGTGCGCGCGACCATCTCGGTCGTGATGTTCGAGACCAGGCAGTCGCCGATCGAGTACCACATGAGGATGTGCTTGACCGGGTTGCCGAACAGCGGATCCTGGATGACGTGGGCCGCGGTCGTGATCGGGTCGTAGGGCTCGAACGCCATGCCGAACAGCGCGACGTTGAGCGCGTAGACCCGATCGTCGGGGTACGCGCCCTGGATCACCGCCTTGAGGATGCTCCACGCGTTCGAGCGCTCGATCAGCATCGACCACGCGCCGCCCGGCACGGCGAGCACGCCGCGGATCAGGTTCGGATCGTACGCCATCAGCACGTTGCCCATGATCCCGCCGAGCGAGCCGCCGACGTAGAACGTGTTGGCGCGGTCGATCACCGGCGCGCCGTTGTACGAGAACTCGGGCGCGCTCGCCATCGGGCCGCGCGCGATCGACTCGAGCGCCATGAAGTCGATGATCGACTGCGCGAGCTTCTCGGTGACGGTCGCCCCGCGGTTGAGATCGGTGACCGCGACCCCGGCGGTGCCGAGCTGGCGGTCGGTCAGGCCGATGAAGTCGCCGGCGAGGATGATCAGGCAGTGGTCCTCGGCGAGCGACTGGACGAACGGGTCGCTCAGGTAGCCGGCCGCCGAGCCGAACAGGCCGTGGCCGAAGATGATCGTCGGGCGCGGCAGCGGCTGGGTCGCCACGCACGCCGGGATGATCGCGGCGAGGTTGGCGTCGCGCAGGCCCTGCATCAGTGGCCGGCCGGCCGCGTCGCGCCGCAGGATCGACGGATCGGTCTCGCCGGCGGTCAGGAAGTCGGGCGACTTGAACGTGCCGAGGTAGCGCTTGTAGCTCTGGTCGGTGTTCGGCTGGTCGGTCACGGTGAACACCGGGCCGCCGGCGGTGGTGACCAGGCCCGCCCCGCGGTCGCCGATCGCCGCCAGCGCGTCGCTCCGCATCGCGGTCAGGTCCGCGCGCAGCATGTCGTCGGACGCGGTGACGAAGTCCCACGCCAGCACGAGGTCGGACCTGGCCACGCCGGCGGCGGCGAGCTTGGCGAACAGGTCGGACGACCGGGCCGCGAGGTCCGCGAACCGCGGATGCGCGAAGCTCGTGCCGTCGCGCAGCGCCGCGAACCCGGCCGAGACCGGCAGGTCGCTGCCGTCGGCGCTCTTGACCGTGTTGCGGATCGCGACCGCGTAGTGCGCCTTCTCGTGGAGCCGCATCAGCGGCCGGATCAGCAGCGCGCGGTCGTCCGGATCGTCGACGTTGTCGTCGACCTCGGCGAACACCGGGGCGCGCTCGCCGGTGTCGAGATCGAGCACGACGACCGGCGAGTCCGCCGCGAGCGAGGCGCCGGGATCCTGGAACGACGGCAGCCCGGTGGCCGACACGCCGTGCGGGAACATCGCGATCATCGGCGCGGTCGGCGAGAACCCGTCCCACCGCGCGTTGAGCGGCGCGGGATCGATCGCCAGCCCGCCGTCGTTGGCCGGCATGCCCTCGATCGGCAGATCGAGCCGAAACCCGGTGGCGCTCGACGGATCGGCCTTGGTATACGACATCGACGGCCACGGCAGCAGGCAGCCCTGACCGCCGAGCGGGTTGCAGGCGTCGGGGATCACCGGCGGACCGGCAGCGTCATCACCGGACTTGTTATCGCCGCACGCGGCGATGGCCAGGACGAGCACGGCTGTGCGGTAGGTCATAGGCGGCTCGACCGTATCATCGCAACGCAGTGTCGCGTCCGCAAACCGCCGCGGTGCCCGGCGATGGCGTACACCTCGGCTCCCAAGCGTGTACGTGCCGGTCCTCGATCGCCTGCTGTATCGCCACCCGTTCGAGGGCGGCAGCGCGCGGCGCTACGAGCACGACGAGCGGCCCGCGTTCGGCGATCTCGACGATCGGCTGCTCGACGGCCTCGCGCCCGAGCTCGCCGGGGCAAATTGCCGCTTGCTCGACCTCGGCTGCGGCCCCGGGACGTTCGCGCGCCGCGCCGCCGCGCGGTTCCCCGGGCTCACCGTGGTCGCGATCGACCCGAGCCGCGACTTCGCGCGCCGCGGTGTGGTGCGGGCCACCGGCGAGGCGCTGCCGGTCGCGGACCGCGCGATCGACGTCGCGATCTGCCTGTCATCGATCCGCCACGTCCGCGACCGAGCGCGCACCCTGGGCGAGCTGCGCCGGACGGTGCGCGGCGTCGCCGTGATCGTCGAGCTCGATCCCGGCGCCGACCGCCGCCGGATCGCGAACCACGCCGATCGGCTCGGCGCGCCGCTGTTGCGCCACCTGTTCGGCCCGCTCGTGCTGCGCACCGCGCCACCGGCCGCGGCGATCGCCGGCCTCGCGCGCGACGCCGGGTTCGCGCTGCGCGCGCTGCGCGCCGACCCGATCCAGCCCGTATACATCATGGAACTGGTGTGACGCGAGCCGGCGTGACGGATCGTGCGGCGATCACACTTCCGCGGACGGCTTCACAATTACTCGACCCCAGGACGCTGAAGTCGTACGCCCTGGTTTGATACCATGGGCGAATGAGGCTGTATGTCGTGCTACTGGCTGCCCTGCTCGCGTGTGGTGACGGAGACAAGAAAGGCCACCTACCCGACGCGGGGCTCGCGCTCGCGCAGCTGATCGTCTCGCCGCCCGACGTCAGCGTCACGATCGTCGACGACGCGGTCGTGACCCAGCCGTACACGGCGCACATCATCGACGCCCAAGGCCTCGACATCGACGTCACCGCCGAAGCCTCGTTCACGCTGTCGGACGGAACCTACGGCAGCTTCGACGGCGCGACCCTGTCGGTCACCGGCCAGGGCGCCGGCCCGGTCCGGGTCCAGGCGACCGCGCGCGGCCAGACCGGCGACACCGGCCTGGTCGTCATGGTCAAGAAGGCGATCATCGACCCCGCCGGGCCGCCCGACGCGCCGACCATGTTCGGCAACGCGACCGAGGACCCCACCCGCGCGCCGACGATCGCCTACCCGCTCGACCAGATCCTCGTGCCGCCCAACCTCGGCCAGTTCGACGTCCACTGGAACAACAACACCGGCGCCGGCGCGACCGATGACCTGTTCGAGATCACGATGTCCAACGCGTACATCGATGTCCGGCTCTACACCAAGGGCCTCGACATGACCAACCCGCAGCCGTTCTGGACGGTGTACCCGCCGGACGTCTGGTACCCGATCGCGAGCTCGCGCCAGCAGCTGACCTTGACCGTCGCCGGGCTCGACTCGACCGCGCCGACCACCAAGGGCACCGCGGCGGCCCAGCACGTCGACGTCACCAACGAGAACGCCCAGGGCGGCATCTACTACTGGTCGACCTCCGGGGCGGCCGGGATCTGGCGCTACGACGTCGGCAAGCCCGACGTGCCGCCGGCGGCGTACTTCGCGGACGACGCGCGCCCGTCGGGCTGCATGGGTTGCCACGCGCTGTCGCGCGACGGCACCAAGATGGCGATGACGCTCGACGGCGGCGGCGGCCGCGGCGCGGTGTTCAACGTCGCCGATCGCACGCCGGTGCTGCCGTTCGATGGCGTGACCCAGCCGGCGATCTACTTCGACTTCGCCACGTTCGACTCGCAGGCGACCAAGCTGGTCACCGTCGAGAACGGCCAGCTGATGCTGCGCCAGCTCGACGGCACGATGATCTCCGGCCCGCTGCCGTCGGTGACCGACGGCCTCACGCAGACCCACCCCGAGATGTCGCCCGACGACAGCCACCTGGTCAACGTCGAGTACAACGGCGGCATCGACCTCGAGGCGTACAGCGGCTCGATCGTGATCCGGACGTTCGACACCACGAGCAACACGTTCGGTGCGCCGACCACGCTGGTGCCGTACGTCGCCGGGGTCGCCAACTGGTACCCGTCGTTCTCGCCCGACGGCCAGTGGATCGTGTTCACGCGCACCACCGGCTACTCGTACAACGACGCCTCCGCCGAGACCTGGCTGGTCAAGGCCGACGGCACGCAGGACCCGGTCCAGCTCAACATCGCCAACCTCGCCCCGACCGTCGACGGCACGGGCAGCGGCTCGGACACCGGCTCCGGCTCCGGCAGCATGGGCTCGGGCTCGGCCATCGGCTCCGGCATCGGCTCGGCCGCCGTCGGCTCGGCCAGCGCCGGCCTCGCCAACATCACCAACTCGTGGGCGCGCTGGGTGCCGTTCGGCCAGACCTTCGGCGCCGACAACCAGCCGCTGTTCTATCTGACGTTCTCGAGCCAGCGCCCGTTCGGCGTCCGGATCCCGTACGGCGGCCAGCCCCAGATCTGGATGACGCCGGTGTTCCCGACGCGCGCCGCGGCCGGCCAGGATCCGTCGGGCAACGCGTTCCGCGTCCCGTTCCAGGACGTCACGACCTCGAACCACATCGCGCAGTGGACCAAGGCCGTCGTCGTCCAGTAATCAGCGGCATCGCGGGGTCAGGCCGCGGCGGCACCGATAGGGTCGGCGGCTCGGTCGGGTTGCTGCTGTTGCGACCGCGGCGGACATGTGGCGTGCATGGCACCCCGTGTGCGGCTCGTTCACACCGGCGCTCGCAACCGCGCCCGGTCTTGCGACTTCGTCGCGGTCGCCCGCGGCAAGCCGCGGCAGAGACCGGAGATCCGAGGACGATGCACACTGGTATGGAGATTGCCTCTGCTGCGGGCATGTATCGATATTCAGCGTGGGTGGCGCTCGGGCTCAGCGCCGCGGTTGCGATCATGGGTTGTGGCAATGATCCGCTGCCACCGGTGGAGCTGCAGGGGTTCATCCAGACTCACCTGGGAGACCTGGTCAGTGAGGCCAACGCTTCGGTCGCCTATAGCTGGGAGGTGCTACCGCAGCCCGACGTGCTCGCCCTGCTCGAGCGCGTGGTCGGCGTGGACACGCCGGTGGCGCAGCTGATCCAGCAACTCGGGACCCAGATCGCTACGCCGCCGGCGCCGATCGATGCCCAAGCGATGATTGCCTATCTGAATGGTCAGCTGCTTGAGGAAGCAAGCTACCTCGGCGACGGGATTTATGAAGTATCGCCGGCCGTCGTGTGCGCGATGGCGGCCGCGGACGGCGGCAGCTCACCATCGGCCGAGGCTGGCTGCGCGTCGCGGCTCGCCAGCCTCGATCCGCGCCTGCACACGACGGTGAGCCCGCCGGTGACCTCCGGCGACGCGCCCTCCGATGGCGGCATCGTGGTCGCGGTCCAACTCGGCGCGAACCACGACGAGCCGCTCACGCTCACGCTACGCTACCTGCGTGAGGCACCCGACAGGACCAGCACTTGGCTCACCGCGGAGCTCGACCTCGACATCCTGCAGCGATCACTCGCCACGGTCGCGGGCGCCGGGGGGGCGGGCGTTCCTCGCACCGATCTATCAGGGCATCTCACCGTCACGCTGCGCGGCGATCCGACCGGCGCGTCGCTGCGCCTGGAGATCGATCGCCCGCTCTCGATCGCGGTCGCGGGCGCGAACG
>DATBBB010000073.1:0-30179 GCA_036271215.1 Kofleriaceae bacterium | reverse complement strand
AGGCGCGGGACCTTGAACTTGTCGGCCTGGTGCCAGACCGTCTCGGACTGCGGCTGGACGCCGGCGACGCCGCAGAACACGACGACCGCGCCGTCGAGCACGCGCAGCGAACGCTCGACCTCGATCGTGAAGTCGACGTGGCCCGGGGTGTCGATCAGGTGGATCTCGTGCTTCTTCCACTCGAACGTGGTCGCGGCGGCGGTGATCGTGATGCCGCGCTCGCGCTCCTGCTCCATCCAGTCCATCTCGGTCTCGCCGTCGTGGACCTCGCCGACCTTGTGGATCTTGCCGGAGTGAAACAAGAACCGCTCCGACACCGTGGTCTTGCCAGCGTCGATATGAGCGACCACACCGAGGTTGCGAACCAGATCGATCTTCGCCATGACTACCGCGGGCGGTATAGCGCGAAATCCGACCGGGACACCAACCATGTGGGTGGGTTACGCTCGCATTCATGGTCCCGCGAGCCCCGCGACGCGCATGGTCCGGCCGGCGCGGTTCCGCGGTCGGCGCGGTCGCCCTCGCCGCGGTGCTGGCCGGTGCCATCGGAACGCCTCGGAGCCACGCCGAGCCAGCGCCGGAGGCTCCCGGCAAGGCCAGCGAGCCCGGCAAGGCCAGCGACGCCAGGGGGATCGATCTCGAGCATGCGAAAGATCTCTACAACTCGGCCGAGGCCGCGATGACCGACGGCCGCTACGCCGATGCGGTGCGCGACTACGGCGCGTCCTACGAGCGGAGCAAGGATCCGGCGCTGTTCTTCAAGATCGGCCACGCCCACGAGAAGGCCGGCAAGTGCGACGTCGCGCTGATCTACTACGCGCGCTACCTGCATGACGGCAAGCCGACCGCGCAGTTCACCGCGACGACGAACGAGCGGATCGCGGCGTGCGGTGGGGTTCCGGACCGCCCCGGCGCGACCGGCGCCGCGGAGCCGACCGGCAGCGGGGCGGGTTCTACAGGCGCGAGCGGTTCTACAGGCGCGAGCGGTTCCACTGGCGCGGCCGGTTCCGCTGGCGCGGCCGGTTCAGCGGCCTCGACCAGTTCCACTGGCGCGGCGGCCGGCAGCGGCTCGGCGTCGGCCATCCCGTCGCTCAGCACCCGCGAGAAGTCCGCGTGGGTGCTGTCCGGCACCGCGCTCGCGCTGATCACCCTCGGCAGCGTGCTCGCCTACGCGTCGAGCTCCTCGGAGAACGACGTCCGCGACCTCTACCTCGGGCTCGGCAGCCAGCCGCCGGCGTTCGATGACGCCACCCGCAAGCGCTACAACGACCTGATCGACGAAGGCCACCGCTACCAGCACCTGTCGTGGGCGGCGTTCGGGCTCGCCGGGGCCACGGCTGCCGGCGCCGCGGTTCTGTTCTTCGCCGTCGGAGACCACGAGGAAGCAGCGCCGCAGCCCGGCGCAACGAAGGCGGCCCGAGCGGTCGTGCCGCCCAGGCTCGTGCCGGTCATCTCCCCGAGCACGGCCGGCATCGCCGTGACGTTCTAACCAGTCGACGACGATTCATCGCGACGGCGAGCGTGAGCCCATGGCCGTGCTTACGCCGGCCGGCGGCGTTTGATCAACGATGTCAGGGCGATTGGAGCCGCCAGGAGACCGGCCGCCAGGAGACCCGCTCGGCGCCTGTCGCCGCCCCGGGTAGCAGACTTCGGGGACCGGGCACGCTACGGTTGTCGGGTGAGGCGGATCATCTCCGAGGGACCTGAGGGGTCTGGCGAGGCTGGCTACATCGCGGCCGAGCAGTGCACGATCGTGGCCTCGCCCGACGGCACGCACGCCGCGATCGTCGAGCCCGGCCGGATCGTTGTCATCGAGCTCGGGCGCGCGACCCAGGTCGCCGAGATCGGGGTCGCCACCCTGCCCGAGCACACCGACGTGGCGTGGATCGGGTCGCCGCCGCGCCTGCTGATCCTGTCGCGCCGCACCACGCACAGCACGGTGCACCTGATCGACCTCGATGGGCCGCGCGCTCGCGCCGAGATCCAGATCGAGGGCATTCGAAAGATCGGCGCGACCGCCGGCAACCACGCGCTGGTGATCGGCGGCAGCAGCACCGCGGTGCTCACCGCAGGCGACGCCCACCTCACGCCGTACCAGTTCCCGAGCCGGTCGGTGCCCAGCGCCGCCGGCGTGGCGGGCCGCCAGTTCGTCGTCGCGATCTCCGGCGCGATCGAGGAGTGGGATCCGCACCAGCGCGTGCCGCGCAAGCGGTTGCGGCTGCCGCGCCAGGCGGCGATCGCGCAGGTCGGCGGCACCGAGCGCGTGGTGTGGGTGACGACGACGCAGGATCCGGCGCAGATCGACGTGATCGCGCAGGTCAACCATGCGCAGCCCAAGGTCCACGAGCTGCCCGAGCCGATCGCACACGTCAGCGCGCACCCGCAGCGCGATCTGCTGGTGTGCCTGGGCCGCGACACCGGCAGCATCTACCTCGTCGATCTCGAGGGCCGCCCGGCGCTGCGCGCGATCGAGCTGCCGGACTTCCCGCGCGCCGATGCGGTCGCGCTGTTTGTCGGGCCGACGGTCGGGGTGATCGCCGCGCGCGCCGGCCAGCCGCTCGGCGTGTTCGTGCTCGACGAGCGCGCCGGGATGCAGGGGTCATTGCCATCGATGCCCGTGGCGGCGGCCGAGCCTCGCCGCCCGGTGCCCGCACCGATCGTCGCCGCGGCCTCGCCGGACGCCGCGGCGGCTCGCCGCAGCACGCTGTACGACGCGACGCCGGCCAGCCCGGAGCCCGGCGCGGTCGCGGGATCATCGGTCCCGGCGGCGCCGGCGGCATCCCCGGCATCCCCGGCATCCCCGGCATCCCCGGCATCAGCGACCGGCCCGTCGATCGTCCGCCCGGCCGGCCCGGCAGGATCGAGCCCCGTACGCATGTCGCTCGCGCCGGCGGCGCGCGCCGCACCGGCCAGCCACGGCGGCAACGGTAACGGCAACGCCGCCCGCACCAGCCCGCCGGCGACCCAGGCCGCGGCATCCGTGATCGCGAGCCTCGCCGGCCCCGCCGCGCACGCGTCATCTGCCGGCGCCGGCGCCGGTCCCGGAACCAGCACCGGCCCCGCGACCGGCGCCCCGACCGGCTCGCTCAGCCCGGGCCTCGCGTCGCTGCAGCTCCGCGGCATCGCGCGCGCCCCGACCGGCTCCCGCCTGCGCCGGCTCGGCACCGAGCCCACCGAGCGCGCGGCCGAGCCTGCCGCCGAGGTCCCCGGCGAGCCGAAGCCGCGCGGCCGCGAGCTGACCGACGCGCCCGCTCCGCCCCCGGTGGTCCGCCCGCCGCTGCACCTGGCGATGCTCGCGCTCGCGCCGCGCACGCCGCCGACCCGGTGCTCGCCCGCCGAGTACCAGGGGCTGCTCGACCAGTTCCGCAACTACACCAGCGCCACCGCGCTGCGCGCGATCTCCCAGGACTGGGACAGCGGCCGGCTCGCGTTCTCGACCCACGATCGCCCGCCGTTCGAGGCCGAGGTCCTCGGCATCGTCGGCCGCCGCACCGGCCTGGCCCCGGCGCGCGTCGTCGAGGCCGGCGAGGCGCTCGACGAGGCCGGCGCCGCGCTGTACGCCACCAGGTCCGCGCTCGCCGGCCGGCTGTCGCCGTTCGATCTGATCTGCGCCGAGCACCGCGTCAGCAAGCTCGGCGAGCTGGTGCTGCTGTTCGTCGCCGCGCCGGCGCTGTGGGGCGAGCTCGCCCGGCTGTACGGCATCCTGTCCAACGACTCGGGCCGCGCCACCTGCGACGAGCACCTGCTGTGGCAGCTGCTCGGCCATGCGACGACCCGCCGCGAGCTCGCGCGCCAGCTCGATCCGGACAGCCCGCTGATCCGCTACGGCCTGATCCAGGCCAACGACCGCGGCCGGCCGTTCCAGGCGCTGTCGCCCGATCCGATCGTCGTCAAGCTGCTGTCGGGCTCGGCCGTCGACGACGACGTCGAGCACGGGGTCGCGCCGGTCCCCGCCAGCGTGGCGCTCGATCAGCTGATGATCCCGCCCAAGGTCATCGATCGCGCGCTGGTCGATCTCGCTGCCGCGCCGCCCGGCCTCGCCCGCATCGTGGTCACCGGCCGCAGCGGCAGCGGCCGCCGCACCTTGCTCGCCGCGCTCGCCGAGCTATCGGGCCGCACGCTCGCGACGATCGACGCCGCGATGCTGGTCCGCGAGAAGCGCGTCCAGGCGCTCGCCGGCCTGCTCCAGCACGCCCACCTGCGCGGCTGGCTGCCGTGCGTCGATGGCCTCGATACCATCCCGTCCGACGACACCGCCGCCCGCGGCACGGTGCGCGAGCTGCTGCGCGATCACCACGGGCCGCTCGCGGTGCGGCTGCCGCGCCACGTCCAGCCGCCGCTCGAGCCCGGCCACATCCTGATCGAGCTGCCGACCTCGACGATCGCCGAGCGCGCCGCGCAGTGGAGCGAGATCCTCACCGGCGCCGGCCTCGAGGTCCACGAGCTCGACGAGCTCGCCGCGCGGTTCACCGTCGGGCCCGGCACGATCCGCAATGTCGTGACCTCGGTCGCGCGCGGCGCCCCGCCCGACGCCGGCGCCGCGATCGAGACCGCGCTGCGCCAGTACCTCGAGAGCAAGCTCGGCTCGGTGGCGACCCGGGTCACCCGGCTCGCCAGCTGGTCGCAGATCGTGCTGCCGGCCGACATCCACGACAGCATCGTCGAGCTGGTCGCCCGGATCCGCCACCGCCGCACGGTCTACGACACCTGGGGCTTCGACGAGGTGATGTCGACGTCGCGCGGGCTGACCGCGCTGTTCCAGGGCGGCCCCGGCACCGGCAAGACCCTGGTCGCCAGTGCGATCGCCAACGAGCTCGGCCTCGATCTGTATCGCATCGATCTGTCGCGCGTGATGTCCAAGTGGATCGGCGAGACCGAACAGAACCTCGCCAAGGTGTTCGACTCCGCCGAGGAGGGCCAGGCGCTGATCCTGTTCGACGAGGCCGACTCGCTGTTCGGCAAGCGCACCGAGGTCCGGACCTCGGTCGATCGCTACGCCAACCTCGAGACCAACTACCTCTTGCAGCGGCTCGATACATTCGAAGGTGTCGCGGTGCTCACCACCAACTTCGGCACCGCGATCGACGCCGCCTTCAAGCGCCGGCTGTCGTGCCGGCTGACGTTCCCGTTCCCCGACGACGAGGCGCGCGAGCGGCTGTGGCGGGTCCACCTGCCCGAGCGGCTGCCGCTCGCCGGCAAGCTCGACCTCGCCGACCTCGCCCGGCGCTACAAGATGTCGGGCGGCTACATCCGCAACGCCGCGCTGCGCGCCGCGTTCCTCGCGGCCGAGGAGCAACTGCCGCTGTCCCAGGATCACCTCGAGCGCGCGGTCCGCGCCGAGTTCCGCGAGGGCGGCAAGCTCGCCGAGTCCGGCTTCCTCGAGTAGCCGCGTCGCGTTATTTGAGCTTTCCGAGAGCGGTCTTGGCGGCCCAGGCAAGGTTCGCGTCCTCGCCGCGGCCGGCCTTGGCCAGCGCCGCGCGCGCCCGACCGTCGCCGATCCGGCCGAGCGCGACCGCCGCCGCCTGGCGAACCACCGACGCTTTGTCTTGCTCCATCGCGGTGATCAGCGGATCGACCACCGGCGCGCCGCAGTGGTGGATCTGCTCGGCGACCGCGACCCGCGACTTCACGCGCGGGTGGTTCTCCAGCGCGCGTAGCAGCGCATCACGCGCCTTCGGATCGCTGCACGCGTCCGCCAGCGTCTTGATCGCGGCCTCGTGGCGGCCGACGCTGACCCCGTTCAGCGTGGCGGTCGCGCGAGCGATGGCCTCGGCCTGCGCCATCGGCAGCGGCGTCAGCGCGAACGTGCCGGTGGTCAGATCGAGCGCACCGTGCTCGAGCGAGCGCGGCACCTCGTGGGTCCAGACCCAGAACGAGAACGTGTGGCCCGCGGTCGCCGGCGCGATGACCTTGGCCTTGCGCTGCTCGGGGGTCGCGGCGGTGTCGAGCACGTCGCCGTTGCGCTGCGCGGCCTCGATCGCCACGCGCGCGAGCACCTTGGACGCCGGCTTGTTCGCGATCACCGCGAGCAACAGCTCGCTGCCCTCGACGATCTTGCCGGTCGCGCCGCCGACCACGCCCACGAGCCGGGTCTCGGATTCCTCGTCGGCCTGCGGCCTCGCGTCGCTCAGTAGATATAGCTCGATGCCCGGCACGCTGACGTCCGACGGCGTGGCCCGGACATCGGCCGCCGCGAGGTGCAGGTTCGCCGCGCCCCACTGCTGGACCACTGCGAGGCTGGACCCGGACGCCGCCGCCCCCGCACCGGCCGGCGCCGTACCAGCGCTCGAGCCTGCCGCGGCCCCCGGGCCGGTCGTCGCGGCTCCTGAGCCGGTCGTCGCAGCTCCCGAGCCTGCAGCAGCCACCCCCGAACCCGCCGCAGCAGCCACCGAGCCTGCCGCCGAGCCCACCTTGGCCACCGGCTCGGGCTGCTCGATCGCCTCCGCATCGTGCTTCGACTTGCAACCGATGGTGGCGAGGGCGACCGCCGAGAGCACAGCAAGAAGGCGCGGCATGCAAAGACTCCTGGTGGGTAGCGGCGAGCGTCGTGGATCGACGCATCGTGCGATTCATCAGACGCAACAGGCGCCTCGATGATGATCGCACCGTACCGCTGGCGCGCCCGAAAGCCTGGCAAACCAGGGCGATTCCGACCTGACCGCGACCGCAGGCCTCGTGCCGGCGCGGCGCGAGTCAGCTCAACGACTTCGGCGTGTGACACCCGCGCGCGTGTGACAGCGCCTGCCGCGATCACGCCAGCGCCGGTTCCGGCGGGCAAGTCAACCTCGCCCGCGCCTGCTGCGTCCACATTCACCAGCACGACATGACCACGCCCGACGTTTGCCATCACGCCCTCCGCTTTCGTGCCACGAGCGACACCACATGGTCTTTGAGCTCGATGAGATAGGCGCGAAGGCCGGTCTGCTCACCGCGGTCGCGCAAGGTGTGGAGCGACGTCGCCTGCCAGCAGCGCTGCTCGCGCTCGCGATCGCCGTTGGTCAAGACGCCGAGTATCCGCTTGGCGCTGCGCTTGGCCTGGTCATTGGTGGCATCGAGCTGATGGGCCTGTTCGTTCGGCGCGAACCCGAGCTCCTGGCGCAGCGCGTGCAGTCTCGCATGCTCGTCATCGTCGTCAGGCTCGAAGCCGCACAACACCCACGCCTCGCGCATCGGATGCGCGCAGCCGAGCACGATCCGGAACACCGCCAGGCTCTGCGCCTCGATGCGCGCCTGGTGTAACCCCTTCGCCCGCTCCGGCTGATCGTCCATATCGCGAATCATCACGACTGCGTCGACCGGCTCGCCGTGCCTGGCAAGCGCTCGCACGATCGCAAAGGCCGTGCGTCCCATCACCGCATCCGTGATGCCCGGCCGGCCATCGAAGTGACCGTGCGGCACCCGGATGCCGAGCTGTTTGACGTGCGTGGTCAGGTCATGCAGATCGAAGAACGCCTGGCCCTCGCCGTCGCCTCGCCAGGTCCGGACGCCCTCCGGGTTCGCCTCGAGGACATCCGAGACCCAATCCGGCCCTGCCTCGCGCAGGATCCGATCCAGCAACTCGGACGCGATCCGGAAGTCTGCTGCTGCTTCGCAGAATGCCACCAGCCGCATCGCGCTCTACCCCCGCAGCACCCAGTCGCGCTCGGGATCAAGGCTCCACAGCTGTCCCGCCGACAGCGTCCCTCGCGTCTTCTCGGCCTCGGGATGCTCGGAGAGGCGCTTTGACGCGACCGTTCCATCATCCCTCAGTGCAAATCCATACACTGCAGATGTCTCGACCTCATCCAGCATGTATGGAGAGTGAGTGGTTGCCACTATCTGCACCCCCTTGAGCTCATCCAACTTGAGGAGATTCTGCAACATACGAACCAATGCCATCTGCGCTCGTGGATGTAGGGCATGATCGAAGTCATCGAGCAAGATCAGGTCGGGGCGATTTGATCCATGTAGAATCGCGAGCAATGCGAGGACGATAAGTGTCCCGTGGCTGGCGCCATCTGCCGGAACGCCAGGCGCACCCCGGAAATCAAAATACAACTTACTACCAATGACTCCATGTTGGGCCCAGCTTGGGTGAACGGTCGCGGGGCGAATGCGCACGCGTTCAATCGACGGAATCAGCTGACGCATGGCGTCTTCCACACGCTGAAAAGCCTCGTCATCTCCGAGCTTCATCGCCGCGAGCGCGACAGCTACATTGGATCCATCGACACCAATGGGAGGATTGGGAACATCACTGGCAGCCGCAGCTGCGATGCGCTCAGCCTGTAGATGATACGCGCCCGACGTTCCGAATGCCTCGGCAGCCTTGTCCCAGCCCTCCCCTGGCGTGGTCCCTCCCCCGCCAGTGCCGCTCGAGGTCGCAGCAAACCGGATTCCACCGAGACTTCCCTGAAGATCAACCTCCCAACGTGCATCGTCAGCAGGAGCTCGTTTGGGGAGCACTTTGAGCGTGAGAGCCGTAGTCCATGAAAGTTCAGAGCGAACACCTTCCGACGAGAGGACTATCGATCCGTTGCTTCCGCGACGCAGAAGATCTTCCGGCGCATATGGTTGCCGGAGATAGGAAACCGGATTCGGCGCCAGGCCGGCCTGCAGCGCGAGCGCGTCCAGCACGCTGGTCTTGCCGCTCGCGTTGTCCCCGACCAGCATCGTGAACCGGCCCAGCGCGAGCTGGGTGTCACGGTGGCCTTTGAAGTCGCGGAGCCGGAACGTGCGGATCATGACGGCTACACCGCGGGCGACTTGATCATGCTCGACGGCAGGCCGCCGAAGGCGGGCGACAGGTGGCGCAGCTCGCTGTCGATCCAGCGGGCGATGTCCTTGTCGGACGCGATCAGGTTGTTCGCCTTCATGACGGCCTGGACCGAGGCCTCGAAGGTCGCGCAGTTGGCGGGCCGGCGATCGCGCTCGAACGCCATCGCCTGGAGCAGGATCTCGTCGAGCTCGTGCGGCAGGCTGGCGCGCAGGCTCGAGGGCAGCGGCAGGTGCGGCCAGTTGTCGACGCCGAGGTGGGCGAGCGCCGCGAGGTCGAGGTTGACGCCGTGGCCGGTGACCAGCTCGTAGCCGACCGCGGCGACCGAGTAGACGTCGGCGCGGACGTCGACCTGCTCGCCGACCCGCTGCTCGGGCGCCATCATCGACGGCGTGCCCTTGGTCTCGCCGGCGACGGTGTGGTGGACCTGGGTCGCCGCCTTGGCGATGCCGAAGTCGACGACCTTGACGCTGCCCTGGCGCGACACGAGGACGTTGGCGCTCTTGACGTCGCGGTGGACGATGCCGAGCGGCGAGCCGTCGGGCGCGGTGGCGTTGTGCGCGGCGTCGAGCCCGTCGCAGATCCGGCACAGGATGCCCAGGCCGATCTCGAGCGGCACCGGGCGCTCGCCCTGGCGCGCCGACATCAGCAGGCGCTCGAGATCGACGCCCTCGACGTACTCCATGACGATGACGTAGTCGTTGCCGATCTTGCCGAGGTCCTGGATCGCGACGACGTTGGGGTGCTGGATCCGCGCGGCGAGCCGCGCCTCGTCGAGGAAGTGGTCGACCGCGCGCTGGGTCCGCGCGAGGTGGCTGTGCATGACCTTGATCGCGACCAGCTTCTCGAACCCGCCGTCGCCGCGCGCCTGCGCGAGGTAGACGTCGGCCATGCCGCCGGAGCCGAGCCGGCGCACGACCTCCCAGCGGCCGATCATCGCGCCGGGCCCGAGGTTCTGCGGCACGATCTGCGGCCCGCTCAGCGGGTCGAGCGATGACGGCGTGCCGGCGGCGACGCTGGGGTGCGAGAGCTGGGTCTCGGCGCTGCCGATGCCGGCCCCCTGCGCCATCGTCGGCGACCGGGTCGGCTGGGCGTTGAACGCCCGGCTGCGCGCCGCGGCCGCGGCGTCGCCGTCATCGCGCTTGCCCATCATGCCGATCACGAGCAGCAGCAGGCCGATCACCGCGCCGCCGATGCCGGCGATCAGGACCGGCAGCGGCAGCACCGCACGCGGCGGCGGCTCGGCCGCGACGATCTTGGCGCCGCTCTGCGAGCGCAGCAGCTGCTCGCGGGTGACCGCGCCCTCGGGCATCGCGCCGATCGGGGTCTCCTTGCCGTCGACGACGAACTTGCCGGAGATCCCGGCGTCGACCAGCGACTTGATCGCCGGCGCGAGCGGCAGCGGCCGGGTCACGCCGAGGAAGCCCGTGGACGTGTTGGCGGTCTGGCCCGGCCCCGGATCGACCTTGACGACCTCGGTGATGACGATCTGGTCGCCGACCAGCTCGGCGTAGCTGCCGATCTTGCCGTCGTGCGCCTTGTGCATCGCGCCCGGCGGCTGGAGCGTCATGGTCTCGACCGTGCCGGCCTTGACCGCGGGGCGATCCTGCGATGCCGCGACGTCGACCTTGTAGATCCGGCCGAGCTCGAGGATCTCACCGTCCTTGGGCCGCAGCGGGATGTCGCCGTGCACGATGTCGCCCTCGACCGAGTCCGGATCGGTCGCGGTCGCGAGCTGCACCGTGGGCACGCTGGACAGCGTGTTGGCGCGCACCTGGACCGCCGTGCGCGCGGTCTGGATGTCGCTCTCGAGCTGGTCGACCGCGCGGGTCATCGCCGCGGTCTGCGCCGGCGACATGCCGGTGGTCGCCTTGCGGGTCACCGCGTAGCCGATCGCGGCGCCCCCCCCCAGGACGGCGATCACCCCGATGATCGCGAGCGCTCTACCCACGCTTGCCCCCGAACTTGTCGGGCTGCGGTCCGGCCGCCGCATCGCCGGTGACCCCGACCGTGACCTCGTTCTTGCCGGCCTTGATCGTGAGCTCCTGGCTGATCGGCGCCTTGCTGCGCTCGCTCCACGCCTTGAGCTTGTACTTGCCGGGCGGCAGGTGCTTGAACGCGAAGTGGCCGGCGTCGTCGGTGACGACGTAGGCCGGCGCCGCGATGACCGCGATGTACGCGCTCATGTTCGCGTGCAGGTTGCAGCCGAGCCGGACGATGCCTTCCTTCTGGAACGTGTAATCGCGCTGCTCGCCGACCTTGTACAGCCCGAGGTCGAACGCGCCCTGCGGCGAGGTCGAGAACACGTTGTGGAACACGGTGTCGTAGTTCGGGAACGACACCGTCGAGCCGACCGAGATCGCGGTCAGGTGCGGCAGGAACTCGCGGTTGCGCTGCTCGATCGCCACGTGCTTGGGCGTGCGCGGCCGCCACTTGCCGTCGACCGGCTCGAGCGTGACCAGGCCGAACGCGCCGCTGGCCGCCCGGCCGTCGATCTGCATCGTCCCGGTCAGGCTCGCCTCGATCTTGGGCGGCGGCACGTGGTCCTTCTCGTCCTCGGCCTCGGAGCTGCCGAGCACCTTGGGCTGCGGCGGCGCCGCGGGGTCGATCTTCTGCGTGGGCGTCGTCACGCGCGGCGGCGCACCGTCGCGGAACTGCCGGGCGAGCGACGCCACGACGTCGGGGCCGACCAAGAGCTCGGCGGTCGAGAACAGCTGCTCGGCGAGGTTCTTGTTACCGTTGTCGAGCGCGGCCTGCGCGCGGTCGAGCTGATCGGCGGCCTCGCGCAGCAGCTGGGCGCGCTCGGCGACCGGGCCGTGCTTGGCGGCCGGTGGGCCCGCGGCGGTCCCACCACCGGCGGGCGTGGCGGGAGCGTCGGGCTTGCAGCCGTAGAAGCAGTCCTTGCTGTCCTTGTGGTCGGCCGGTCGCTCGGCGGGCCTGGCCGGGGCCGAGCAGGCCCACGCGACAGCGATCACCAACATCCCGACCGGGGGAGTCCGGAGCTTCATCGGCGGATATTGTACGCGGGTCGGCCCGGACCAGATCATTTCGGGCGAGTTTCACTCCTACCCAACCGCTGATCGAGTGGTTACGTAGGCGAAAACACGCTAGCGTCCGGCGCCCCGGCGTTCGCGTCCCTCGCGCTTCGCTCCCTCTCGCCCCCAGGTATCGGCATGGTGTTCGGCCTATTTTCCAAAGAAAAAGCGCTCCAGAAGACGATCGAGAAGGCCATCAACAAGCTCGCGCAGCAACCGGATCGCTGGGCCGCGCTCGAGAAGCTCCGGGAGGATGGCAGCGAGGACGCGCTGGTCGGCCTGTGCAAGCGGTTCTCGATCACGTCGATGAAGGGCGTCGAGGACGAGCAGGAGAAGCACTGGGTGGCCGATACCCTGGTCGCCAAGGGCGACGACGCGCTGTCCGCGGTCGTGCGCTACATGAAGTCCGCCGAGGAGCTGGCGTTCCCGCTGCGCGTGCTCGAGCGGATCGCGAGCCGCGACAAGGTGATCGAGGTCGCAGATCAGCTGTTCGCCAGCGAGACCCCGGGCTACGTGCGGATGCCGGAGCGCCGGATCGATCTGCTGCGCTGGTTCGGCGAGTGGAAGCCGGCCACCGATGACGAGGTCGTCACCCGGTTCACGCCGTACGTCACCGACTTCGACGAGAACGTCCGGTTCGCCGCGATCGACGGCATGGCGACCCGCGAGCCGGCGAAGATCGCGCCGCCGTTGATCGACGCGCTGGTCCGGCCCGAGGAGGAGTCGGGGCGAATCAGGCGCGCGATCGTCGAGGTCCTCGAGAACCATCGCGTGCCGCTCGGGGATCGCGCGGCCGCGGTGGCCGCGGTGCTGACCGGCCCGCTCGCCGACGACTTCAAGGTCGACGCCGGTGTGATCAAGAAGCGCTGATTCGCCGACACGGCGAAAATCCGGGCGCCCAAATGTGCTACACGTGGCGCCGATGCCGAGGCGCCAGGATCTCGAGTCGGTATTGATCATCGGGTCGGGGCCGATCGTGATCGGCCAGGCGTGCGAGTTCGACTACTCGGGGACCCAGGCGTGCAAGGCGCTGCGCGAAGAGGGCCTGCGGGTGGTGTTGATCAACTCCAACCCGGCGACGATCATGACCGACCCGGAGCTGGCGGACGCGACCTACGTCGAGCCGCTCACCGTCGAGGTGCTCGACAAGGTGCTGGCGCACGAGCGGGTCAGCGCGATCCTGCCGACGCTGGGCGGCCAGACCGGGCTCAACCTGGCGATGGCGGCGAGCAAGGCGGGGCTGCTCGCCAGGCACCGGGTCGAGCTGCTGGGCGCGTCGATCGCGACGATCGAGATGGCCGAGGATCGCGAGCTGTTCAAGCAGGCGATGGCGCGGATCGGGCTGGCGTGCCCGCGGTCGCGCACGGTCCACAGCGTCGACGAAGCCCGCGCGTGCGTCGACGAGATCGGGTTCCCCGCGATCCTGCGGCCGTCGTTCACGATGGGCGGCTCGGGCGGCGGGATCGCGTACAACCGCGGCGAGCTCGACCGCATGGTCCAGTTCGGGCTCGATCAATCGCCGGTCCACTCGATCCTGATCGAGGAGAGCGTGCTGGGCTGGAAGGAGTTCGAGCTCGAGGTCGTGCGCGACGCCAAGGACAACGCGGTGATCGTGTGCTCGATCGAGAACCTCGATCCGATGGGGGTCCACACCGGCGACTCGATCACCGTGGCGCCGGCGATGACCTTGACCGACAAGGAGTACCAGCGGATGCGCGACGCCGCGATCGCGGTGCTGCGCGAGATCGGGGTGACCACCGGTGGGTCGAACGTCCAGTTCGCGGTCGATCCGCGGACCGGGCGGATGCTGGTGATCGAGATGAACCCGCGGGTGTCGCGGTCGAGCGCGCTGGCGTCCAAGGCGACCGGGTTCCCGATCGCCAAGATCGCCGCCAAGCTGGCGATCGGCTACACGCTCGACGAGCTGGATAACGACATCACGCGGGTGACGCCGGCGTCGTTCGAGCCGACGATCGACTACGTGGTCGTCAAGTGGCCGCGGTTCGCGTTCGAGAAGTTCCCGTCGGCGACGCCGGTGCTCGGGCCGCAGATGAAGTCGGTCGGCGAGGCGATGGCGATCGGCCGGACGTTCCGCGAGGCGCTCGGCAAGGCGATCCGGTCGCTCGAGACCGGGCGCGCCGGGTTCGATCTGCCGATGGCCGCGCTGGGCGACGACCTCGCCGCGATCGAGCGCGCGATCGCGATCGCGTCGCCCGACCGGCTGTTCCAGGTCGGCCGCGGGTTCCAGCTCGGGCTAAGCGTCGAGCGCGCCCACGAGCTGACCCGGATCGATCCGTGGTTCCTGCACCATGTCCACGCGATCGCGACCGCCGAGCTGGGGCTCGCCGGCCACGCGGGGCTGGCCGCGATCGCGCGCGGCGCGGCGACACCCGAGACCGGCGACGAGCTGCGCCGGGCCAAGCGGCTCGGGATCTCGGACCGGCGGATCGCGGCGCTGACCGGCGCGACGGAAGGCCAGGTCCGCGCGGCGCGCCACGCCGCCGGGGTCCGGCCGGTCTACAAGCGGGTCGACACCTGCGGCGCCGAGCTCGAGTCGTTCACCCAGTACTTCTACTCGTCGTACGACGACGAGACCGAGGCGGTGCCGTCGACGCGCCGCAAGGTCATGATCCTCGGCGGCGGGCCCAACCGGATCGGCCAGGGCATCGAGTTCGACTACTGCTGCGTGCACGCCGCGATGGCGCTGCGCGAAGAAGGCATCGAGTCGATCATGGTCAATTGCAACCCGGAGACGGTGTCGACCGACTACGACACCTCGGACCGGCTGTACTTCGAGCCGCTGACGCTCGAAGATGTCCTCGCGATCTGCGACGTCGAGCGGCCGTGGGGCGTGATCGTCCAGTTCGGTGGCCAGACCCCGCTCAAGCTCGCGGTCGCACTCGAGGCTGCCGGCGTGCCGATCCTGGGCACCACCGCCGACGCGATCGACCGCGCCGAGGACCGCGAGCGGTTCGGCGAGGTGATGGCCAAGCTCGCGCTGCGCGCCCCGCGCTGGGGCATCGCGCGCAGCCTCGAGGAGGCCCGGCGGTGCGCGGCCGAGATCGGGTTCCCGGTGATGGTCCGGCCGAGCTACGTGCTCGGCGGCCGGGCGATGGAGCGGGTCTACGACGCGCGCGGGCTCGAGGACTACTTCGCGCGCGTGATCGGCACCGGCGGCGGCCGCGACGAGTCGTCGACCGTCGGGTTCCCGCTGCTGGTCGACGAGTTCCTGTCCGATGCGGTCGAGCTCGACGTCGACGTCGTCGCCGATCGCACCGGCGCGGTGATCGTCGCCGGCGTGATGGAGCACATCGAGGAGGCCGGCATCCACAGCGGCGACTCGGCGTGCGCGCTGCCGCCGTACTCGCTGCCCGCCGAGATCATCGCCGAGGTCAAGCGCCAGGCCTGCGCGCTCGCGACCGAGCTCGGCGTGGTCGGCCTGATGAACACCCAGTTCGCGATCCACCGCGGCGACGTGTTCGTGCTCGAGGTCAACCCGCGGGCGTCGCGCACCGTGCCGTTCGTCAGCAAGGCGATCGGCGTGCCGCTGGCCAAGATCGCGGCGAAGGTCATGACCGGCAAGACGCTGGCCGAGCTCGGGGCGTTCCCGTCGGGCGAGGTCGTGCCGCGCCACGTCTCGGTCAAGGAGGTCGTGTTCCCGTTCGTCAAGTTCGAGGGCGTCGACACGATCCTGGGGCCCGAGATGCGGTCGACCGGCGAGGTCATGGGGATCGACACCGACTTCGCGCGCGCGTTCATGAAGAGCTGGATCGCCGCCGGCGGCCGGGTCCCGACCGAGGGCGCCGCGTTCCTCTCGGTGCGCGACGCCGACAAGCCGGGCGTGGTCGAGATCGCGCGCGGCCTGGTCCAGCTCGGGTTCACGCTGGTCGCGACCCACGGCACCGCCGGCGTGCTGCGCGCCGCCGGGCTCGCCGTCCGCGGCATCAACAAGGTGCTCGAGGGCCGGCCCGACTGCGTCGACGCGATGAACAACGGCGAGATCGCGCTGGTGATCAACACCACCGAGGGCGGCGAGGCGATCCAGGACTCGGTGTCGCTGCGCCGGGCCGCGCTGATGAACAACATCGCGTACCAGACCACGCTGCGCGGGGCGCGCGCCGCGCTCGAGGCGATCGCGGTCGCCAAGCGCGACGACCTCCGCGTGACCTCGCTCCAGGCCTACGCCCGACCGTGACCTGGGCGTGACCGGGCGCCGCGCGGGCCTGCCCGCCCGCCGCCGTGCAATCGTTTACATCATCGAGCTGGGCGCGGCCTGGTTGACCATCAACCAGTACCGGCCGAGCTGGCGCACGGCATCGACGAACTGGGTAAAGTCGACCGGTTTGCGGACGTAGCTGTTGGCGCCCAGGCTGTAGCACCGCACGAGATCCTGGTCCTCGGCCGACGAGGTCAGGATGACGATCGGCAACAGCCGGGTCCGGTCGTCCTCGCGCAGCGCGCGCAGCACCTCGATCCCGCCGACCTTGGGCAGCTTGAGATCGAGCAGCACGACCTGCGCGATCTCCAGCGCCGACCGCCCGGCGTGGTCGCCGCGCGCGAAGAAGTAGTCGAGCGCCTCGGCGCCATCGCGCAGGATCACGACACGGTTCTCGATGTTGCTCTTGCGGAACGCGCGGAGCATCAGCTCCTCGTCGTTCGCGTTGTCTTCCACCAGAACGATCACGTGTTCATGCTGCATGGGGCTCCGTCAACGTGAAGAAGAACGTGGCACCTTCCCCGGGAACGCCGACCGCCCAGGCCCGCCCGCGGTGGCGCTGCGCGATCCGCGCGACCGTGGCGAGCCCGATCCCGGTTCCAGGAAACTCCGACTCCGGGTGCAGGCGCTGGAACACACCGAATAGCTTGTCACGGTAGGTCATGTCGAACCCAGCCCCATTATCGCGCACGAAGTACGCCGGCACCCCGTGGGCCTGGGTCACCCCGACCTCGATCCGGGCGGCCGGCCGCTTGGACGTGAACTTCCACGCGTTGCCGAGCAGGTTGTCGAGCGCGATCGCGACCAGCTGGGGGTCGGCGTCGGCGACGATGCCGGGCGAGATCGACAGCTCGACCTGGCGATCCGGATCGACGCGCTGGAACGCCGAGAGCAACGTGTGGGCGAGCGCACTGAGGTCGACCCGGTCGCGCCGCAGTTCGCTGCGCGTCACCCGCGACAGGGTCAGGAGGTCGTCGATCAGCTCGGCCATGCGCTGCGCCGCCTCGCGGACCCGGGTCAGGTAGCGCCGGCCCTCGACGTCGAGCTTGTCGCCGTAGTCCTCGACCAGCGCCTGGCTGAACCCGTCGATCGCGCGCAGCGGCGTGCGCAGGTCGTGGGCGACCGAGTAGCTGAACGACTCGAGCTCGCGGTTGGCGTCCTCGGCGGCGAGCTTGGCCGCCGACAGCTCGGCGATCGCCTGCTTGCGCTCCGTGATGTCGTGCGAGATCCCGAGCAGGTAGCGCGGCGTGCCGGCGCTGTCGAGCAGCGGGACCTTCTTGGTGTGCAGCCACCGGATGCCGTGGCGGGTCTGGATCGACTCCTCGGGAATCTCGACCAGCCCGGTCGCCAGCGCCTCGGCGTCCTTGGCCGAGAAGAACTCGGCCTCGTGGGGCGCGAACAGCTCGCCGGCGGTCTTGCCGAGCAGCTGGTCGCGCGAGATCCCGAGCAGGTCCTCGCCGGCGCGGTTCAGCCGCACGAACGCGAGCTGGTCGGCGTCCTTGACGAACACCATGTCGGGGATATTCTCGACGATGCCGTCGAGCAGGCTCGACGCGTGGACCGCGCGCTCCTCGGCGACGCGCAGCCGCTCGACGCGCTCGAGCTGCTTGAACAGCCGGGCGTTCGACACCGCGAGCGCGGCGTGGTTCGCGAGGTCGATGATGATCTCGAGGTCGAGCTCGTCGAGCAGCGGCTTGCCCTCCCCGTGGCGCAACACCCACAACACGCCGAGCGACTCGCCGCGCGCGGCGAGCGGCGCGACGATCATCCCGGTGGCGTGGCTCAGGATCCGCCGCTCGACCGACGCCGCCTGGGACCCGCGCTGGAACGCCGGGTGCTCGCCGGTGTCGAGCCAGGTGTCGAGCCAGGGCTCGAGCAGCGGGCCGTTCGCGATCACGCCGGCGGCGATCACGCTGTCGCGCACCGGATATGGCTGGTTGAGCAGATCGACGAACCGCGCCCGCGCGTCGGGGCTGCCGTCGTGGATCGCGACGACCGAGAACTGGTCGCCCGAGCGCAGCAGCACGACGCACATGTCCGGGATGACCTCGGCGACGTCGTGCGCGATCGCGTCGAGCGACTCGAGGTACTCCGGGGTCGGCTCCGCGAACGCCTGCACCACGGTCGACACCAATCGCAGACCGTCGCGCAGACGTCTGACCAGCGACGGTCCGTCGTCCTCCATCCAGCCGCAATATACACAACGACGCCCGGTTTCACCGACGCTGTGTGATCTCCCGGCGCGGCAGGTTGCAGGAAAATCTAGCAGACGATCACAGCACCCCGATCTTGGGCCGCGCGTGGCCTCCGCTCGACGCTGTGCAGGGGTGGCCCCCGAAGCTGGCACGCCCCGGCGCCGGCCGGTGCCTGCACCTGCCTGACCGCCCCATGCCGCAAGCGGCGGCATACCAGGCGGGGCCGCACGCCACACAGATCACGCGCCCGACGGAGACCCTCATCAGACCGCGCGGATGGCCTCGGGGTTGAGATACACTAAGCTGGTGACAGCACTGGGGGAGTCGGCACCTCGATCGCCCAGGCTTGGGCGCTACGAGCTGATCACCCAGATCGGTCACGGCGGCATGGCCGAAGTTCAGCTCGCGCTGCAGCGCGGCCCGGCCGGGTTCGAGAAGCTCGTCGTGGTCAAGCTGGTCCACGAGAATCTCGCAACGCAGAAGGCGTTCGTCGACATGTTGCTTGACGAGGCGCGGGTCGCCGCGCTGGTCAAGCACCCCAACGTCGTCGATATCTACGACCTCGGCGAGGTCGACGGCCGGTACTTCATCGCGATGGAGTACCTCGAGGGCGAGCCGCTGCTCGCCGTGCTGCGCGCCGGGCGCGATGGCCGGCGGCTCGACGTGCTGTCGACCGCGCGGCTGATCGCCGATACCGCCGAGGGGCTCGACGCCGCGCACGAGCTGCGGTCGATGGGCGGCGAGCCGATCGAGCTGGTCCACCACGACGTGTCGCTCGGCAACATCGTCGTGCTCTACAACGGCCAGGTGAAGCTCGTCGATTTCGGCGTTGCCAAGGCGACCCAGTCGGCGACCGCGCGGACCCGGGTCCAGGGCAAGTTCAGCTACATGGCGCCCGAGAAGCTGCGCGGCGGCCCCGGCGATCGGCGCAGCGATATCTGGTCGCTCGGCTGCGTGCTGTGGGAGGCGTTGACCCTGCGCCGGCTGTTCAAGGGCGGCAACGACACCGACACGATGAAGCAGGTGCTCGAGAGCCCGATCCTCGCGCCGTCGCGGGTCAACGGCGACGTCCCGGCCGACTTCGATGCGATCGCGCTGCGCGCGCTCGACCGCGAGCCCGCCGGGCGCTACGCGACGGCCAAGGCGATGGCCACCGAGCTCGAGGACGTGCTGCGCAAGCACGGCTACGCGGCCAAGAACGACATGATCGCGAAGTACATGCAGGCCACGTTCGAGAGCCACATCGCGGCCCGCAAGAAGCTGTTGCAGGAAGTCTCGAGCAAGGGCCGCGCGAGCCCCGACGTGGTCGAGGCCGCGTTCCACGACGAGGCCGGCGAGCGGCTGGCAAACCCCTCGGGCGAGATCGTGCCGATGGTGGTGCCGCCCGAGGCCGACGCGGTGACCGGCATCGATACCACGGTGGTCGATTCCGATCCGCGCACGCTGGCCGAGCTGAACGCGATCGTGCCGACCGGGCTGCTCGCGCAGGTCCGGCGCACCCCCAGCGTCCCGGACGCGGTGGTCAAGCCGAGCCATGCAGCGAGCGCCGACTCGACGTCGAGCGACTCGATGTCGAGCGACTCGATGTCGAGCGACTCGGGCGAGTCGACGTCGATCGACTCGACGGTCGTCGATCCCAACGGCCAGCCGCCATCGGGCGCGATCACCCACCCCGAGGCGCTGCCGGTCGCCGATCCGGCGGACGCCGCGGCCGATCACGATGCGTTCGAAACGCTCGCCGATCCCAAGCCGGTCCCGAAGCTGGCGCCGAACCAGATCAGCCGACTGACCGCGTGGCCGATCGCGAAGCCGGCGAGCAAGCTCGACCCGAGCTCGGCCCCCAAGCCGGCGATCCCGCCCGCGGCGAAGCCGGCCCCGAAGCCGGCGAGCCCGCCTGCGGCGAGGCCGGAACCGAGGCCGGAATCGAGGCCGGAACCGACCGCGCTGTCGAGCTCCGGGGTGAGGCGGCTCGACTCGCTGGCCGAGCCCGGCACGCCGCCCGGCGCCATCGCGCGGCGCTCGGCCGTGGAGCTGGTGCGCCCGATCCTGGTGCCATCGAGCCGACCGCACCCGATCGTCGCGCCGAGCCGGACGTACGCCGCGGCGCTGCCCATCGCTGGTGGTCCGGAGGCGAGCGACAGCGAGCTGCAGCCGCCGGCGAGCAAGCGCTGGCTGATCTATCCGCTCGCCGCGGGGGCCATCCTCGCGGCGCTCGTCGTGACCAGCCTGGCGGTCGGCAGCCACGGCGGCAAGCCCGCGACGCTCGATCCGACCTCCAGGCCCGCCTCCGGGCCGACCTCCGGGCCGACCTCCGGGCCGGCCTCCGGGCCGACCCCCGAGGCCCCGGCGATCGCGCGCGGCAGCGACGGCAGTGGGACGCCGAGCGCGGAGCCGCCGTCCGAGCCAGCGCACCCCGAGGTGGCACCGCCCTCGCCGGCCCCGGCGGCACCGCCCCCGGTCGCCGATCCGCGGCCGCCCCTGGTCGCGAGCGCGGATCCCCCGCGCCCCCCCGCGCCTGCGGCCGACGTCCCCGAGGCGGATCTGCCGGCGACCACTGCGAGGCCGGTGGCAGCCGATCCGGTGGCCGCCGATCCGGTGGCCGCCGATCCGGCGACGCCACCATTGCTTCCGCCGGCCCCCCCGGCGCCCGCGCCGTCGAGCCCGCCGGCCCCGGCCAGCGCACCGCCGGTCCGGCCGCCGAGCGCGTCGAGCGATCCGGACGCACGGACGCACGGCAACCACCGCCCACCGCCGCCGCACGTCGTCCAGGCGGCGCCGCCGCACGTCGCCCAGGCGGCACCGCCGCACGTCGCCCAAGCGGCACCGCCGCACGTCGCCCAGGCGCCGCGCCCGCCCGCACCGGAGCGCGATAAAGAAAAAGATCGGGAGAAAGACAAAGACAAGGACAAGGTCGAGAAGATCAATCCGAGCGAGGTGTTCAAGACCGGCCTGCAGGCGTGGGTGCGCGGCGATACCAAGACCGCGCTCGCGACCTACAAGCGCGTGCTGCAATCCAACCCGGAGTTCGCCCCGGCGTGGCGCGGCGTCGGCTTGGTCTACGAGAAGCTCGGCGACAAATCGGCCGCCCACAACGCGTTCCAGAAGTACTTGCAGCTCGCGCCCGGCGCATTCGACGCCGCCGGGATCCGCGCGCGGCTGGAGTCGCCGTGACCCGCGGGGGGCTCGCCGTCGCCGTCGCCGTTGCGGTCTCGGCACCGACGGTCGCGGGCACCGCGCCGCACAAGGTCCTCGTGCTGCCGGCCGAGGGCACCGCCGACGCCGCGACCCGCGGCAAGCTGACCGCGCAGATCGCGCGGCTCGCCCGGCGGCTCGACGGCACGATCGCCACCGGCGACGCGACGTTCTCGGACACCGCGCTTGCCGTCGGCTGCGCCCCCGAGGCGAGCGGGTGCAGCGACGAGGTGATGGCGACGCTCGGCGTCGATGAGCTGGTGTGGGCGACCGCGACCCGCGACGCCGGCCAGATCCGGCTGATCGTCCGGCGCGCCGCGAGGGGCACCGCGACCCGCGAGCAGGTGCTGACGGTCTCCGCCGGCGCCGCAACCGCCGATCGGCTCGACGGCGAGCTCGGCCCGCTGTTCGCGCCGCCGCCCTCCGAACCGCCGATCGCATCGCCGGGGGCGACGCCGAACCCGGCCGGCCCGCGGCCCCCCGCGATCGGCGGCGCCGCCGGCACCGAGCCCGCGGCACCGGCCGCCGGCGCGGCGTCGGCCTCACCGGCGACCGCGCTCGAGGCCGACCACGGACGCAACGACCACAACACCGCGCTCGGGATCGCCATCGGCGGCGCGGTCGCGGCCGGCGTCGGGATCGCGCTGTGGACCAGCTACTCGGGGCTGCAGGACCAGATCGACCACCACCCGAACCGCACGAGCGACGAGATCAACGACCTGATCAGCCTCGAGAACCGCGCCCAGACCTACGCGATCAGCGGGGACGTGCTCGTGATCGCCGGGCTCGCCGCCGGCGGGCTCGCCGCGTATTACCTGCTGCGCGATCACCACGCGCACGCGGTCGCGATCGCGCCGGCGCCGGTCGCGCACGGTGGCGGGCTGACCCTCACGATCGCCGGGGGCCTGTGATGGCGCGGCCCGCGCCGACCGCCCGGCTCGCCGCCGTGGTCGCGGTCATCCTGGGTCTGGGCCTGGGCGCGGGCGCGGTGGCCCAGCTCAGCTGCTCGGTCACCCGGCGCTCGAGCGAGCTCGCGTGCACCAGCTCGTCGGACTGCAAGGACAGCGACCGCCACTGCGTGAACGGCTACTGCGTCGAGCACACCGGCAGCTCCAGCGACGGGTGCCCGGCCGGCTGCACGTCGTGCGATCTCAGCGATCCGACGAACCCGAGCTGCGAGATCGATTGCGACTCGAGCGACCATTGCGGCGACATCGCGTGCCCGGCGCCGTTCAACTGCACGATCAAGTGCAACGGCGCCGGGGCATGCGGTGACGTCGGCTGCGGCGCGGTCGGCGCGTGCGACGTCACCTGCACCGGGGGCGGCGCGTGCGGCGACATCGACTGCCTGGCATCCTGCAAGTGCGACGTCCACTGCAACGGCGACGGATCGTGCGGCGACATGACGTGCCCGTTGCGCCAGACCCAGTGCACCCACGGAGGGATGGCCGGCGCGCCGTGCGACTCCTCCGTGAACCCGGCCTGCAATCTGTGCTCGTAGCGGTAAGGTTAACGCGTTGAGGTTCCTTGCCTCCGCGCGAGCGGAGGGCTACCAATACGAACTCGTTCGAGGACGCTTCGAGGATACCGATGAGCGAAAAGTACCCTATGACCCCCGCGGGCCAGGCGACGATGAAGGCGCAGCTCTACAAGCTGAAGAACGTCGATCGGATCGCAAATAGCCGTGCGATCGAGGTCGCACGAGGCCACGGCGATCTCTCGGAGAACGCCGATTACAGCGCCGCCAAAGAAGAACAAGGCCTGATCGAGGCCAAGATCCGCGAGTTCGAGGCAAAACTGACGCTCGCCGAGGTGATCGATCCAACCAAATTGTCGGGTACGAGGGTCAAATTCGGCGCCACCGTGACCATCGAAGACACCGACAGCGGCGAGATTCAGAAATACACCATCGTCGGCGAACATGAAGCTGACATTAAGCGCCACCGGATCTCGGTCGGCGCGCCGGTCGCCCGCGCGATGATCGGCAAGGAGATCGGCGATACCGTCGTCGTGCAGAGCCCCAAGGGCAAGCGCGAGTACGCGATCACCGAGCTCGAGTGGCTGGATGTCCCGCCGCTCGACGAGGTGACGCCTTGAAGATCGCCCGAGTGGCCGTGCTCGGCCTTGGCCTCGGCCTCTTGCTCTCCGGCGCTGGCGCCGTGCTCGGCGGCTGCAAAGAAGGCGTCGGGGATCGCTGCCTGGTCGACAAGGACTGCGCGAGCGGCCTGGTCTGCAACCAGGCCCAGATGGTGTGCGCCGAGCCCGGAACGTCCGGCGGCATCGACGCCACGATCGGGCCGCCGATGGATGCCTCGGTGCCGGTGCCGGATGCGTCCGCCGCTGCGCCCTGATCGCGGCTGATCCTCGAGCGGCCCTCGATCTACGCTCGGTCTACGCTCGGTCGGCTACTGCAGGCTGCGCGCGCAGCGGAACCCGATGTGCGAGAACCGCAGGTTCTGCTGGTACAGCCGGTTGAACGGATCGCGCAGGTTGGCGTGCGCGACGAACGCCGGCTGGCGCCAGGATCCGCCGCGGACCACGCGCGCCGGGCTGAGCTCGCCCGGCTTGGGATCGCGCATCGGGTTATTCGCCGCGAGGTTGTCGTAGCCCTTCTGGTTGTCCTCGTGGAGGTACGCGTCCGCGGTCCACTCGGCGACGTTGCCGGCCTGGTCGCGCGTGCCGTACGGCCCCTCGCCCCACACGTACTTGCCGGCCGGCGCGATCAGCACCGTGCCGTCGGAGTCGTCGGGATCGCCGAGCAGCGGCGTCGGGACCAGCATCTGCTGCGGCCGCTCGAGCTCGCGCATCGCCTCGGCGCGGGGCTGGCCGTGGTTGAAGTCCTTGGGCCGCTCGACACTGCCCCACGGCCACGTCGCCTCCGGGTCATCGCCGCGCGCCGCGCGCTCCCACTCGGCCTCGGTCGGCAGCCGGCCGCCGCGCCACCGGCAGTAGTCCTGGGCCTCGAGCCAGGTCACGTTGACCAGCGGCCAGTCGTCGTGGATGTAGCGCTCGTCGCCGGAGATCAGCGCGTCGAGATCGCAGCCGCCCGCGGCGACGCAGCGCCGGTAGTCGGTGACGCTGACCTCGTCGCGATCGATCGCGAACGCGTCGATGTACACGCTGCGCGGCTGCATGTGGACCAGCTCGGCCTCGTAGTCGACGCTGCAGAACCCGATCGGCTTGCCGGTCGCCGGGTGGGTCCCGGTGATCGCCGGGTACGCCAGCTCGCACTGCTGGACCGCGGCCAGCGTGGCGTCGTCGTCGACCCCCATCAGGAACCCACCGCTCGGCACGAACACCTCGACCCGCTTCGGCGCGGCGACTCGCACGACCCGCCCCGGCGGCTCCGCCGGCGCGGCCGCGGCCCCGTGGCCCACGCCGAGCGCGCCCGCCGCGGCGGCGGCGAGCGAGACAGCACCGAGCACGAGCCCACGCACGCCTCTATCCTGGCGCACGGTCACGACGCCAGCAACCACGCCAGGGCGATCCGTGCCCGCTCGGGGCTACCGGCGGGCGCCGCGACCAGCTGATCGAGCAGCGGCCCGGCCATCGCGGCCCGGCCGCGCAGCCCCACCAGCCGGACCAGCGCCGCCAGCGCGACGTCCGGCACGGCATCGCGCGCGAGCCGCGCCAGCAGCTCGGCATCGCCGGGTGCGGCGCCCGGTGCAGTGCCCGGTGCACCCGGGACGACGCCCAGGGCGGCGATCGCGGCCTGGCGGACCTGCGGCGACGGATCCGCCGCGGCGCGCACCGCGATGTCGTGCGCGCGATCGCCCAGCGCGATCACCGCCGCAGCGCGGACGTCGGGCTCGCGGTCGCCGGCGAGCACGCGCAGCTCGGGCTCGGCCGCGGTGGTGGCGAACGCGGCGCGCACGGCGGGCGCCGGATCGTCCGCCGCGCGGATCGGGTGCGCGGGATCGAGCCGGCCGAGCGCGGCGACCGCCCGCGCGCGCACCGCGAGATCGCGATCGTGCGCCAGCTCGTGCAGCCGCTTCACGGTCGCGGCATCGGGGTGGATCGCGTCGGTGCGGCCGGCGGCCTCGGCGCACGCCGCGCGGACCCGGGCGTCGGCATCGCGTAGCCCGCGCGCGATCAGCGCGGCCGCTGGGGCCGGCGCGGCCGCCGGCAGCGCCATGCACACCGCCCCGCGGGTCGCCGCGTCGCCCGCCGCCGCCCACGCCGCGAGCTTGGCCGCGATCGCCGGGACCGGCGCGGTGGCCAGCGGCGGCAGCTGGCGCAGCGCCGCCAGCGCCGTGGGGTTCGGGCCGGCGTCGAGCACCGCGCGCAGCGCCGCGGCGGCGTCCGCCGCCTGGCCGATCGCGACCAGCGCCGCGACCCGGGCGAGCGCGACCCGTGGGTGCTGGGTGAGATCGTCGGGCAGCGCGGCGAGCAGCGCCGGGGCCGCCGCGCGATCGCCGAGCGCGCCCGCGCTGGTGATCGCCGCGAGCCGGAGCTCGGGATCCGTGGTCGCCGCGAGCTGGCCGCGCACGTCGTCGGCGAGCGCGTGGACCCGCGCCCGGCCGCACGCCTCGACGGCGGTGCGCCGCGCCACGCCGTTGGGGCTGGTGATCGCCTCGCGCAGCGCCGCGATCATCACGCGCTCGGTCGCCGGATCGCGGTCCGCGGCGGCCGCCGGCGCTGCCCAGGACGCGGCCACCCGGGTCGCCGCCCGCATCAGCTCGCCGCGGCCGATCAGGCTGGTGACGACCTCGAGCAGCGGCAGCTCGACCTGCACCACGCGCGCGGTCGCGGCGCCGGCCTGCCGGGCATCGCGCGCGAACTGCCAGCGCACGTGGACCAGATCGTCGTCGGACGCCAGGTCGCCAGGCGGCTCCGGCAGCGGCGAGGCGTCGGCGAGCACGTCGGCGACCGCGGTGTCGAAGTCGCCGTTGCCGCTCGAGGCGACCTCGCGGTGCGCGGTGAGCTCGCCGGCGCTGCCGATCACGAGCTCGAACGTCGCGGCCAGCGCCGGCTGGTTGAGCGGGTGCGTGCGCGGCAGCCGCAGCCGGCAGTCCTCGAGGAACACACTCCACTTCGGCTGGAGCTGGGCGGCGACCGCCGTCAGGTAGCTCGCGCCGCGCACCGCGGGATCGACCGGCCGCGGCGCCGCCAGCCGCGCGCTCGACGCGATCAGCGACCGGTCCGGCGCCGGGTCAGGCGCGAGCGCCGGGCCCGGCCGGGGCGCGCCGCAGCCGGTGAACGCAGCGACCACGGCGACCACGGCGACCACGAGCCAGCCGAGGCCGACGCGATGGAGCGTCGATCCCGATCCGGCCCCCGATCCGGCCCCCGATCCGGCCGGGCGAGACCGGCGGTCCTCGATCAAACGCGGCTCGCGCTCGGCGAGCCGGGCGTAGCCCGGTGAAACGAATGGCGGCACCGCGCGCTCAGGATGTCACGGCTCGCCGGGGCGAGCGACGACTTCCTCGTCGTGGATGTGCTGGCCGAGGTGGCGGCGCACCGCGAAGTAGCGCTCGCTGGCCGCAAACCCGAGCAGGTCGCGGATCCGGTCCTTGACCGGCAGCCCCGAAAATGTCGTGCCCTCGGTCGCGATCGCGCGCACTGCGGCGTCGAGGTCGTTGGCGATCACCAGCCCGGCGCGGTTGGCGGTCAGATCGGTCGCCGCCCGCCAGGCGGCCACGGTGGCCGCGCCCGGTCCATTCCCCGATCCGGCTCCCGGTCCATTCCCCGATCCGGCTCCCGGTCCGGCCCCCGATCCGGCCCCCGCGCGGTCGAGCGCGGCCGACACCTCGGCGAGCTGATCGAGCACCGGGCCCGGCAGCCCCGCGCGCAGCTGGGCCGCCAGCGCGCGGACCTCGTCGGGTGCGCTCGCCGCGTCGGGATCCTCCGCCGGCACCGCCGCGAGCCGCGCCGCGGCAAACGCGACCTCGAGCTTGGGCAGCGTGGCCACCGCGACCGCCACGAACCGCTCGGACCGCAGGTACGCCAGCCGCTTGCCGGCCGCGAACGCCAGCTCGGACGGCAACACCGTGCCGAGGATCGCCGCGCCCGCGAGCAGCGCGGGCCCGAGCCGCGGCCGGTCGGCCGCAAGCCCGATCGCGAGCGTGTTCGCGATCCGCAGCCCGTCGCCGTCGTCGAACCACACCACCGGCGCCGGCTCGATCGCCAGCACGCAGGTCACGTAGTGCAGCAGCCGGCTCGCCGGGCGCGCGTCGTGGCCGAGATCGACCCGCGCCTCGGGATCGAGCCCGAACGCGGTGATCGGCCGTGCGGTGCCGAGCGCGATCGCGCCGCCCGCCGCCGCGAACAGCGCCCCGATCCGGCGATCCTCCGCGGGGTGCGCGATCAGCTGCCAGTGCTCGTCGGTGAGCCGGTGCGGCGCCGGCGGCAGGCCGTGCGGCCGGTAGCGCGCGAACAGCCGCGCCTCGTCGTCACTCGCGGCACCGAGCACCACGAGCACCTGGGCCATGCACCACGCCTTGTCGAGCGCGCCCTCGGCGAGGTACAGCCCGGCGAGCGCCTTGTAGAGCTCGATGCGATCCGGCGCCGCGGCGAGCATGGCGTGCACAGCACCGATCGCGTCGCGCCGCCGGGGCGCGCCGGCCGCGAGGTACAGCTCGACCAGCCGCTCGCGATGGCCGAGGTCGCCGGGCGCGAGCTCGCACGCGACCTGGTACGCCGCGATCGCGGTCTCGTGGTCGGCGAGCCGCTCGACGCAGACCTCGCCGAGCCGCAGCCACAGCTCGAGCTGGACCGCCGGATCGGCGTCGGCGAGCCGCTTGAGCTGGTGGCGGAACGCGCGCGCCAGCTGCTTCCAGTCGCCGCGCGCAGTCAGCAGATCGTCGAGCGCGTCGAACGCCCCGGCGGTCAGCGGCGCGTCGTCGAGCGCGGCGGTCAGCTTGTCGACCGTGAGCGCGCCGTCGTCGAGCTCGTCGCGCGCGATCACCGCGGCGGCGAAGTGGAACCGCGCCCGGCGGTCCGGTGCTGCCTCCTCGGCCGCGAGCCGCTCGAGCGCCTCGATCGCGCGCCGCCACGTGCGCTGCGCGGTGAACACCTCGAGCAGCTTGTGGAGCACGCCGCGCGACGGGGCCAGCGCGACCGCGTGCTCGTAGGCGGTGATCGCCGCGCCGGGGTCGGCGAGCCGGTCGTGCGCCACGTCGCCGATCTGCTCGGCCAGCTTCGCGCGCCGCGCCGCGCTGTCGGGCACGCCGGCGAGCGCGTCGAGCTCCTCGCGCCGCAGCTCGTTGACCGCGCGCCAGTCGCCGCGCGCCCCGGCCAGCTCGATCAGCGCCTGGCGCGCCGCCTCGTGCAGCGGCTCGCGCTCGATCACCCGGCGAAACGCCGCGTCCGCCCCGCGCGCATCGCCGAGCGTGCGGGCCACGCTGCCGAGCCGGGCCCAGATCTCGGTGATCTGGCCGCCGGACAGCACGGCCCGGTGGCGGGCGAGGATCTCGCGGTAGCGGCGGTCGACCTCGCGCCAGATCGCGCCACCGCTGCCGGTGGTGGTCTGGCCCTGGCTCTCGGCATCGGCGACCAGCGCCGCCGCGAACCCGAGCGCGGCGTGCACGTTGTCCGGATCGCGCTCGACCGCGACCGCGAGTCGCGCCATCGCCTGGCGATGCTCGTCGGTGCTGCCGGTCTCGCCGTACAGCTCGACCAGCGCCTCGAGCGCGGCGATCGCCCCGCCATCGGCTGCGACCGCTGATTCGTAGGCTTGCATCGCGGCCTCGAGATCGCCGATCCGCGTGGCGTACCAGCCGCCGACCCGGGTCCACCAGCGCGCCGCCAGCGCGGGCTCGCCGCCGGCCGCGGCCTCGCTCGCCAGCCGCGACGCCTCGCGCACCAGCTCGCTCCAGCTGCCGGTGACCGACGCCAGCCGCGCCGCGACCCCGGCCGCGCCATCATCCTCGGGCGCCATGTGGCACGCGGTGACGATCGCGGCGAACGCGCGCCGCAGATCGCCCAGATCGGCCTCGTAGATCTCGGCGACCTCGCGCAGCAGGCGCGCCCGCTCGGCGCCATCGCCGGCGTGCTCGATCCGCCCCATCATCACCTCGATCACGCGCGCCCAGTCGCCCGCCGCCCGCGCGGTCTGCTCGATCGCCCCGAGCGCCTCGCGCGCCGCCGCGTCGTCGTCGCCGCCCAGCCGGGCGATCCAGCCCTCGATCGATCCGCTCGATTCCCCGTGGCCCCCATGACCCTCGGGGCCCTCATCACCATCGAGGTCACCGAACGCGATCACCGCCATCGGCTGGATCTGGCGCGCCCGGCACGCTTCGCGCAGCGCGACCAGCCAGGCGACCGCCGCACGCTCGGCGGCCCCACCATCTCCCGCCCCGCCGTCGTTGATCCCACCGTCGGCCCTGCCGTTGGCCTCGGCACCACCGTCGCCGATCAGCTCGACGCCGTACGTGCCAGCCAGCTCGCGGACCAGCTCGTCGACCGGCGCGCGCCACGGCGGCCCGGCGAGCCCGGGCACCACGACCACGATCGGCGCGCCGTCGCGAACGCGCTGGAGGACCGATGCGGGGATCGCGGGTGCTGCCATCAGCCACGGCCATGTTCGCGCGCAATTCGCCGGCTGGCCTAGTCCCGCGACGCGCAAACGACGCCCGCCCCGGCCGTGCCTTGGCCCGCCCCCTGCGCGGGCCTGTGAGCTCGACCGCTTCGAGGCCGTCTCGGTACTTGTTGCGTTGCACGCCCGGAGACAGGGCTCGTTGCAGATCGGTTGGCAGTAGATTGGCCGGGCCGAGTCCGCCTCGTTGCAGATCGGTTGGCAGTGAGCCGCACGGCTGAGGTGGGCTCGTTGCAGACGCATTGGCAGT
>DATBBB010000072.1:0-4031 GCA_036271215.1 Kofleriaceae bacterium | reverse complement strand
TGCGATCGCGTGCGGCTGGCGGCGCTCGAGCGCGAGGATCTCGATTGGTTTGCCGGTCGCGAGGATCTCGAGCTGGCGCCGGGGTCGAGTGGCAAGCCGGGCATCGCGCGGTTCGTCAACGTGATGCCGGCGCTCCTGCGGCTGCTCGGCATCCACGCGGCCGGCGAGGCCACGCCGTACGACGGCATCCGGCTCGTGATTCCGGGTGCCACCGGTGGAGCACTCGCGGCGCTCGCAGCGGAGCTGGCGGCCGTGTTCGGTCTGCCCGCGGCCGCGTGTGAAGTCTCGGTCGCGACCGGGCAGATCCTGCTCGGTCATCGCGTCGCGACCTGCGCGTGGAACCAGATCGCCGGCACCGGTGGGGGTTCAGGCGCAGTTGCGGCCGGCGCGGTCGCGGCCGGCGCGAATGGCACGGTCATCGCGTCGCGCAGCATCCCATCGCTCGTGTGGTCGGTCGGGGAGGAGCTCCGCTCGGCGTTCCTGCGCGGCTGCTGGCTCGTCGGCGCAGGCGTAGGTCATGGCGCGGGCGTGGACGCAGGCCAGGGCGTGGGCGCAGGTGATGACGTGGGCGCGAGTCGCGCCGGATCACGCGGGCTGGTGTGGCACGCGCGGACCCGCGAGCTGGCGAGCGCGCTGCAGTACTTGCTGGCGTCGTACGGCGCCGTGGGCGTGGCGCGCGAGCTCGCGACGCAGATCGACGCGGATGGCCGCGAGGGCAGGGCGGGGTGGACGCTCACGATCGACGCGCCCGCCGAGCTGGCGCGGCTCGGCGCGGTCTGGCACGACCTGCCGGGCGCCGAGGCGCTCGCGCGGGTGGGCCACGAGGGGCCCGCGTTTGCGGTGCCGCGGTTCGAGCAGCTCGACGGCGACCTGATGGCGCTCGAAGTGACGTCGATCGCCGAGGTCGCCGCGACCAACGGCAACGTCTACGACTTCTCGGTCGAGACCGACGAGAACTTCGTGTGCGGGTTCGGCGGTATCGCGGCGTGCAACACCGACGCCGACGTCGACGGCAGCCACATCCGCACGCTGCTGCTGACGTTCTTCTTCCGTCACTTCAACGAGCTGTTCGAGAAGGGCCACGTCTATATCGCGCAGCCGCCGCTCTACAAGGTCAAGAAGGGCAAGACCGAGCTGTACCTCAAGAACGAGGGCGCGCTCGAGGACTACCTGCTCGACAGCGTGTGCCGCGAGACCGTGCTGAGCCGTGGCCCGGGGGCCGATGCCGGCCCGGGCGGCGATGGCGATGGCGCGGCGGGACCGCCGGTGACCGGCAACGAGCTCGCCGCGCTGGTCAAGCAGATCGGCCAGGCGCGCCGGCTGCGGACCCAGCTCGACAAGCGCAGCGACGGCCGGATCACCGCGCAGTTCGCCGAGGCCGAGCTGTCCGAGGACGATCTCAAGGATCGCGGCAAGCTCGAGCGGCTCGAGGCCAAGGTCATGGCCGAGGTCGCGCGCCGCCACGGCGAGCTCGGTCAGGCCTCGGCGACCTACCAGCAGGATCTCGAGCACGGCACCTGGGAGCTCAAGTTCCCGCCCGGCGTGCACGGCATCCGGCGCGCCACGGTGATCAACTCCGACGTCGTGCGCTCGGCCGAGTTCGTCGAGCTCCGCCGGATCAGCGCCGAGCTGCGGGCCATGCTGGCGGCGCCGCTGGCGCTCACCTTCAACACCAGCGAGCCGCAGCCGATCGCGAGCTGGGACGAGATCGCGACCGTGGTCGAGGAGCTCGGCCGCAAGGGCCTGCAGATCCAGCGCTACAAGGGGCTGGGCGAGATGAACGCCGAGCAGCTGTGGGAGACCACGATGGACCCCACCAAGCGAAACCTGTTGAAGGTCAAGATCGAGGAGATGGAGGCCGCCGACGGCATCTTCACCAAGCTGATGGGCGATCTGGTCGAGCCGCGCCGCGAGTTCATCGAGCAGAACGCGCTCAACGTGCGGAACCTCGACGTCTGAGCTGGCGCTGGTCTGAGCTGGCGCTGGTCTGAGCTGGCGCTCATCCAAAGCGATACATCGTCGCCTTGGTCGGGAGCCATTGGAGCCCAACCGCGCGACGCGACGCGCGGTCGCCGGTCGTGAATGATCGGCCCGGCTCGGCCGGGCCAATCGCCAGTCGGCGGGCAGGCCCCCTCTCGATCGATCGGCGTCACAACGCCTGGTGCCGCGGTTCCTGGAACAGCGGCCCGACGTGCTCGGCGTCGTTGAGCCGCACGACCTGCAGCTCGGCGATCGAGCTGCCGGACAGGACATTGAGCGCCGCCGGCGCCTGGCGAAACATCCAGATCCGGCTCAGCGGCAGGCCGAGCACGCGGCACAGCAGCACGCGGATGACGGCGTCGTGCGCGACGATCAGCGCGGTGTCATCGGGGCCGAGCCGCGCGCACGTGCGGACCAGCACGGGCCACGCGCGCTCCTCGACGTCGCCCAGGGTCTCGGCGCCGGGGCCGGCCGGGACGTCGCGCTCCGGCCGGCTGCGCCAGGTGCCGAGCATCTCGGCGTGCGAGATCTCGAGCTCGCTCGCGAGCTGGCCTTCCCACGCGCCGTGCGAGATCTCGATCAGCGCGTCGTCGAGCTCGAGCTCGAGGGCCGGTCGGCTCCCCGCGTCGAGGATCGCGCGCGCGGTGGTGCGGGTCCGCACGAGCGGCGACGTGATGGCGATCGCGATCGGGATCGCCGCCAGTCGGCCGCCGAGCGCGGCGACCTGGGTCACGCCATCGGCGGACAGTGGTACATCGGTCCGACCTTGATAGCGACCCTCTCGGTTCCACGATGTCTCGCCATGCCGGACCAGCAAGAGGTTCATGCGCGGACGATACCGCGAGACCCGGGTGACGCGGCGAGTCAGCTGCTGCGACGCAATCCGGCGGGGCCCGTCGCACGCAATGTTCACTCGCGCCATTCGGGGCGTGGTAGCCAAAGGCCATGACTCATCGCAGCCGGCTGCTGGGCATTGGTATGAGCGTGCCATCCCGCGTGGTGACCAACCACGAGCTCGCGAAGAAGATGGAGACCTCGAACGAGTGGATCATCGAGCGCACCGGCATCGAGGAGCGGCGCTGGGTCTCGGACGGCGAGACCGGGGCGTCGCTGGCGACCGCGGCGGCCACGCAGGCGATCGAGCGCTCCGGCCTCACGACGCGCGACATCGATCTCATCATCTACGCGACGCTATCGCCGGACTTCAACTTCCCCGGTACCGGCGTGTTCGTGCAGCGCGCGCTCGGCATCAAGGACATCCCCTGCCTCGACATCCGCCAGCAGTGCACCGGCTTCATCTACGGGCTCTCGATCGCCGACGCGTACATCCGCAGCGGCGGCTTCAAGCACGTGCTGGTGATCGGCTCGGAGGTCCACTCGACCGGCCTGGACATCTCGACCGCGGGGCGTGACGTCACGGTGCTGTTCGGCGATGGCGCCGGCGCGGTGGTCCTGGGCCGCGCGACCGACGAGGCGCACATGCTGCTGTCGACGCACATCCACGCCGACGGCAGCGAGGCCGAGATCCTGTGGACCGAGTACCCGGCGAGCGCGCGCAACCCGCGGATCAGCACCGCGGCGATGGACGAGCGCAAGCACTACCCGGTGATGAACGGCAAGAAGGTCTTCAAGCACGCGGTGACCAAGATGCCGGCGGTGATGATGGAAGGCATGATCACCAACAACCTCAAGCTGACCGACATCGACATGGTGATCCCGCACCAGGCCAACCTGCGGATCAATCAGATGCTCGCGCAGATGATCGGCCTGCCGCCCGAGAAGATGCACAACAACATCCAGAAGTACGGCAACACCACGGCAGCGACGATCCCGATCTGCATGCACGAGGCGATCGAGCTCGGCAAGATCAAGCCGGGCGATCTGGTCTGCCTGGTCGCGTTCGGCGCGGGCCTCACGTGGGGCTCGGCGTTCCTGCGCTACTGACCCTGCGCCACGAGAGCAGCGGAGCGTCGAGGCGCAGCTGGGGCCGCGTCGCTCAGGCGGCGGCGGGCGCAGTTGGGGCCGCGTCGCTCAGGCGGCGGCGGGCGCAG
>DATBBB010000071.1:0-3228 GCA_036271215.1 Kofleriaceae bacterium | reverse complement strand
CGGTGCCGAGCAGCTGCTTGCGCTTGACCCACGCATAGATCCCCGCGATCGGCCCGGTGATCGGCGCGGTCACGCCGATCAGCGACAGGATGAACATCCAGATCAGCACCGTGCGCGAGGTCGAGATCGCGCGCTGCTTGTCGAGCCAGCCGTGATAATCGGCCTGGGTCATCGGATCGGCCCACGGGAACTTCGCGCCGCAGCTGCACACCAGGAGGCTCGAGCTGATATCGCGGCTGCACGCCGGGCACGGCTTGGAGTCGCCCCAGCCGGCGCCGACCAGCACCGGCAGCGGCGGCTTCTCGGCGACCGCGGCCTGCTTGCAGCCGTACGAGCCGCAGCCCCCGATCTCGTCCCAGCACGACTTGTGATAGTCCTGCTGGCACTCGGGGCAAGAGGTCACTGGCTCGCTCGGAGTCAGCACCGTGTAGCAGATCGAACAACGCGCCATGGCTAGCTCCTCACCATCTTGATGACCCCGAGCAGCAGCGACACCAGGGCGACGGCCTGGTACGCGAACGAGAACCCGCGGCGCTCGGACAGCGGCTGGGCACGCCGGACGAACACCGTCACCAGCGCGATCAGCGCGGCGACCATCGCCGCGAACAGCAGCGGCCCTGCGGGGTGAAACCGCACCGCGGCCGCGAGCTCGCCGTGCGCGAGCGCGACGAAGCTGCGGGTCAGCCCGCAGAACGGACAGTCGACGTGGAACACGCCGCGGAACCAGCACGTCCCGCCGAGGCTCGATCCACCGGGCAGCACGATCTCATCTCCGGTCTCGCCTCCGGCCGAGCGCAGCACGACGCTGGCGGCCAGCTGCGCGGCGACCAGCACCGCGAGCCCGAGATCGAACATGCGCCCGGAGATCCTCATGCCGCTCATCTTTCGCCTAGTGGGCGCCCATCCGCGCCGTCATGTAGTAGATGGCCTGGATTATCCCGAGGATCAGGCCGAGGATACCCAGAACCATGCCGGCGGTCGCCAGGCCCTCGCCGCCGAGCGTCGGGTCCGCGGCCATCGCGCGCTTGGCCGCGCTCGACCTCGAGATCGCGATCGGCCCCAGGACCACGCCGCAGAAGATCAGCCCGACGATGCCCCACACCAGCGACGCGGTCGCGCCCGGCGCGGCGATCTTGGGGCCGTGGTAGATGCCGTCGGGGCTCGTGATCGCCCGGCACATCGGACAGATCTCGGCGCCCTGCATGATCGGCGCGCGGCACATCGGGCACGCCATGTAGCCCGGCGGCATCGGCCCGGCCTGGAACTGCGCGGGGGCCCCGTACGGCGCCGGAGCGCCCGGATAACCGCCCTGCGGGGCATAGCCACCTTGCGGGGCATAGCCACCTTGCGGGGCATAGCCGCCGCCCTGCGGCGGGGGATAGTTGCCCTGCGGGAACGGCGAGCCGCCCGGCGGCGCCGGCGGATAACCGCCCGGCGGGAACGGCGAGCCATAGCCCTGCTGGGTCCCCGGCGCGCCCTGGGCATCGAGCCGACGCAGTGGTGCGTTCACACAGCCCGCCGTGGCACAGCCGCCGCTCTGCTCCCAGCACCGCTGGTGATGCTCCTTCTCGCAGGTGGTGCAGACCGCGGCGTCATCGCCGAGCTGCAACACACCCTGGCACCAGCCACAGGGCTTGCCATTCAACTTCATGTTCGCTTTGAGCATCCGCACGGCTTCCATACAAGCTCTCCTTCGTAGTGCTTCGTAATGCTGTGATCAGGCGCTGATCACTCGTGGACCTGTGTGATCAGGCGTTGATCACTCGTTCGGCGTTCGTTGCTGGCGCTCCTCGAAGTCGAGGATCGTGCTCCCGATGACGATCTGGTCGCCCGAGGCGAGCCGGCGGCGACGGATCTTGTTGCCGCCGATCGACGTCCCCATCCGGGTCCCCATGTCCTCGATCTCGTAGACCGTGCCGATCCGGTGGATCGACGCGTGCGTCGGGTCGATCTCCGCGTCCTTGTACAGATAGACATCCGACTCGGGCGAATTTCCGATCCGCGTGGGGGTCTTGTACAGAATGAACGACTTGCCGGCGAGCGGCCCGGTCCGGACCCGGAGCCAGGCGTCGCGCGCCAGCCGCTCGACCAGCGCGACGAACAGGCCGATCATGAGGCCGACCGCGAGCAGGCCGGCGAGCCGCGACGCGCCCGCGCCCGCGAACCGCGACACGAAGAACCGATCGATCGGGTCGAAGAACAGGCCGCCGAGCGCGCCGCCGAGCGCGCCGCCGATCACCGAGTTGCGGAGCTGGGTCCTGGTCGAGCGCACCAGGTTCATGCCGAGCCCGGTCGCGCAGCCGATGCACACCCACGCGGCGCTGCGGCACGCGGCGTACACGATGAACGACACCCCGCTGACGTCCTTGATCGTCATCAAGAACGCGTGCGTGCTGTTGGCCTCGGACTCGAGCACCGTCCTCGAGATCCAGATGATCAGCCCGGCGGGCACGAGCGCCAGGGTCGCGAACAGCGCCGCCAGGAAGCTGCCGAGCAGCGCGCGCTGGATCATCCGGATCCAGTTGCGCGTGGTCAGGCCCTCGGCGAACAACAGGCCGAACGCGATCAGCGCCGAGGTCAGCGGGAACAGCAGGATCAGCGGCCACACCACCTCGCGGAGGTTGCCTCGCGGGGTGGCGTCCGTGGTCGGCCGGATCGCGCCGGCGTACAGCCGGTTCTCGTGGACCAGGCCGGTGACCTCGATCCGGTCGCCGACCTTGAGCCGATCGGCGCTCGCGAACGCCGGCTCGCCGTGCGCGCCGGGCTCGAGCATCACGCGCGCCGGATCGACCATGACCTCGTTCGAGCCGACGGTCAGCGCGACCAGGTTGTGGCTGTCGAACGGCTCGGTGTTGATCAGCAGGATCTCGCCGCCGACCACCGGCTTGTCGTTGATCTTGGGCTCGAGCAAGAGCCAGGTCGCCAGCGCCGCGAGCACCGCGGCGAGCGGCAGGTAGACCATGCTGTTGAACAACAGGCGGCGGATCGCCGAGACCTCGGGAGCATCGGCGACGATGCGCTCGCGGCCGGCGCGCTCGCGCGCGAGGGCCTTGTCGACCTCGGGGTCGAACAGCTCGTGTCGATCGATCCGGATCGGCGGCTCGGTCATCGCGCGGCTCCTTGGGCAGGATCACTCGTGTCGCGCGGCAAGCTCGCGGTCTTGTCGTACGACTGCAGCTGGGTCTGGTAGCGAGTCCAGTTGCCCGGATCGAGCCGGGCCGCGGTGGA
>DATBBB010000070.1:0-17571 GCA_036271215.1 Kofleriaceae bacterium | reverse complement strand
GGATCAGCGTGGCGCGCAGCCCGTGGAGCTCGTCGGCGCGCCGCAGGATCGCCGCGTCGACCAGGTTCCGGTTGTTGATCTTCTCGAGGTTGTCGATGACGATCAACAGCTGCTGGGTCCCGAACGCCCGGGCCGCGGCGTCGAATAGCAAGTTGGCGCGGCGGGTCAGCTCGCGCGGCTCGCGCTCGATGTGCTGCCGGATCTCGCGCCGGGTCTGGCTGTCGGTGCGCACGATCGCCGAGAGCTTGGCCATCAGCTTGGCGAACAGCGGGATCCCGCTGCTGAGCTCGGCCGACGTCGTGACGTCGCCTTGCAAGGTCGTGGACTGCGCCTTCGACAATAGCTCGTCGGCAAACCACAGCCGTACCAGCTGGAGCTCGTCGTCGGGGATCGTGGCCCCGACGCGCTCGAGCTCGGCGACCACGGCGTTGACCAGGGTCAGGATGACATCGGCGAACGCGAAGTCGGATTGATCGAGCACGGCGAGCGCGTCGATCACGATCGGCGTGAACTGGTGCTGGTCCTTCAGCTTCGCGATCGCCGACCGGACCAGCGTGGTCTTGCCGGCCCCGCGATGGCCGACCACGCCGACGCTGCGGAACGGCTTGTCGAACTGATCGTTGAACTTGTTGGGCACGATCCGGCGGTGCAGGGCGTCGCGGAGCCCGTAGCGAGCCGGATCAAAGAAACTCTCGATGTCCGCGTACCAGGGATGTTCGGGCGCGATCGTGAGCTGCGGGTTGAAGGCATCGAAGGCCTCCAGTGGATTCGCGGCCCTGATGTGCGTCATGGTGCAAGTATCGTTGACACTTCGAGGTAGTCAACCAAACCCGGGGCCGCAACGGTGGGCGATCGGCTGGACCGCCGGGGGTGTGGTTGGTATACGCGCGCCATGATCCGACGCGCGCTGATCTCCGTGAGCGACAAGCAGGGCGTGGTCGAGCTGGCGACGGCGCTGCGCGAGCTCGGGGTCGAGATCCTGTCGACCGGCGGCACCGCCGCGGCGCTGACCGCCGCCGGGATCGCGGTCACCCAGGTCTCGGCGCACACCGGCGCGCCCGAGATCCTCGACGGCCGGGTGAAGACGCTGCACCCGCGGATCCACGGCGGCCTGCTCGGCCGTGACACGCCGGCGCACCGCCACGAGATGGCGGCGCACGACATCGTGCCGATCGACCTCGTGGTCGTGAACCTGTATCCGTTCGAGACCACGGTCGCCGTGCCGGGGACGTCGCTCGAGGACGCGATCGAGAACATCGATATCGGCGGGCCCTCGATGCTGCGGTCGGCGGCGAAGAACCACGAGCGGGTCGGGGTCGTGGTCGATCCGGCGGACTACGACTGGGTGACCGCGGCGCTGCGGCGCGGCGGGTTATCGGCGGCGCAGCGGCTGGCGCTGGCGCGCACCGCGTTCGCGCACACCGCGGCGTACGACGCGGCGATCGCGGCGTACCTGTCATCGATCGACGACGCGGCGGCGGATGCTCGGGCGGCGGCGCCGGTGCGGCGCGAGCTGCCGGACACGCTGACCTTGCAGTGGCGGCGGCTCTACGAGCTGCGCTACGGCGAGAACCCGCACCAGAAGGCGGCGTTCTACGGCGACGCGCGGTCGCCGCTGGTGGTGACCCCGCTCGACCGGCCGACGATCGCCGGCGCCGAGGTCCTCGGCGGCAAGCAGCTGTCGTACAACAACATCCTCGACCTCGACGCGGCGCTCGGCCTGGCGCTCGAGTTCACCGCGCCGGTCGCGGTGGTGGTCAAGCACAATAACCCGTGCGGCGTCGCGACCGACCCGGAGCCGGCGGCGGCGTACCGCAAGGCGCGCGAGGCCGACGCGACCTCGGCGTTCGGCGGCATCGTCGCGGTCAACCGCGAGGTCGACGAGGCGCTGGCCAGGCTCCTGGTCGAGACCTTCCTCGAGTGCGTGGTGGCGCCGGGCTACTCGGCGGCCGCGCGCGACGTGCTCGCCGGCAAGAAGAACCTGCGGCTGGTCGCGGCGGCCGGGGCGTGGCAGCCGCCGACCGACGCGCTGGCGTGGTCGGTGCGGACGATCGCCGGCGGCGCGCTGGTCCAGAGCGTCGACCACGGCATGGTCGATCTCGCGGCGTCGCGGGTGGCAACGGCGCGGGCGCCGAGCGCGGCCGAGCGCGCGGATCTCGGGTTCGCGTGGCGGGTCGCCAAGCACGTCAAGTCCAACGCGATCGTGTTCGCGAAGGACGGCGTGACGCTCGCGATCGGCGCCGGCCAGATGAGCCGGGTCGACTCGGTGCGGATCTGCGAGCGCAAGGCGGGCGATCGGCTCGGCGGCTCGGCGGTCGCGTCCGATGCGTTCTTCCCGTTCCGCGACGGGGTCGATGTCCTGGCCGGGGCGGGCGCGGTCGCCGTGGTCCAGCCCGGCGGCTCGGTGCGCGACGAGGAAGTGATCGCCGCGGCCAACGAGCACAAGCTCGCGATGCTGTTCACCGGCATGCGACACTTCCGGCACTGAGCCGCGAGGATCGAGCTGCATGGCCGAGCTGCGATGACCGAGCCGAGATGATCGACGAGCTGCGCCAGACGTTCGAGACCCAGGCGTTCGACGTGTTCGTCGGCGCGCTGCACCGCCGGGTCCAGCACCTCGGGGTCTGCCTGGTCGACGGCCAGGTCGTCGAGCGGGCCGCGGCCGACGCGCTGATGGCGCGGCTGGTCGAGCTGGTGCGCGGCGGCGTGCTGGTGGCGCTCGCCGAGCGGCCGGGCGACGCGCTGCGCGTGCTGGATGTGCTGCGCAACGCCGGCGTGGTCGAGCTCGAGGATGCGCGGCCCGGCTGCGAGTCCACGCAGGCCCGGCTGCACCCGCCGCCGCCGGCGGTGACCTGGCGCGAGATCGCCGAGCTGCACGCGCTCGCGGTGCGCCACCCCGAGCACTGCCAGCTCGGGCCGCCGGTGCGCCACGTCGAGTTCGCGGCGCGGCTGGCCGCGCTCGGCAGCGAGCTGCCGGGCGAGCTGCTGGCGCTGTACGCGGCGTGCGGCCATATCGCCCTGGTGTGCCGCCACGTCGACGCCACGGCGGTCCGGATCACCGCAGGCGACGCGCTGCGGGTGCGCGACGGCCGGCTGATCCTGATCGACCGCGTGCGCCGCCACCCGCGGACGATGCTGGTCGAGCAGCCCGCGATGTCGATCGCTCAGGCGCTCGGCACGTGGTGGCTGGTGCTCGAGGACGAGCGCGCCCCGGCGACCCGGCGGCCGCTCGACCTGCAGAGCCTGCTGCGGTTCGCGCTGCTCCGCATGGCGGCGCCGAGCCTCGACGTGCTGCTCACCGATCTGGCGTGGCGGCGATTCTTCACCTGACGCGCGGATCCGGCGTTCCTACGTCACTGCGCAGTTCGACGTGCCCGACGTGGCGGCGGTTCTTCACCTGACGCGCGGATCGGGCTCGTCGGGCGCCGGGTTTAGCGGCGGCGCGCGCTGGGTTCGCGTGGTGGGCGAGGGTATAGATCCGTCATGAAGATCCTCGTGATCGGCAGCGGCGGCCGCGAGCACGCGCTGGTCTGGCGGCTGGCGCGATCCGGGCATCAGATCCTCGCCGCGCCCGGCAACCCGGGGATCGAGCAGCTCGCCGAGTGCGCCGCGATCGCGGTCACCGAGCACGCCCGGCTGGTGTCGCTCGCGGTCGAGCGCCGGGTCGACCTGGTCGTGATCGGGCCCGAGGCGCCGCTGGTCGCCGGGCTCGCCGATCAGCTGCGCGCGGCGGGGATCCCGACGTTCGGGCCGGGGGCGAGCGGCGCCCGGCTCGAGGGCAGTAAAGTCTTCAGCAAGCAGTTCTTCGCGCGCCACAAGATCCCGACCGCGCCGTTCGCGGTCGCGACCACGGTCGCCGAGGCCGACGCGGCGATCGATCGACTGTCGGCGGCGTCGGCGACGTCGGCGGGCGGCGGGGGGGGCGGCGGCGTGGTCGTCAAGGCCGACGGGCTGGCCGCCGGCAAGGGTGTGGTGGTCGCGCACGATGCCGGCGAAGCCCGGGCGGCGGCGCGCGCGATGCTCGAGGCCCGGCGGTTCGGCGACGCCGGCCAGACCGTGGTGATCGAGCAGAAGATCGTCGGCCGCGAGGTCAGCGTGCTGGCGTTCACCGACGGCACGCGGCTCGAGGTCCTGCCCGCGATCGAGGACCACAAGACGATCTTCGACGGCGACCGCGGCCCGAACACCGGCGGCATGGGCGCGGTGTCGCCGGCGTGGGTCACCGACTCGATCCTCGCGCGGATCCGCAGCGAGATCCTCGGGCCGACCTTGCGCGGGCTCGCCGCCGACGCGATCGATTACCGCGGCGTGCTGTTCGCGGGCGTGATGGTCGAGCCGTCGGGCGCGCCGTACCTGCTCGAGTACAACTGCCGGTTCGGCGATCCGGAGACCCAGCCGATCATGGCGCGGCTGCGCGGCGACCTCGGCGCGGTGCTGCGCGGCGCCGCGCGCGGCGAGATGCCGGTCGGCGCGCTGGCGTGGGACGCGCGGGTGGCGGTGTGCGTGGTGGTCGCGGCGGCGGGCTATCCGGACGCGCCGCGCGCCGGCGATCTGATCGAGGGGTTGCCGCCCGATCTGGCCGCCGGCGATACCTTGACCGGCGTGACCGGCGCGACCGGCGCGACCGGCGACGTGCTGGTGTTCCACGCCGGCACCGTGCGGCGGCCGAGCGACGGCCGGCTGGTCACCGCGGGCGGCCGCGTGCTCGGCGTGACCGCGCTCGGGATCAGCCTCGCGCAGGCGCGCGCCAAGGCGTACGCCACGGTCGATCGCATCGAGCTCGCCGGCAAGCAGGTCCGCCGCGATATCGGCGCACGGCAAGTGATACCGTAATCGCCATGCCGCAGATCGCAGGTCTCCGTGGGGTGCTGCCCGAGCCGTCGAAGATCAAGGACATCGTCACGGCGCCGGGTGGAGTCGACCTCGCCAAGGGGCTCGCCGCGGGGACCCTGGCCCGCGATCCGGTGCGAGCGATGTACCGCTACCACCTCGGGTTCGCCGAGCCGGGCAGCGGCCGCACGCTGATCCGCAAGATGGTCGTGTGCGCGGTGCGGCTCGAGCCATGGCGCGAGGGCCTGATCCGGCCGCACGAGGCGACCGTGCCGGCGCACAAGGCCGCCGCGCTCGCGGCGCTGCAGGCGACCCGCGCGGTGAGCCTGCCGGTGCTCGCCGGCTACCGCGACGCCGCGGGCGAGGTCGAGCGGTTGTTTCGCAAGGTCGACGGCGGGCTGCCCACGCTCGAGGTCACCACCGCCGATCAGGCGATCCACCGGCTGTGGCGGGTCCAGAACGCCGAGCTGTTCGGCCAGCTCCGCCGGGTGACCGCGCCCAAGAAGCTGAGCGTGCTCGATGGCCACGACCGCTACGAGGCGATGCTCGCCTACCGCGACGAGCTCGCCGCCAAGCAGCCGCTCGCGCAGTACTCGTCGGCGAACTACGCGCTGATGGCGCTGGTCAACCTCGACGATCCGACGTTGACCATGGTCGCGCGCCACCGCGTGATCCGCGGCGCCCCGCCGAGCGCGACCGTGCTCGCCGCCGCGAAGCGGTACTTCATCATCGACAAGCTCGCCGGCGCCGCCAAGGACCTCGCCAAGCAGCAGGCCGCGCTCGCCGATCAGCTCGCGCACCAGCCGGCCGTGATCGTGACCTGGGCCGGCGAGCCCGACGCCTGGAAGCTGACCTTGTCGCCCGACATCAGCCCGGTCGCCGAGGGCGTCCAGGCTCACCGCGTGCTGCAGAAGTACGATCCGGTGGTCGCCGACCTGCTGCTGATCGAGCGCACGATGCCGGGCGCCAAGGTCGAGCCGGTGGTCCGCGCCGAGGATGCGCTCGCCGCCAAGGCCGACGCCGTCATGCTGCTGCGCTCGCTGACGATCGAGCAGCTCGGCCACGTCACCGAGCTCGGCCAGGTGCTGCCCCCCGGCTCGACGGCGTTCGTGCCCCGGCTCGCGCCCGGGCTGGTCAGCGCGGTGATCGATCCCGACGAGGATCTGCTCTAGCTGCCGGCGCCGCGGGCGGGGTCAGCGTCGCGGTGAACCGCCGGACCTCGATCGGCTCGCCGGCGTAGCCCGAGTCGGCGATCGCCTGCTCCCTGGGCGAGTCGAACAGCGAGTGCATCATGAGGTCCTGATCGTCGAGCACGCCGGGCGTGCCGCGATCCTCGGCGAGCGCGCCGACGTGGCGCGGGAACAGCAGCAGGTCGCCGGGCCGCGGGAACGCGATCGGCCGGCCGTGGGCGTCGCGGTAGATGCCGTCGGCGCCGCGCGTGCCGGCGGCGAGCAGCCTGGTGACCTGCGGCAGCGCGCCGGTGTACGTGTAGCTGATCTTCGCGCCCATCCGCCGCGCGCCGTACACCACGAAGTCGGCGCAGTCCGAGCCCTCGAGCCGCTCGCTCTGATGGGTCGCATCAGAGAATCCAGCAGACGCCCAGATATAGGGCTGGTTGTACATCTCGGTCAGGAAGCCCAGGTAGGTATCGTCGCGCCGGATCGACACCCGCATCACCGCGTCGGTCAGGCCGCCGGACGCCTTGCCGCGACGCGCCTCGGGGCCGGCGCTGGGGATCACGCGCTCGCCCTGGAGCGCGACCAGTTGATAGCGCATCGTGCCGACCCCGTTGCCGTGGTCCGGGGTGAGCGTCGGGTGGACATCGGCGGGGATCGCGGCGCGGCCGCCCGCGGTGCCGATCGGCGTGGCGCGGTAATCGATCTCGGCAAAGTGGAAATTGTCAGTGTTGCCGTTACTGAGGTTGACCGCGGCCGGCTCGAGCTTGTTCCAGCGCAGCTCGACCTGCGGCGCGGTCGCGATCGGTCGGGGCTGGAGCTTTCGGCCGTCCAGCTGCAGCGCGGGAGCGTCGCTGTGGATCGTGATCTTGCCCGCGTCCTGTACATAGATGACCGCATACAACGTCACTGTGTCACCAGCGCGCGCGTAGGTCGGCCGATCGGTTGCCGCGGCGTCCCCGACCGCGGCCGCGATCCGCACCGCGACGACGCGCTCGCGCGCGTCCGGATCGCCGATCTTGAGGATGGGCGCTGCTGCCACAGTCGCGCGCCGGGCAACCGCGGCACCGACGGGCGGAGTCTCGGGAGCAGGCGGTTCGCTCCGGGCCGACGAACATGCCGCGAGGACCATGAAGGCACACCGCATCCGTGCTCCAACGCTCAGGCCGCCTTACTTGTTCCATCACTTGTTCCATCGGTACCGGAATTCGTGCCGAGCTCTCACTGATTCCCCACGCGATGTCGAGCAAAACTTGGTTGTGGCGGCCGAGGCGTCGTGGCAGCGTGGGGACGTCGTTGCTGCGTTGTCGCCTGGATGGCACTCGTCGCGCGTAGGTTACTTGGGGGAGTGGAGGTTTGCACCAGCGCAGGAATGCGGCCGGGCATCGGAATCAAAGGAGAGACAAATGTGGACCTGGGCTGATCGCATGGTCAAAGCGCTATCGGATGTGACGGTCGGAACCGTGATCGTGCTGGTGCATGTCGCGCTGGCCGATCGCAACCGCCGGCAGCACCCGGCACTGCCGCCGGATCGCAGTGGGCGCGGCGAGCACCGCGTCGTGAACTGATCGCCGCATGCGAGCGGATCCCGGGAGGTCGTGACCGATCCCCGGATGTCGTAGGGATCTGCTACGCGATCGGGCGTGGATACTTCGATCGCAACTTCTGTTCGCCGCGCGCAGCCCTCCGATGCCGCGGCGCTGACCAACCTGGTCAACCGCGCGTACGCGATCGAGGCGTCGTTCATCGACGGCGAGCGCACGTCGGCCGGCGAGATCGCCGCGCTGATCCGGGCCGGCGGGTTCCTGGTGCTCGAGTACAACGGCGGGATCTGCGCCGCGGTTCGGTTCCAGGCGCCGGGCGAGCGCGCCGGGCTGCCGCCGGCCGCGGCCTACTTCGGCATGCTGTCGGTGCTGCCCGAGCTGCAGGGCATGGGGCTCGGCCGCCGGCTGGTCCAGGTGGTCGAGGCGATGGCCGAGGCGACCGGCGCGACGTCGATGCAGCTCCGGATGATCAACCTGCGAGAAGAGCTGAGCCGCTGGTACAGGTCGCTCGGCTACCGCGAGGTCGGGACCGCGCCGTACACCGAGCGGTCGCTGAAGAAGCCGTGTCACTTCGTCGATATGGCCAAGCCGCTGGCGCCGGGCAGCCCGCTGTATGCCAGTCGCGGGCTCGAGCCGGCTGTGATCTAGCCGGCACTTCGTCCCAGAAAACCGTTAAGCCCGAGCGAACCGCAAGGTGAGTCGCCGAGAACTCGTCCCGGCGGCGCGGCCGGGGCTAGAATTCTCTGGATGGGATCTCGGGCGCTGTTCCTGGTGAGCTTGTGCGGCGCCGCTGGTGCTGGCGGCTGTGGCGACGACGGCGGATTTCCGGCCGACGGCGGTGTCACCACGACCCCCACCGGCTCGGTCGCGGTGGCGTGGTCGATCACCGACCTCGGCGGTCAGCCGGTCACGTGCGATCAGGTCGGCGCCAGCACGGTCGCGCTGACCTTGCATAGCCTCAACCGGGTCTACGGGGTCGCCGACTCGTTCTCGTGCGGCAATAGCCCCAGCACGTCGATGTCGATCGAGGACGACGACTACGACGCATCGTTCGAGCTGCACGGCGCGAGCTTGTCACCGGTCTCGGGCGCCGATCAGAGCCGGGTGACCGTCACCGCGGGCCACACCACGCAGCTCGCGCCGGTCGCGTTCATGGTCAGCGCCACCGGCAACCTGGTGCTCCAGCTCGCCGCGCCACCGTCGACCACCAACTGCATGCCCACGGGCATGATGGGCGCCGGGATCAACGCCGACACGATCACGCTCCAGGACAGCAGCGGGACCTGCCTGCCGGTGACGTTCGTTCGCAGCCGCGGCGGCACCACGGTCGGCTCGTACACCGTGGATTGCGCCGCGCCGGCGAGCGCCCCATGTATCGAGAACGACGAGACGCTCACCGCGACCAACGTGCCGTCGGGGCCGTACACGATTCATATCCGCGGCCAGATCGGCGCAGCGAGCTGCTGGACGAACGACGATTCACTGCCGGTGCCGGCGCAGGGCGCGTCGCTGACCCGGACGCTGAACCTCGCGTTCGCGACCGGTACGCCCGGCTGCTGACGCGGTCGCGCGGTACGATGGCCCGGTGACGACCGTCGATCACTACAAGCCCAACCTGCGCGATACGTTCTTTCAGCTGTTCGAGGTGCTCGACATCCAGCACGCCGCGCTCGGCGTGTCGCCGTTCGAGGCGATGGACGAGAGCTCGGTGCGCGCCGCGCTCTCCGGCCTGCTCGAGGTCATGCAGGCCACGTGGGCCCCGGCGTTCGTCGAGGGCGATCGGCTCGGTGCGACGTTCGACGGCAAGGGCAACGTGAGCCTGCCGCCGGGCTTCCTCAAGGCGCTCGACGCATACTTCGACGGCGGCTGGAACAAGCTCGAGCTCCCGGAGCGCCTCGGTGGGTTCGGCGCGCCGCCGAGCGTGCAGTGGGCGGCGTTCGAGCTGATCTCCGGCTCCAACCCGGCGGTGTGCTTCTACCTGCTCGGCAACCCGATGGCGAAGATCATCGACCAGCTCGGCACCCCGGCGCAGAAGCAGCGCTACGTCCAGCGCATGCTCGACGAGCACTGGGGCGCCACGATGGTGCTGACCGAGCCCGGCGCCGGGTCCGACGTCGGCGCGGGCACCACCCGGGCGACCCACGTCGCCGGCGACGAGTACCTGCTCGAGGGCGTCAAGCGGTTCATCACCAACGGCGACTTCGATCATCCGCCGAACATCGTGCACATGGTGCTCGCCCGCCCCGAGGGCGCGGGGCCCGGCACCAAGGGCCTGTCGCTGTTCATCGTGCCCAAGTTCTGGGTCGAGGCCGACGGCTCGCTCGGCGCGCGCAACGGCGCGATGGTCACCAAGCTCGAGCACAAGATGGGGATCCGGGGCTCGGCGACCTGCGAGCTGACGCTGGGCGATGGTGTGCCGTGCCGCGGCCTGCTGGTCGGCGAGGTCCACCAGGGCATCGCCCAGATGTTCCACGTCATCGAGTATGCGCGGATGGCGGTCGGCACCAAGTCGATGTCGGCGCTGTCGACCGCGTACGGCAACGCGCTGGCCTACACCCGCGAGCGCACGCAGGGCGCCGAGCTGGCGCGCCAGGCCGACAAGACCGCGCCGCGGGTCGCGATCATCCGCCACCCCGACGTCCGCCGCATGCTGATGCTGCAGAAGGCGTTCGCCGAGGGCCTGCGCGCGCTGATCCTGTGGACCGCGCACGTCCAGGACCAGGTCGAGCTCGCGGGCGGCCACGGCAGCGCCGGCGCGCACCCGCACGACGCGCTCAACGATCTGCTGCTGCCGCTGATCAAGGGCTATGGCTCGGAGAAGGTCTACGAGCTGCTCGCGACCTCGCTGCAGTGCTTCGGCGGCTCGGGCTACTGCCAGGACTATCCGATCGAGCAGTACATCCGCGATCAGAAGATCGACTCGCTGTACGAGGGCACCACGCACATCCAGGCGCTCGACCTGTTCTTCCGCAAGATCGGCCGCGACCGCGGCGCCACGCTGCAGGGGCTGCTCGGCGAGATCGGCAAGACGCTCGCGCGGCTGCCGGCTGCGCTCGAGCCCGAGAAGCTGGCGCTGGCGGCGGCGCTCGGCGATGTCCAGGGCATCCTGGCTGCGATGATGGCCAAGCTCGGTCAGTCGGTCGATCACGTCGGCCTGCAGGGCAACCGGATCCTGTTCGCGCTCGCCGAGCTGGTGATCGGCTGGCGGCTGATCGTCTCGGCCGAGGTCGCGCTGGCCAAGCAGGGCAGCGCGGTCGGCGACGACCAGGCGTTCTATCGCGGCAAGCTCGCGTCGGCGCGGTTCTACGCCAAGACCGTGCTGCCCGGGCTCGCGGTGGCGAGGAAGCTGGTCGAGGCGAGCGACCTCGATCTGATGGCGCTGCCCGACGACAGCTGGTAGCGCGCGATCGCGGGTCGTGACGCGCGTCGCATTGTGATCGGCCGCGAGCCGGGCTCGGTCGTGCTGAGCGGCGGCACGTTCCTGAGCGGCACGATCACGCTCAAGAGCACGATGACATTCTTCATCGACCCGTCGGCGACCTTGCTCGGCAGCGCGGTGGCGGCCGACTACCCGGCGCAGGCGCCGGCGACCGGCAACACCCAGCTCAGCAACACCCAGCGCGCGCTGCTCTACGCGCCGAACACCACGCACCTCAAGATCGACGGCGGCGGCGCGATCGACGGCCAGGGCGATTCGTTCGGCGGCGCCGAGGCCACGCGTCCGCTGGTCATCTGGTCGGTGCTGTCGAATAACCTCACGGTCCAGAACCTGTATCTGAAGAAGGGCGCGGTGTGGAGCCTGGTCAGCATGGAGACCGACCACGTGCTGATCAGCAACATCAACCTCGAGAGCGACGGCATCACCCACGACGGCATCGACATCGTCGACGGCACCGACGTCACGGTCCAGAACGTCGCGGTCAACAGCGGCGACGACGCGATGTGCCTCAAGACCGGCGTGCGGCGCGGCATCGACACCCTGACCGTCAAGGACTCGGTGTTCAGCGGCTCGGGCCCCGAGGCCGGCTCGAACGGCATCAAGTTCGGCACCGCGACCTACGGCGCGCTCAAGAACATCACGATCCAGGATAGCTACGTCAAGAACGTGCAGTACGCCGCGATGGCGGTCGAGTCGCGCCAGGGCGCCGACATCGCCGCGGTCGGGTTCCACCGCATCGAGTTCGCCAAGACCGGCGCGGCGGTGTTCGTGTACCTGGCGCAGGACGGCACCACGCACCCGGTCGGCGATGTGCCCAAGCTCGGCAGCATCACCGGCGTATCGTTCACCGACATCACCGGCTCGACGTTCGCGTGGGGCCACTCGCCGCACCAGGGCTCGCTGATCACCGGCCAGATCTACACCGGCACGACGTACCCGATCACGAACCTGGCGTTCACCAACGTGGCGGTCACGTTCGACGGCGGGCTCGCCAGCGTGCCGGGCGCGCCGCCCGAGGCGACCCCCGGCCAGTACCCCGAGTCCAACATGTTCGGCGACCTGCCGGCGTGGGGCTATTACCTGCGCCACGTCACCGGCGTGACGTTCACCAACGTGACGTCGAGCGTCGCGGCGACCGACGCGCGCCAGAAGCTGGTGACCAGCGACGTCGCGGGCGTGACCGGCGCGCCCTGAGCGCGGCCCGCGGCCTGCTAGATCGTCTCGAAGAACGCGGCGATCGCGGCGGCGACGCGCTCGCAGCCGCCGGGGCGGTGGGTGACGGCGTGCGAGGTCTCGAACTGGATGCCGGCGTAGCGGGCGCCGAGCTGCTTGCGGAACGCGGTGCAGATCGCAGGGCCGATGCCGGTGTAGGGCTGGTTGGCGCGGACGTCGAGGCCGCCGCGGCGGAGCTGGAACAGCAGGCGCTCGGCGAGCTCGGCCTCGAACGCGTGCTCGGGGTCGTAGAGCACGCCGACCTCGAACGTGCGCTGCACCGGGTCGAGCTCGGGCGAGAACGTGTGCGACGAGAAGTGCAGGACGCGGCCGCCGCCGTGCAGGCCGGCCTCGACGTCCTTCTTGACCGCGTCCCAGTACGGGGTGTGGAACCCGGCGATCCGCGCCGCGCGGTCGCCCGGCGTGAGCACCGCGTTGCCGGGCACCGGGGCGCCGTAGCTGACCTGCGGGATGACGCCGGGGTGCGCGGGATCGCGGTTGAGGTCGACGAACATCCGCGAGAACGCGCCGGTGTGGACATGCAGGCCGGTGGCCTCGGACAGCTGGTGGGCGATGTCGAGCGCGCCGTGGTCCCAGCTCGCCTGGGACTGCAGGACGTCGATCGGGACGCCGAGGTCGATGCCGGGTGGCAAGCCCCACGCCGCGTGCTCGCAGGACAGGACGAGCGCGGTCATCGGGCCACCGCGCGCACGTTACTTCACGTCGGTCGCACGCGGGACCAGGAGCGCGGACAGCACCGCCGCGACCGCGACCACGCCGCCATGCATGACGCCGACGTGCAGCATGTCGGTGACCGGGCAGTGGAGGTGGAGCATCAGGCCGCCGAGGCTGCCGCCGCCGGCGCCGAGCGCCGCCGCGATGCCGCGCGAGCCGACGGGCAAGGTGCCGCGCAGGAACAGCGCGCCGGCGACCACCGGGACGATCGCGGTGGCGACGCCGAGCTCGAGGCAGCCGTAGCCGTGGTTGAAGCTGTCGAGCGAGGTGCTGTGCGGGCCGCTCGGGTGCAGCGACAGGCCGAGTAGCAAGAACCCGACCGCGCCGACCACCGCCGAGGCGCCGGCGGCCTTCCAGCGCGGCATGATCGAGCCGTCGCGCGGGATCAGCGCGAGGTAGACCGGGATCACGAACCCGGCGAGCCAGGCGACGCCGACCCCGGCGAGCCAGTACATCGGCAGCTCGTGGAGATCGCGGCGCATCGCCAGCATGGCGAGCACGCCGGCGCCGTAGATCAAGGAGAGCGCGACGAGCAGCGCGAGCTGGCGCACCGGCCGGCGGGTCGCCACCGGGGTCAGCTGGGCGAGCTCGGCCTCGAGCAACCGCGACAGCGGTGGGGCCACCGGCGTCGGGAGCTGCGGCAGCTCGTCGATCGCGCTCATGAGGCGCCTCCCGCGGTCTTGGGGGCGTCTTTTGAGGCCCCGGTGGCGGCGTTGGTGCCTGTCTCGGTGCCTGCCTCGGTGCCGGCGGACGGCCTGGCGGCCTTGCCGAGCAGCCGGCGCAGGGCCTCGTAGCCGCGGTGGGCCCGGACCTTCATCGCGCCGACCGTGGTGCCGGCGATCTCGGCGGCCTCGGCGACCGACTTGCCGTCGAGCTTGGTCAGCACGACCGCCTCGCGCTGCTGGGCCGGCAGCGCGGCCAGCGCGTCGAGCGTGGCGGTCACCAGCTCGGGGTCGCCGCGGACCTCGTCGCGCCGGTCGTCGGACTCGCCGGTCAGGCCGGCCGCGACCTCGGGCAGCTCGTCGTCGGTGCCGACCCGGACCACCGCGCGCTTCTGCTTGCGGGCGGCGTCGATGAACGTGCGGTGGGCGATCGAGTAGATCCAGGGCAGCGGGTCGGCGCCCCGGACGTACGCGCCGCGGGCCCGGTGGACCTTGAGGAACGTCTGCTGGAGCAGATCGTCGGCGAGGGCGCGCTCGCGCGACATCTTCAGCAGGTACCCGAGCAGGCGCGGCGCGACGAGCGCATAGAGCTCGCGAAACGCGCCTGCATCGCCGTCGCAGTACCGCTGCATCAGTTCCCTTGCCTCGGCCATACGGACCGATTGGACATATACGACAAAACGCCCTGGTGGTTACAGTTCGTATCCCCTTGCCCTGATGAGCGGTTTTGCCGATAACACGCCCATGGCAACTGGACGTCGGGACAAGAAGAAGCTCAAGAACCGTCCCAAGTTTAAGCAAGTGCGGCGGCTCAAGGGCCGCAAGATGAAGGCGCGCAAGAAGGCGGCCCACAAGCGCGGGCTCGTTCGCAACAAGGCGCGCCGTAGCAAGCGCGGGGCGCGGACCAAGGGCGTCCGGGTCAAGACCACGCGGACCAAGAAGAAGTAAGGCGGCTAGAGGCCGGCCAGGGTCCAGGCGATCAGCAGCTGCCCGGCGTAGTAGGTGGGCAGGCCCCACAGCTTGTTGGCGAAGCCTTTTGCCATGAAGCGATCCCGGGCGACCGACAGGTCCGAGACGAAGAACAGGCAGGCGCCGGTGACGAGCCGGCAGCCATTGGCCGGCGGCAGCGCCGCGTCGCGCGCGGCGGCGATCGCCGCGATCACCATCACGCAGATGATGACGACGTAGGCCGGGACGGCCAGCCGCATGACCCCGGATCCGCGGATCCGCGGCCACAGCCGCGCGAGGACGACCAGGCCGATCGCGACCGGGATCGCGGCGAGCGCGCCGGCCCCGGGCAGCCAGCGATCGACCGGTGCGATCTGTGCGATCCCGGCGACGTAGGCCAGGTGGCCGAGCAGGAAGCTCGCCAGCCCGGCGAGGAACCAGCGCTTGCCGGCGGCGAGCAGGCAGGCGTCGCCGATCGCGCCGAGCACGAGGCCCGCGACGATCGCCTGGCCGAACCAGGCCAGGGGGGCGTCCTGGGGGCCGGAGCCGGGGCCGAGCTGGTAGGCGCGCAGGCCGACCGCGACGAACGCCGCCGACGCACCGAGCTTGGCCGCGATCCGCAGCCGGACCACCGCGCGCCACTCGGCGACGACCAGCGCCGCGCACGCGATCGCGCAGCCGATCGTGAGGATCACCAGCGCCGGGTCGCAGCGGGTCACGGCGGGGTCCAGCCGGTGAGCGCCCGGGCGACCAGATCGAGCCGATCCTGGCCCCAGAACAGGTGCGCGCCGTCGACGATGAAGGTCGGCACGCCGAACACGCCGGCCTGCCGGGCGGCCGCGGTGTTGGCGGCGAGCTGGGCCTTGATGTCGGGGCGCTGGGTCTCGGCGAGCCAGCGTTCAGCCGTCCCGGGGGGCGTGCCGGCGGGCAGCGCGAGGCCGTCGAGCACGTCGCGCAGGGTCGCGTCGTCCTCGAGGCTGCGTTGCTCGCCCCACATCGCGCGGCCGAGCGCGATCGCGACCGCGACCCCGGTCTCGAACCCGCCGATCGGACTGCCGTCGGAGCCGAGCGTCGGATCAGTGGCCGCCAGGATGCACAGCCGCTGGGCCGTGATCGTCCGCTGCGGAAATTTGCGCGGCAGCTCGAACGGCACGCCCCACCAGCTCGCCCAGCGCTGCATGTCGAGCCCGACGTAGCGCTGCTTGGCCTGGGGCATCGCGAACCACGGGATGTTCGCCTGGTTGATGTCGCGGAACAGCGCGCCGAGCAGGATCGGGATCAGCCGGGGGATCACCCCCATCGCCGCGAGCGCCGGCAGCTGGGTCAGCCCGAGGTACGCGAACGGGCTGGCGACATCAAAGTACACATCCAGGGTCTTGCCGGCGGCGGCGGGGGCGGGCGGGGCGAGCGGGCGCGGTCCGCCCGGCGGCGGCCCGGTCATCGTCCAGCCGGCCGCCATCGCCTCGACCCAGGCCATGCGGTCCTGGCCCCAGATCAGCCGCGGCTCGCCGCCGGCGCGCGCGATCCAGGCCGGGGCGCCGAAGATGCCGAGCGCGATCGCCTCGTCGGTGCGGCGGCGCAGCTCGTCCTTGATCGCCGGGTCCTCGGTGCGCCCGGCGGCGGCGGCGATCGCGTCGCCGGGGAGGCCGGCCGCGCCGAGCGCCGCGGCGATGATCTCGGGGCGGGTGATGTCCTCGGCGCGCTGCCAGTACGCGGCGTAGATCGCCTCGATCGCGGCGGGCCACCACGCGGTGGGCAGCGCGAGCAGGGTGCGCAGCGCCAGGACCGTGCGCATCGGGTGCGCCGCCGGCAGCCGAAACGGCACGCCAAACACGTCGGCCCAGCGGTGCATATCGTGGTAGTTGTGCGCTTGCTTCTGCGGCGACAGCGTCGCCATCGGCCCGTCCCCGGCGCCGATCCCGCGGAACACCCCCCCGAGGAGCATCGGCCGCCAGTCGATCTCGAGGCCGAGCTGGCTCGCCCGGCGTGAGGCGAGATATGCATACGGGCACGAGAAATCGAACCACAGCTCGAGCACGCCCGACCATCTCACGGGGGGGTGGAAGAACTCATATCCCGATCGCCCTTTCGCTGGTGTCGCCGCGACGCTAGACTCCACAGCGTTCGAGATGGCCAAGCTGGTGGACGGCTTCAAAGACGGACGCCCCGAGCTGGGGCGTCGGACGTTCCTGGTTCCGGAGAACCACTCCGAAGTGCTGGCGCTGCTCTATCACGAGCAGACCGGCATCGTCGGCGGCCTGCCGGTCGGGCCGGTGACCACCGATCCATTCGGCGCGCACGGCATCCGCATGTACCCGGACCAGGATCCGGTGGTGCTCGAGGAGACCCGGCGTTACTTCGAGAAGCTGGCTGAACGATTCTCGAATGATCTGCCGAAGGCCTGACGTAAGGCCTTGACTCTGCCGGGTTCACGATCCAAACGTGAGGGCAGGAAGCTCGGGTTTCTGACAGCGTGCACCGCGTGAGAGTAGGTTTCGGAGCGATGGCGATGATGGTCGCCGCCACCGGCGCCTCCGCGATGGTCGCCGGGGCGCTCGCCGGATGCAGCGGCCCCCAGTCGCACGCGGGTGGCTGCACCAAGGACACCGACTGCAAGGACCCGCGGGTCTGCGAGCACGCCGTGTGCGTCGATCCGCATTCGATCCCGACCCCGGGCACGACCCCGGGCACGGCCCCGGCGGCGGGCACGGGCACGGCCACGGCCACGGGCGGCGAGCCGCAGGCCGCATCGGGCAGCGGCGGCCCGGGCGCGCCGGTCGCCGGTGGCCCCGGATCGCCGCCGTTCGCGATGTTCGGCGGCGATGCCCGCCACACCGGCCGCCGCGGCGGTCCCGCGCCGCGCAAGCAGCCCGCCGAGCTGTGGCGCACCGCGGTCGGCGGCGTGGTCGCCGGGTCGCCGACGATCGGCCCCGACGGCACGATCTACGTCGCCGCGCACGACGGCGGGCTCACCGCGTTCGGCCCCGACGGCAAGCCGCGCTGGAAGTTCACGATGGGCGACCGAT
>DATBBB010000069.1:0-43736 GCA_036271215.1 Kofleriaceae bacterium | reverse complement strand
CACCGGTCAGGTCCCGTTCGCGATCCCGATCGACGAGCCGCGCACCGCGGACGATCGCCGGCGGGTCCGCGCGCTGGCCGACGTCGTGCGGGCGGCCGGCGGCGGCCCGCACAGCTTTCGGTTCGCGGTGACCGACGCGCCCGATCCGATCTACGGCGACGCGATCGATCTGTACATCTCGCCGCGCGCCGCCCACCGCACCGGCGATCGCGTGGCGCGCTGGACGTACAACGGCGCGCCGCCGCGGGCGGGCGCGATGGTGCTCGACGCCGAGGCGCCGGGGATGCGGACCTGGGGCTGGATCGCGTGGCGCTGGCAGATCCCGATCTGGTACGTGTGGGACGCGCTGTACTGGCACGACCGCCACAACCGCAAGGCGGTCCCGATCCCGGTGCGCGCGCTCGACGTCCACCGCGATCCGGTGAGCTTCGACGACGGCGAGGATCACGGCAACCTCGACGGCGTGCTGGCGCTGCCGGGCTGCCGGCCGACCTTGCGGCTCGCGGCGCTGCGCCGCGGCTACCAGGACTACCAGCTGCTCGACCGGGCGGCGGCGTGCGATCGCGCGGCGGCCGAGGCGGTGGCTGCCGCGCTGGTCCCGCGCGCGCTCGGCGATGCCCCGGCGACCGGCGCACCGGCGTGGCCGTCCGACGACGCCGCGTGGGAGGCCGCGCGCCGGCGGCTGATCGCGATCGCGAGCTGCCCGGCGCCGTAGCCCGGGGCCGCTAGCGCGAGCATGCGAGCGCGTCCGGGTCCGTACAGCCGAGCGTTTCGCGAGGCGATCGAGGCGACGGAGTCCGTATGCCATACGGACTCCGAGCTCCGGGCCGCGGTCAGGCGGGCTCGAGCAGGATGCTGCCGGCGATCCGGCGGCCGCCGAGCTGATCGAGCGCGCGCCGCAGATCGCGCGTGGTCGAGCGCCGGGCGCGCAGCGAGAACACCACGCTGTCGGCCGCGTCGGCCATCAGGTTGACGTCGGCGGAGCCGAGCACCGGCGGGCCATCGACGACGATGTGGTCGTAGCCGCCGAGCCGCAGGCGCTCCATCGCGATCGCGAACGCCGGCCCGTCGAGCAGCTGGGTCTGGGCGATCCGCGGGTTGACCGCCGCGACGTGCAGCCACAGCTGCGGGATGTCGATCATGCTCCACGGCATCGTCGGCTGGTGGCGGTGCGCGGCGAGCTGCTCGGCGAAGCACCACGGCGGGATGAACTTGAAGATGCTGGTGAACGCCGGCCGCCGGACGTGGGTCTCGACCAGCAGGGTCTTGGCGCGGCCGCACTCGGCGAGCGCGAGCGCGAGGTTGATCGCGGTCGTGGTCTTGCCGTCGCCGGACTGCGGGCTGGTCACGATCACGACCTGCGGCCGGCCGACCTCGAGCAAGTGGTGGCGCAGCACGCGGAACGCCGCGGCGCGCTCGGAGTCCGGATCGATCGCGAGGCTGAGCCGCGGATCCAGGACCTCGTCGGGCAGGTGGTGCTGGGTCAGATCGATCTGCGGCGGCGCGCCGAGCGCGGGGTTGATCGCGCCCGGCTTGGCCTCGCCCGGCTTGGCGTGGGCCGTGATCGTGACCGTGGGCCTGCCCATCGCGATCGACGCCGGGTCGATCTTGAGCGTGGGGAACGGTCCACCGACCGCGGTCGGGCTGGGATCGCCGAGCTCGGCGCGATCGACCACCATCATCGGCTGGGTCAGGAGCGGTAGCGGCGCGCCCCGGCGTTCGCCGAACGGCGACTGCGAGCCCGACCCGGCGGCCGGCGGAGGACCGTCGCCGAAGCGACCAGGGCGTTTTCCACTCACGCAACGTCTCCCTTGGTCTGCGGGCGCATCTTGGCCCGAGGTTGCTTGGACTTTGGCTTGCGCTTCTGCGCCACCGCCGGCGGGATCACCGCGAGCACGGGGACGCCGAGTTGCTCGAGATCGGCGCGGCGGTACAGCCGGTCGTCGATCACCGCGAGCCCGACCGCGAACGACAGCCCGAGCGCGATGAACAGCACCATGCCGCCCATCAAGAAGATCGACTTGCCGGGCCCGCTCGGCTTGACCGGCTTGAACGCGGGGTCGACGATCGATAGCCGGCCGCCCTGCTCGGCGAGCTTCTGGTTGGCGTCGATCGTCGCGCGGAACACGCCGTCGGCGAGGGTCTGGACGTGCTCGCGCTGGACGTTGACCGCGCGGCGCAGCGACGAGTTCTCGGTCTCGAGCTGGACCACGCGCTGGGTCGTGCTGTCCTGGGTCTCGGGGACCTTGCCGGTCCGCGACTGCTCGGCGGCGATCTCGGCCTGCAGCTGCTTGAGCTCGCGCTCGAGCGCGGCGCGATCCTCGGCGGTCGCCGGGCGAAACACGGTCTCGACCTCCGGCGGCACCGCGCCCTCGGCCTGGCGCAGCCGCTGCTGTGCGGCGGCCACCCGCTCCTGGGCCTTGATCGCCGACGGGTGCTGATCGGTGTACTTGGCGAGCACGTCCTCGAGCTCGCGCTTGGCGGCGTTGACCTCGCGCTGGGCGTCCTTGACCGCCGCCTCGGCCGCGGCGCGCTCGGGGGTCTGCGGGGCCGCGATGATCTGCGGCGCGGCGTTGGGCGGCGCGTCGAGCCGGGCCTGGATCCGCAGCAGCTGGCGCTCCTTGACCGACATCGTGCGCGGCGCGACCGTGCTGTTGGCCTTGGCGGTCGCGCGGAACAGCGCGCCCTCGCTCTGGCCGGCGTTGGTATCGGCGACGAACGCGGGGTTCTTGGCGAGGAACTCGTTGAGCGAGTGCTCGCGCTTGGCGAGCTCCTCGGCCGCGGCTTCCTTCTGCTCGGTGGCGAACGCCACGGTGTTGGCGGCCTGCTCGTTGCGCAGCGCCTCGTCGGTGTCCTGGAGCAGCTTGGTCAGCTTCTCGGTGACCTTCTTGGCGCGCTCGGGATCGGAGTCGGAGTACTCGATGCGGAACGCCATCGCGCCGCGCGCGACGAAGTGCACGGTCTGGCGCAGCTTGTCGAGCTTGAGCTCGGGATCGAGGCCCTTGTCGTACGGATCGAGCGCCGGGTCATTGACGATCTGGAGCAGCTGGTTGCGCGCCAGCAACAGCTCGCGGTACCGGTCGCCGATGTTGCGCTGCGCGACCTCCTCGCGGTTGGGCGACAGCAGCTGGGACTGGATGCGCTCCTGGTAGAACAGCGTGGTCCACGACTGGAAGACCTTGGGTCGGGTCATCGCGAACGCGAGCGACAGCGCGCCGCCGGCGACCGCGAACACGGCCATCAGCCACCAGTAGCGCCAGGTCTTCCGGGCGAGGTCGCCCAGGCGCTGCAGACGATCGCGAGGAGTTATCGGTGAGAGCGCCATCTCAGAAACGATGGTACACGAGCGCGCGCGGCGCTACGTGTCTGCATGGAGCCGACGTTATCCCCTGTAAATCTAGGGATATGCCCGAGGATCGGGAGCCCTAGCCGGGTGACATCATCGGAGTCGTGGACGCGAGAATCGAACGTGCCGAGCACGAGCGCGGAGCTGAGCAGGGCGCCGGCGCCGATCACCGACGCGATCAGGATCAGGGTGAAGCTCGAGCGCGCCGGGCGCTCCGGGCGGTACTCCTCGACGATCGACAGCGACATGTCGAGCCCGGCGCTGGTGATCTGGCTCGCGATCTCCTCGTTGCTCGACTCGATCAGGCCGAGCCGCTCCTCGGCGCTCTTCTTCTCGCGGTCGAGCGCGGCGAGGTCGAGCTGGATCACGCCGGCGACCTCGGGCTTGCCGGTCCGGATCGCCTCGTCGGCCGCGGTCTGCTTGTGGCTGATCTCCTCGCTGAGCTTGTCGAGCTTGTCGTTGATCGCGTCGCGCAGCACGGAGACCTGGCCCGAGATCTCGTCGGCGAGCTTCTGGCGCTGCACGGCCGAGGTCTGGATCACGATGCTCGCGAGGTCGTGCGCGATGTCGAACGCGCGGTCGGGATCGGTGTCCGAGACCGCCAGGCCGATCCGCGCCGAGCGCCGCGAGGTCTGGTCCTCGGTGTCGAAGAAGATGAACGAGTTCTTCCAGATGTTGACCGTGAGGTTGCCGCGCAGCTCCTCGATCGCGAACTGCGGGCCCATCGTCTTGCGCAGCCGCGACAGGTTGCGCTTCTCGATCAGCTCGAGGAGCTTGTTGTCGGGCAGCAGCACCGACGTCACGTACTGGCGCAGCTGGTCGACCGGGATCGCGGTGTAGCGGTTCGCCATCGCGCCCTCGGCGAGCGCGAGGGTCACGCTGGCCTCGACCATCACCGGCTTGGTGGCGAACTTGCGGGTGATGCCGGTCGTGATCAGCGCCGCGAGCAGCAGCACGGGCAGCGGGCGGACGCGGGTCCGGCGCTTGATCCGCTGCAGCTCGCCGACCATCGCGATCCGCGTCGACTCCTCGGACTGGAACCAGTCTCCGGCGGGCTCTCCGGGTGAGCCGCCCGAGTCGGGTGGCCCGGGCCGGCCGGGCGCGTCAGTCATGGTTCGCCTTGCGCACGGGCCCCTGGAACACTAGCACCGGCGGCGGCGCAGAGCACTGCATGGAGCGCGGCCGCGCTGGCCTCCCAGCCGCCGCGAGCACCGAGCTCGGCCACGGTTTCGGGGGCATACGGCGTGCGCAGCGCCTCGCCGAGCGCGCTGGCGAACGCGTCGGGATCGCGCGCGGGGACCAGGGTGCCGAGCACGGGATCGGTGATGAGGTCGGGCACGCCGCCGACCGCCGAGGCCACCACGCGCCGGCCGGAGGCGAACGCCTCGAGCACGACGTTGGGCGTTCCCTCGACATGGCTCGGCAGCACGAGCACGTCGCATGCCGCCAGCCAGGTCGGGATCGCCGCGAGCGGTTGCGGGCCGTAGGTCCTGGCGTTCGGCGGCAGCGCGGCCTCGAGCTCGGTGCGCAGCGGGCCGCCGCCGACGATCGCGAGCTGGGCGTCGGGCGAGTGCGCCACGACGTGCGCCCACGCGCGGGCGAGATCGAGCACGCCCTTCTCGGGCTTCAAGTTGCCGACGTAGAGCGCGAGCGGTCCGGGCGGCAGGCCGAGCTCGCGGCGAGCGGCGGCGCGGTCGCGGGGATGGAACAGCTCGGCGTCGACGCCGTTCATCACGACCGCGACCCGGTCGCGTGCCACGCCGAGCGCGGTGACCTCATCGGCGAGCGCGCGGCTGACCGCGACGATCCGCGCGGCCTGCGGCAGCGCCCACGCGAGCAGCCGGCGCGGCCCGGGCAGCTTGGCGATCAGGTTGATATCCGAGCCGTGCAGCTTGACCACGCACGGCACGCCGAGCAGGCGGGCGGCGATCACGGCCGCGAACCCATCGGGGTAGGCCCACGAGCCGAGCACGACGTCGACCTTGCCGCGGTAGCGGCGGAGCGCCGGCGCGATCGAGGCCGCGTACATCGGGCCCCAGGTGGCGTGGGCCAGGCGCGGCACGAACAGGGTGCGCGGATGGCTGACCGCGATGCCGGCGATCTGCTCGTGGCGCGGCACCCGCGCGAGCTTGCCGGCGCTCGACCAGCGCGAGATCAGCCCCGCGCCGGGGAACCACGGGATCGTCGCCATGACCTCCAGCTCGCAGCGCCGGGCGAGCGCGGCGAACTGCTGGCGGTTGAACGGCGCCGACAGCGGCTCCAACGCGTTGGGGAAGATCTTGGTGATCGCGAGGACGCGCACGGCGGCGGGAAGGCCCCCTCTCTATAAATTAAAGACTTTGTCCATGCGGAGCAGCTTGAAGATCGCCAGCGGCTGATCGCGCGCGCCGGCGATCGTGACCTTGCCGCCGAGGTTACGCACCGCCTTGTAGAGCTTGACCAGCGCCGCGACGCCCGAGCTGTCGATCAGATCGAGCCCGCTGAGATCGACGAACACCTTGGCCGGCTTGGTGGCGACGATCTTGTCGATCTCCTCGCCGAGCGCTGGTGCACTGTTGATGTCCAGCGTGCGCCGGACCGTCAACTTGGTCTCGTTGTTGACCTGTTGCACTTCGAATGGTGCGGACATGCTCAGCTCCTCCCAACGGCTATCTGGGTCGGTTGCAATCGCTTGCACAGCCGCCATACGTTGGGCGGCCCCGGCTCATAGTTCATCTCATCGAGCATCGTCTTCGCGATATGGATGCCCATCCCGCCCTCGGGCAGGGATTCTTCATCGAGCTCTTCCGGCAGCTCGGCGACGTTATCGATATCGAACGGCCGGCCCTCGTCGCGGACCTCGATGACAATTGCATCGCTCGACAGCGCAATCTCGATCTCGATCGAGCCGGTGCCGCCGCGCTGATACGCGTGGATCACGATGTTGTTGAAGATCTCCATGAACGCCGAGACCACCGCTGTATCGAACGGATCGCGGACATCGAGCGCCAGCGGATCGCTCGATGGATTCTTTGGATCACGCGGGGCCGAGCCCGAGACCAGGCGAGCGGCCTCTGCAACCGCTCGTACCGCGATCGGGCGGTAGCGAAGCGTGCCGGGCACGCTGAGGCGGATCGGGGCGACCATTTCCGCCAGAATAGCCAGGCTGCTCGCGTTGCGAAAGTGTGCGCGTGCACCTCGTGGTGCCGCCGCCCCAGGACGCTCACATGGACGCACGTGCGGGTAACGATAGTCCCCGATCGGGTTCGATTGTCGGACGCGCCTTATGTTACGGTGAATGTGTGTTGCGCAGCGTGCGGTTCGCGAAGCGCGTTTTGGACGTCGCGGGAGCCGCCGTCGGTCTCGCGATCACTGCGCCGCTGATGCCGCTCATCGCGGCGGCGATCTACATCGAATCGCCGGGGCCGGTGCTGTTTCGCCAGCGTCGCGCCGGCAGCCTCAAGTCGATCACGACGGCCGAGAACGGCAAGAAGCAGTTCCAGTTCGACGAGTTCGACATGCACAAGTTCCGCACGATGGTGGTGAACGCCGAGGCCAAGACCGGCATCGTCATCGCGGGCGCCAACGATCCGCGGATCACCCGGGTCGGCAAGTTCCTCCGCAAGTCGCGGCTCGACGAGCTGCCGCAGTTCTGGGACGTGCTGCGCGGCAAGATGAGCCTGGTCGGGCCACGTCCGGAGCGCCCGGAGCTACTGCAGGATCTGTCGTACGCGATCCCGCTGTTCGAGGAGCGCATGCGCGACGTCAAGCCGGGGATCACCGGGCTGGCGCAGATCTCGCTCGGGTACACCGGCTCGATCCCCGAGGGCAGCGAGATCGGCAAGCTCGCCGCCACGCTGCAGAACCCGTGGGAGCTCGAGGAGACCAAGGGCTCGCTCGCCGACGACATGCGGATCAAGCTGCTCTACGATCTGGCGTACACCGCCTCGCTCGAGCGGTTCGATACGTTCCTGCGCACCGAGCTCGGCATCATCTTCAAGACGCCGCTGGTGATGCTCAAGATGACCCAGGGCCGGTAATCGGCGGTCGGTGAGCGACGCGCCGACCGGGTGGCCGGGCGGTAGGTCACGGCGCGTCCCGCGGCTACGGCTTGGTCATCAGCCGGCGGATGTACTTCATCGCCGGCGAGCCGTACGACAGCAGCCGGTCGTGGTACGCGCGCTCGCTGAACCCGGGCTGGCCCTCGGCGGCCTTGCGCAGCTTGAGCAGCTCGGAGAACCCGAAGTAGTAGGTCGTCAGCTGCGCGCTCGACAGCCGGGCGCGCTTCCACTTGCCGACCGCCTCGCCGTCCTCCTGGAACGCCTCGTTCTTCATCAGCGCGAGCGCCGCCTTCTCGTCCATGTCGCCGGCGTGGATGTCGTGATCGAGCACCGCGTTGGCCGCCGAGCGCAGCATCATCTTCTGGCGCTGCAGCTTGACCTTGGGGCCGCCGAACCCGTGCTCGGCCATCAGCCACTCGGCGTACACCGCCCAGCCCTCGATGAACGGCCCCGAGCCGAACACCGCGCGCAGCTTCGACTTGAACTGGTTGTTGTGCATCAGCTGCAGGTAGTGGCCGGGCATCGCCTCGTGGATCGACAGGTCGGCGAGCATCGACTCGTTGTACTCGCGGAAGAACGACTCGACCCGCGGCCTGGGCCAGTCGCTCGGGGTCGGCGAGATCGCGAAGAACGTCTGCGGCGTGGCCTCGAGCGGGCCGGACGAGTCGCAGTACGCGATCGCGACGCCGCGCCGGTACTCCGGCATCTCGATCACCGCGACCGGCTCGTCCGGAACCCGGACGAGGTTGTTGTCGCGCACGAACGCGGTCGCCCGGGCGAGCCACTGCTTGGCGTCGCCGAGGATCGTCTGGTTGGTCGGGTGGTCCTTGGCGACGTGGTCGAGCACCTGCTTGACGAACGCCTTGCGCTGCTCGGGGGTGTCGAGCCTGGGCAGCGCGCCGAGCTTGTCGTCGGCCCAGATCTGCCTCGCGGTCTCGACCATCTCGCCCTGGAGCTGGGTCAGCATCGCGCGCGCGCTGGCGGCGAGCGCGTCGATGTCGACGTCGTCGCCGAGCTCGAACCCGAGCTTCTTGGCGAACTTGTCGCGGCCGATCCGGAACGAGCCATCGGACCGGGCCAGCAGGTCCTTCTCGAGGAAGTCCTGGAAGTCGTGGAGCGCGGTCGCGGCGCGCCTGGCGGCGTCGGTCAGCGCCTGCTGCTGCGCGGGGACCGCGGCGAACTTCTTGGGCAGCTCGGCCTCGACCAGGCTGATCAGGCCCTTGTTCTGCTGGATCGCGGTCTCGGTCTGGATCTTCGCCGGGTGGCCGAGCCGCTGGTGGGCGACCGCGATCAGCGCCGGGATGCCCTCGAGCCGGCCGCGCAGGCTGGTCATCCGCTGGTTCACGGTGCCGAACTCGCGGCTGACCAGCGGATCGAGGCCCTCGCCGATCAGCCCGGTGTACGCCGTGGGGTTGTGCTCGAGCGGCCTCAGCTCGTCGATCGTGAACTGCGCGTAGCGCAGCTGATCGTCGAGGATCTGGGCGTCGATCTCGTCCTGCTCGGATCGCCCGTCGCGCGGCAGCCGGGCGAGCGCGGTGCGGGTGTCGGCGAGCCACTTGCGGCGGCTGGCCTCGCCGGACACCGAGATGTCGGGCCAGGTGGCGTCGAACCGGTGGTCGCCGGCCTGGGTGGCGTCGACCGGCCCGCGCTGCATGTGCGCGTCGAGGAAGTCGCGCGCGAACGCCTCGAACGCCTGGTCCGGCGTCGGGGCCGGCGCCGGCGGCGGGTTGGTCGGCGCGGTGGGATCGGGAACCGCCGGCGTGATCGGTGGCCGCGCCGGAGACGAGCACGACAGCGCCGCGGTGGCGAGCACGGGGCCGAGGCCGAGGCCGCTGAGACCGAGACCGAAGCCGAGACCAAGGAGCTGCGAGCGGGACTTCGAACGAGGCGGAGCCATGGCGGCGGACCATAACGCCGGCCGGCGGCGGTTGGCGACAGCTTCGTCGCGCCGGCCCCGGGACACACCGCGACACGCCGCGACCGCGTAAGCTTGCCGGATGTCGACCTGCCTCTGCGGCTCGGGCAGCCCGGCCGCCGCGTGCTGCGACCTCGTGCTCGACGGGATGCCGGCGCCGACCGCGCTCGCGCTGATGCGATCGCGCTACGTGGCCTACGTGCGCGGCGCGATCGACCACATCATGGCGACCCACGATCCGGCGACCCGGACCGGCGTCGACCGCGACGCGGCCGCGCGGTGGTCGCGCGACACCCAGTGGCTCGGGCTCGAGATCGTCGCCACCGAGCGCGGCGGCGAGCACGACGCCGACGGCGTCGTCGAGTTCATCGCGCGCGGCGTGACCCGCGGCGCGCCGTTCGCGCAGCGCGAGCGATCGCGGTTCCGCCGGCTCGACGGCCGCTGGTACTACACCGACGGCCAGGCGATCCACGCGCCGGCGCGGGCGGTCGCCACCGCGGGGCGCAACGACCCATGCCCGTGTGGCAGCGGGGTGAAGTACAAGCGATGCCACGGCGCCGGATAGTGCGGCGGTCGGCGATGTAGGTCTATCGCTGATCGTGGGCGGGCGGGCCGGCTCGGGGGATCTGCCAGCGCATGCGCGATCGGTCACGGGCGGCGGAGAACCGTGGCGATCTCCTCGTCGGGACCGCCGGCCGCAGATATCTTGTTCGCCATGAAGCGCCGAGATTTTCTTCGCAGCTCAGGGTGGTTCGTGGTCGGGGCCGCGCTGGTCGGGATCCCCGGCTGCGGCGATAACGGCAAGCCGAGCCCCGACGCCGGGAACGGGATCGATCCGGTCGGGACGTACGGCTACCCGCAGGGCGTCGCGTCGGGCGATCCGCAGGCGACGTCGGTCGTGCTGTGGACCCGCGTGATGCGCACCAGCGACGCGACCGCCGACGTCACGGTCTCGGTTCAGGTCTCGGCCGACCCGGGGTTCACCACGATGCTGGTCGACCAGACCGTGACGGCGACCACCGCGAGCGACCATACCGTGCGCGTGCTGGTCACCGGCCTGGGCGCGGCGACCGACTACTACTACCGGTTCCTCGCCGGGCAGGACATGAAGATCGGCCAGACCCGGACCGCGCCGACCTCGGACGCCGACGTCCAGGTCAACCTCGTGTGGGTGTCGTGCCAGGACTACGGCGCCGGCACCTACGGTGCGTACCGCCAGATGCTGGTCGACGATCTGCAGCGCGCCGACGCCGACAAGATCCACGCCGTGGTCCACGTCGGCGACATGATCTACGAGACCCGCGCCGACGGGTTCCAGGGCGCGATCGACGACAACTTCAGCCCGGTCAACCTGACCAACAGCGACGGCTCGATGCGCCAGGTCCCGGCGTTCCCGTCGGGCGGCGGGATGCGGGCCGGCGTCACGTTCGCCAAGACGATCGATGACTACCGCCACCTGTACAAGACGTTCTTCTCGGATCCGGACATCCAGGCCGCGCGCGCGCGCTGGCCGTTCATCGCGACCTGGGACGATCACGAGTTCACCGACGACTGCTGGCAGAGCCAGGCCAACTACACCGACGCGATGAGCCTCGACGAGGGCGATCAGTCGCGCAAGGTCGCGGCGAACCAGGCGTGGTTCGAGTACGTGCCGGCGCAGCTGACCGGCGCGGGCGGCGTGACCGGCGTGCCGAGCCAGGCCAAGGACTTCGCGGCGCCGAGCCCCGCGGTGGTCGACGCGATGTTCCCCACCACGGTCACCGCCGACAACTTCGTCGACGAGCCGAACAACGTCGCCGCGGTCGGCTCGATCGCGATCTATCGCTCGCTGCGGTTCGGCCAGCACGTCGAGCTGGTGATGACCGACCAGCGCAGCTACCGCAGCGATCACGCGATCCCCGAGGATCTGGTCGCGGCGCTCGGCGCCAACCCGGCGACCGCGGGGCTGTTCTTCGCGCCGCGCAACGCGGTGCCGCAGCTGCTGGTCGATCAGATGGACGCCGGCGCGACCGCCAACGGCGGCATGCCGGACATGACGATCAAGGGAATCCCGAACCCGCGGTTCGCGAGCCCGGCCGGCACGATGCTCGGCAAGGACCAGAAGGCGTGGTGGAAGGCGACGATGAAGGGGTCGGACGCGACGTGGAAGCTGTGGGGCAACGAGGTCATCCTGATGCGGCTTGGGATCCCGGCGCTCGACCAACCCGGGAAGCCGGATTTCTCACCTCGCGTGGTGTCCGCCGATGCCTGGGACGGCTATTCGACCGAGCGCAAGGAGCTGATGGGGTACCTGAAGACCGAGCAGATCAAGAACGTCGTAGTGCTGTCGGGCGACATCCACGCGTCGTTCGCCGGGGTCGTCATGGACGACTTCGACACCTCGACCCCAACGCCGGTCGCGTGCGAGTTGGTTGCGGCGGGCATCAGCTCGAACTCGCTGTTCTCGTTCTTTGAGTCGGCGACGCGCCAGGTGCCAGCCGCGTTGCGCGGGTTGATCACGGTGGATGCGAGCGCCACCGGTGGCATCAAGTTCGTCGAGAACTTCAACCTGCTGCTGCGCTCCGGGCTCAACGCGGCCGGCACGTTCGCGCAGGCGACCGCGACGAACGTGCCGTTCGCGCAGGCGCTCGGGGCCGCAGAGCAAGCGGCGGTGCCGATCAACACGCACGTCAAGTACTTCGACAGCAACGCGCAGGGCTACGGCTACGTGAAGGTCACCAAGGACCAGGTCGCGGCGCAGATCATCACGATCAACCGGCCGATCATGGCGCCGAGCGACGCCGGCCCCGGCATCAAGCGCACCGCGAGCTTCACGATCCCCGTGGACAACCCGGCCGGTATGTCCGCGGTGATGTTCGGCGACGGCGACGTCAAGCCGTTCCCGCTGACCTGATCAGCGCGCCGGCCCACGGCGTCGCCGCGGGTTCAGGCGACGTAGACGATCGGCGGTAGCTCCGGCACGTCGAGTGCCTGGTGGGTGGCGGGCTCGGCGCCGCTGGCGACCCAGGTGCGGCCGCTGCCCTCGGCGAGGGTGGGGCCGTCGGGGCTGCCCGGCGCGCCGGTGAAGAACGGACCGAGCTGCGAGAACAGCTTGCGGAGCGGCTTGGCCTGCTGGAGCGCCTCGTGGCGCGAGCCATGGCCGGCGACCAGCGCGGTGAGGAACGGCCGATCGTTGTCGTCGGCCCAGTCGAGCGCGACCAGTGCGATCCACTGATCTGGAAACTGCTCGCAGATCTCGCTCCACGTCATCGGCTCGGAGATTCGCTGCGCGGCCCTCATCGTGGGTCCACCCTGCGCAAGGTCGGCCGCGCGGGCAACTTTCCGGAGATATCGCGGTGCGCCCACGGTGTGGGCCTCCATGACACTCCCCGGCGACCGTGGGATGCTCGACGTGTGAGCGAATCAGACGTCCCGGGTGGTGATCCGAAGGCGGCCGTACTACGTCGACAACGTCGCCTCGAACCTGCGCGTCACCCCGAAGATGTTCGGCCGGCTGCACCGCAGCCTGATCTGGGCGACCAAGATCCTCGACGTGCCCGAGCCCGAGCTCTACGTCACCGTCGTACCGCACGCACCCGTTCGCCCTGCAGCGCGCCAAGGTGCTCAGCACCTGGAGCGCCGATGGCTACGAGGAGCTGATGGCCCGCCGCGCCTCGCGGCTGTGACCGAGCCCAGGACCAATACAGGATGACGGTGGCCACGAAGTACGCGTCCTGATCGCATGCGAATGCTTCGGGTGCCCGGCGTCGTATCGCGTCGCCGGCCGGGCCGTGCCAGAATGGCCGCGCCCGTGAATCTGCTGTCTGTTCGCCTCGAAGACCTCATCCATGCTCGCACCGTGGAGTCGGTCCGGATCGACTTCAAGGCGACGTGGAACGAGGTCATCCGCGCGGCGACGATCCAGACGATCGCGGCGTTCGCCAATGACTTTCAGGGGCTGAACGGCGGCTACGTCGTGCTCGGGATCGAGGACGATCAGGGTCAGCCGGTCCTTCCACCGCGCGGGCTCGACGGGCTCGATCTGGAGATCGTGCAGAAGGAGATCCGCGGCAGCTGCGAGCGGATCTCGCCCGACTACCAGCCGATCATCTTGCCGCAGATCTTCGAGGGCAGGCAGATCATCGTGATCTACGCGCCGATGGGCGATGCGCGCCCGTACCAGGCGCCGAGCTCGATGGCGAAGGGCGCGCCGTTCGCGTACTACGTCCGCATCGGTCCCGAGACCCGCGTTGCGAAGGACGCGGTGCTCACGCAGCTCCATCAGCTGACGGCGCGGGTGCCGTTCGACGAGCGCCGGCGAGCGGACGTCCCACTATCGTCGGTATCGCCGCGGTTGCTCGCGCGCTACTTGCAGGACGTGGGCAGCGATCTCGCCGCCGATCCCGATACGATCGACGTGCGCGATGTCCTGCGGCGGCTCCGGCTCAGCGGCGGCGTCAACGGCCACGAGGGCCCTCGCAATGCAGCGCTGCTGTTCTTCACCGAGTCGCCGGAGGATCTGTTCCCCGGCTGCCGGATCGATCTCGCGCAGTTTCGCGATGACGCCGGCGGCGATCTGATCGAGACCCGGTCGTTTCGCGGCCCGATCCATCAGCAAACGATCCAGGCGCTCGAGTTCCTGGGGATCCTGTTCGGTGAGGTCGTGCGCAAGGGCCCCGAGGACGTTCACGCCGAACGGTTCGTCGCATATCCCGGCAAGGCGCTGCGCGAGGCGCTGGTCAACGCGGTGTACCACCGCGGGTACGACGGCGCGGGACTGGCGATCCGGGTCGCGCTCTATCCCGACCGCGTCGAGGTCACGAGCTATCCGGGGCCGGTGCCGGGGCTCGAGGCCGAGCACTTGCTCCCCGGTGCGCACCCCCCACAGGTCCCGGCGCGGAACCCGCTGATCGGCGACATGCTGAAGGCGCTGCGGCTCGCCGAGACCTGGCACACGGGGATCCCCAAGATCCATCGCGTGATGGACGAGAACGGCTCGCCCGCACCACGGTTCGACTTCGACGGCGGTCGCACGTACTTTCGCGTCACGCTCCCCGCGCATCCGGGGTACGTCGTGCTGCACGCGCTGCGGGAAGCCGCGACGCTGTGGCACACCGGCGAGCACCCGCGCGCGATCGCGGTGTTGCGAGAGGCCAGTCACCAGGTGCCGGAGGCCGGGTCGGTCGCGGCCCAGGAGATCGAGTACCTCGCCGACTCCGGAGACCTGCCGGCAGCGCGCAAGGTGTTCGCGCGCCTGGAGCAAACCGAGGGCGCGCGCGATCGCCACCTCGCGTACATGGCGCTCGCCCGCGCCTATCTCGACGTCGACCAGCGCGACGACGCGGCGGCGCTGCTATCCCACGCACCGCGTCCGTCGGGCGTCCGGGCCGGTGTCGATCTGGCGATCCTCTACAAGCGATCGCGCGATCTCGAGGGCGCGCATCGCCAGTTCTCGTCGATCGCATCGCAGATCCAGAGCGATCCGCGCGCGCTGCACGAGTGGGCGCAGACCAAGCTCGCGCTGGCGCGCAAGATCCCGGCGGCAGACGACCTGGGGCCGGCCGCCCGGCAGCAGCTCCTGCGCGAGGCGCTCGACATGCTGATCCGGGTGACCGAGCTCAGCGTCGATCAGCCGGTCCGTGCAGCGTGGGCGTGGTTCGACATCGCGAAGGCCCGTGCGTCGCTGCAGGATCCCGAAGCCTCGATCGAGGATGCGTTGAACCGCGCGCTGCAGCTGAACCCCACAGAGCCGCAGTTTCACGACTGGCGCCGGCAGCGGGCGGGCAAGCCGAGGTAGCGGTCAGTAGTGGAAGGTCGTGGTCTCGCCGATCGCGAGGATGCGGACCTGGTGCTCGAGGTGGTGGCGGGCGACGGCAGCCTCGACGAGCGGGCGCTCGCGGTCGGGCGGCTGGAAGAACGTGCCGAAGTGGATCGGGACCATCCACTGGGCACCGGCGTCGTGGAACAGGGCGAGCGCGGCGTCGGGCGTGGCGTGGACGTCGGCGCGCATGCGCTCGAGCCAGGCGGCGCGGCCGGCGGGGCCGACCGGGATCAGGCCGACGTCGATCCGGTAGCGGCGGCCGAGCTCGCGGGCGTCGGCGGCGACGTAGCCGGTGTCGCCGGCGAAGTAGACGGTGCGGTTGCCGACCTCGATGATCCAGCCGGTGTGGCTGCGGGTGTGCCAGCGGTCGACGAGGTAGCGACCGTCGCCGTGCGAGGCGGGGACAGCGGTGATCCGGATGTCACCGTGGCGCCAGGTCTGCCAGGTGTCGAGCGGGACGATCTGGTGCTGCGGCAGATCGGCCGGCAGGAACGTCGGGATGCCAGGCGGCACGAGCAGCGGCGCGTCGCCGAGCCGGTGCAGCGACGGCAGGTCAAGGTGGTCGAAGTGGGCGTGCGAGATCAGGATCGCGTCGAGCGGCGGCAGCTCCGACGGCGCGATCGCAGCCCGGACGCCGCGCGCCATGACGCCGGCGAGCCGATCGCTGAACACCGGGTCGGTCAGGATCCAGTGGCCGCGGATCCCGATCAGCACCGTGGCGTGGCCGATCCAGCTCACGGTGATCGCGTCGGGATCGCCGGCGAGCTCGGCGCTGGGCACGGTGACGTGCATCGGCGCCTCGCGCGGCGTGGCGCACGCGGCAAACGTCAGCGCGCCCAGCGCTGCGAGCACGACGATCGCGGCGGCAGCCGGGGCAGCTCGACGAGCGCGCATGGCTCGAGCATGTCACGCGCGGACGCTCGCGGCGACGTCGCCGACGAGCGCGACGCTGGATACCGGCGGCTGCCAGGCGGTGTGACCCTGCGAGCGTTGTCCGTGGGAGGGCGGCGCTCCTTGCCATGCTCGAGGTGGGACCCTACGAGCGTTCCCTGTGGGAGGGGTAGAGGCCTTGGGAGATCGCGCGCCTCACCTGCCCGATCATCCGGGCGGTCGCCGGCAAACTAGGCGCACCCGGGTTTGCATCCGCTCCGGCGGTCGCATCTGATAAGGCCCGCATGCCGGACGCGCCGCCGATCGTGACCATCACCGGTCTGAGCAAGACCTATGCGAGCGGGTTCCACGCGCTCAAGCGCGTCGACCTGACGATCCGGCGCGGCGAGATCTTCGCGCTGCTCGGCCCCAATGGCGCCGGCAAGACCACGTTGATCAGCATCATCTGCGGGATCGTCAACCCGAGCGAGGGCAAGGTCGTCGCCGACGGCCACGACATCGTGCGCGAGTTCCGCGCCGCCCGCATGAAGATCGGCCTGGTGCCGCAGGAGCTGTCGACCGACGCGTTCGAGACCGTGTGGTCCACGGTGACGTTCAGCCGCGGCCTGCATGGCAAGCGCGCGAACCCCGCGCACATCGAGAAAGTCCTGCGCGCGCTGTCGCTGTGGGACAAGAAGGACGCCAAGATCATGACGCTGTCCGGCGGCATGAAGCGGCGCGTGCTGATCGCCAAGGCGCTGTCGCACGAGCCGACGATCCTGTTCCTCGACGAGCCGACCGCCGGGGTCGACGTCGAGCTCCGCCACGAGATGTGGCAGATGGTGCGCGAGCTGCGCGAGAACGGCGTCACGATCATCTTGACCACGCACTACATCGAAGAGGCGCAGGAGATGGCCGATCGGATCGGCGTGATCAACAAGGGCGAGCTGATCCTGGTCGAGGACAAGCACGTGCTGATGCGCAAGCTCGGCAAGCGCCAGCTGACGCTCCAGCTGCAGCAGCCGCTCGACAAGATCCCCGAGGCGCTCGCGGAGCTGCCGCTCGAGCTGTCCGCCGACCGCAGCACGCTGACCTACACGTTCGACATCCAGGGCGAGCAGACCGGCATCGCGCCGCTGCTCAAGCAGCTCGGCGAGCACGGCATCGACTTCAAGGATCTCCGGTCGAGCGAGAGCTCGCTCGAGGACATCTTCGTCAGCCTCGTGAAAGGTCAGCGATGAACATCTACGCGATCCGCGCGATCTATCGGTTCGAGATGGCGCGCACGTTCCGCACCGCGATGCAGAGCATCCTGTCGCCGGTGCTCTCGACCTCGCTGTACTTCGTGGTGTTCGGCTCGGCGATCGGCTCGCGGATGGGGACGGTCGACGGCGTGTCCTACGGCTCGTTCATCGTGCCGGGGCTGGTCATGCTGTCGCTGCTCGGCGAGAGCATCTCCAACGCGTCGTTCGGGATCTACCTGCCGAAGTGGTCGGGCACGATCTACGAGCTGCTGTCGGCGCCGGTCAGCTTCCTCGAGGTCGTGATCGGCTACGTCGGCGCGGCGGCCTCGAAGTCGATCATGCTCGGCGTGCTGATCCTGGTCACCGCGCGCGCGTTCGTGTCGTACGAGGTGCTGCACCCGGTGGTGATGGTGCTGTTCCTCGTGCTGACCTCGCTGACGTTCAGCATGTTCGGCTTCATCATCGGGCTGTGGGCCGACAGCTTCCAGAAGCTGCAGACGATCCCGCTGATGATCATCACGCCGCTGACGTTCCTCGGCGGCGCGTTCTACTCGATCCACATGCTGCCGCCGTTCTGGCAGAACGTCACGCTGTTCAACCCGGTGGTCTACCTGATCTCCGGGATGCGGTGGGCGTTCTATGGCCAGGCCGACGTCAACGTCGTGATCAGCATCAGCGTCACCGCCGGGTTCCTCGTGGTGTGCATGGTGTTCGTGTGGTGGATCTTCAAGACCGGCTACAAGCTGAAGTCGTGATCAGCCGCGCGGGAAGCCGGTGAACACGTAGCCCTTGTCGACCCCGCTGTCGATCAGCCGGATCGCGCAGTTGTTCGGGTTGGCCTCGGCCTCGAACCACTCGGGCGACAGGTGGCACCACATCATGACAAACGCGCGCAGGGTCACGCCGTGGCAGATCACGACGATGTTCTGGATGCCGTGCTCGGTGGCGTCGCGGTGGAACGTGCCGAACGACTGGTGGATCCGCTTGGCGACATCGAACCGGCTCTCGCCCTGCGGCATGCGCGCCCAGAACTTGCCGCCGAACCGGCACAGCATGTCGTAGTACGACCACTCGTTCGGCAGCCGCTTGGGCAGCTCGGCCTCGGCCACACCGTCGAACAGGCCGAACTGCTGCTCGCACAACAGGATGTGCTCGACGCGATCGGTGATCCAGCCGCGCGCGGTCTCCATCACGGCGTCGGCGGTCTGCCGGGTCCGGCGGTACGGGCTGACCCACATCCGGATCACCGGCCGCTTGCCCTGGACGTGGGTGTCGAGGAAGTCGGCGAGCTGGCCACCGGCGGCCCGCGCCTGGTCGCGCCCGCGGTCGGACAGCGGGACCGAGTGATCGGCGGTCGTGGCGTGGACCAGCGGATCGACGTTGCCGAGCGACTCACCGTGACGGACCAGCAGGATGCGCACGCGCCATTATACGGCGCCCGGGGCGGCGATCGACGGCGCCGGCCTACTGGCAGGCCGCGACCGCCCACTGCGTGAGCGGCTGGCCCGACGTCGGGTCGGTCGTGGCGCTGCTGGTGACGCACTGGCCCGCGGTGGCCGACACGCCGTAGCTCGCCGGGTTGGTCGTGATGTGGAGCGCGCCGGTCACGCTGATCTGGCCGCTGGCGTCGCGGCTCTGCAGGCCACCGTCGAGCTGGACCCGGGTGACGTCGTAGACCGTCGCGGCGTCGCCGAGCACGCTGTGGTCGATCGCGAGCTGCAGATCGAGCCGCGGGCTGACCGTGACCGTGGTGGTGTTGGCGGTGGCGTCGTGGCTGATCGCGAGGTCGACCGCGCGGCCGTCGCTGGGGTTGAGATCGATGGTCTCGCCGCGCGCGCCGTTGACCGAGACCGTGGTCGAGCTACCGCCGAGCCCGAGGTGGGTCAGCTGGAGCGGCTGGCCGTCGGCGAACGTCGCGGTGGCCGACACGCCGGGCAGGTCGACCTCGAGCTGCTTGCCGTTGATGCTCGGGAGCCGGAGCGTGGTCTTGCCGAAGCTGGCCGCGAACGTGCCCGACTTGGCGTTGCCGTCGAGCGTGAGCGAGGCGCCGGTCGCCGCGGCCGAGGCCACGAGCAGCGCGTCGGGGCCATCGAGTGAGGCGCCGGAGCCGGTGGCGGCCTCGATCGACAGCGCGCGGTCGATCGACAGCGACAGCTTGAGCTTCGCGGTGCCGAGGATCTCGAGCTTGCCGGTCAGCTCGCCGCCGAGCGCGACGTTCGACATCGTGCCGGCCGCGCTGCCGGTGCCGCCGAACAGGCCCGACAGCGCGGTCTCCGCGTGCTGCAGATCGTCGAGGTCGAGGGTCAGCGCGATCGAGGTGTGGGTCAGCTCGAGCCGCAGCGGCTCGTCGTGCGAGGCGTCGATCTGGAGCGCGAACACCAGGGTGCCGCCGTCCTTCGCGGTGCGGATCCGCAGGTCGAGCATCGCGAGCTGCATGGCGCAGCTCGGGTCGACCGTGGTGGTCGAGGTGCCGTCCGAGCCGACCTGGGTCTGGCCGCACACCAGCGAGGCCGGCAGCTGATAGATCCCGTTGCCGACGTGGTTGGCGTCGGTGAACAGGTTGGTGTTGAGGTACGCGACCTCGGCGTCGGCGTCGATCACCGGGGTGCCGTCATCGGCCACCGCGCCGCCGGTGAGCCGGGCGAGCGCGGGCGCCATCGCGGTGAGCGACAGCTGGTCCGAGGTGTCGGTGCCGAGCAGGCGGTCGAGCAGCGACAGGGTCGACGCCGTCGGCACGGTGTCGCGGTTGTTGGCGACCGCGGTGTTGGTCTCGTGCAGCACGCTGCCGAGGTCGCTCGTGATCTGGCTGCGGACCTCGCTGGGCGTGGGCGGCGGCGGGTCGCTGCAGGCGGTGATCGCGAGCGGAGACAGCACCGACAGTGCGAGAAGCGAAGGGAGACGCGTATGCATGGGTTCCGACGCTAATCCAACCGGCGTGCCAGGCGCAGTGAACCGGGGCGGTGTTCCGCAACTTCGCCAAACGCCTGGAATCAGCGTTTCATTCGCGTGATCGGTCGGTGTGACCGATGATGCACTGTGAACGGCGAGGCACGCCTCGCGTCCAAAATGTGCCAGGTGATTGGCGAAAACCGCCGGTCATCCAACACCCCGGGCGTCTCGGGCGTCCCGCGTGTCCCGCATGTCCCAAGCGTCCCGAGCGTCCCGAGCGTCCTGGACGTCTCACTCAGGGAGTCGATGGGCAGGCGCGGGTGTCGTGCGCGGGGCACTGGTGCAGTAGCTGGACGTCGGTCTCGGCGCCGTGCTGCACGCCGACCGCGAGGTCGAGCACGCCGTCGCCGTCGTAGTCGCCGGCGGTCACGAACCGGGCCTCGCCATCGAGCGTCGCGAACGGCGCCGCGGCGCGCACCAGGTCGCTGCCCGCGCCCGCGCCCGCGCCAGCGGACGACGGCGACGGCGCCAGCGTGAACAGCCCGCGCACGCTGGTGTCGTCGCCGATCCGGCACAGCGCGACCAGCAGGCTGCCGGCGGCGGCGACATCGATGCAGCCGGCGAGCGCGGCGCTGCCGACCTCGACCAGCGGGCAGCTCGCAGCTCGGAACAGCTGCAGGGTCGCGGCCCCATCGTCGCCGTCGGCCAGCACCGCGAGCTCGTCGGTGCCGTCGCCGTCGAGGTCGATGCCGCGCAGCTCGCGCGGCGCGCCGGCCGCGGTGCCGGGGCAGATCGAGATCGCGCCGCGGACGCCGAACACGACGAGATCGTGGTCACCGGCGCCGCGGGCCGCGCCGCGCGCGTGGCCTGTGCCATCGCGGAGCGCGCCGACCGGCGGGCGGAGCTGGGGCCCGAGCGTCGCCGGCGGCGCCCACGCGTTGGCGAACACGTTGTAGAGCTGGACCTGATCGCCGGTGACCGCGAGGACCTCGACGTCGTCGCTGCCGAACGCGCCGGCCGCCACCGCGCCGAGCGGCGTGCCGGTCGCCATCGGCGGGAACCGCGGCGTGGTCATCAGCCGCGCGGCGTCGCCGATCAACAGGCCCGCGGCCGGCGTGCCGCTGCTATCGACCACGAGCAGGTCGTCGATCCCGTCGCTGCCCCGCGTGGTCGGCAGCCAGTGGATCTCGTGGACGACATCGAGCCGCAGCGTGCCGCCGGCCGGGCTCATCGCGACCGGCGCGCCGAGCGTGGCATCGCGGGTGCCGAACAGCACGGCGACCTGATCGCCGGCTCCGCCGGACTCGACGATCGCGACGTCGCCGAGCCGATCGCCGTCGAAGTCGCCGGCGACCAGGCTGGTGACCGGTACCGACGTGCTGGCGCGGTACAGGTTCGGCACCGCGCCGCCGCGCACGACATCGACGTCGGGGTCGCCGGACCGGGCCGCCACGACATCGAGCGCGCCGTCGCCGTTGAGGTCGGCGAGCGCGACCGCGCTCCAGCTGATCGATGGGGTGGCGACGCGGACGAACGTGCCGGCCGCGCTGGCGCCGCAATCGCCGGGGCCGCTGCACGCCTGGTACACGCCGTCGGCCAGCACCAGCTCGTCGACCCCGCCGGGGACGATCGCGCCGGCCCCGAGCAGCGCCGCGGTCGCGGCCGCCCCGGCGATCGGCAGCGCGGTCACCGCCGGCGCGAGGTCGCACCCGGCGCCGCTGGCGTCGAGCATCGCGAGCCCGGGCACGGCGTCGCGGTGGACCGCGAGCTCGAGGCACGGATCGCCGTCGAGGTTCGCGAGCACGATCGACGACGGCGTCGGCGCCGCCAGGTCGAGGTCGGCGACCGTCCACGCGGTCCCGGCCTGGGTGTAGCGGCAGACGTGCCACGGCTGGCCCGCCGGATCGCTCGCGCTGTCGCGTGCGGTGACGAGCACGAACGACCGGCGGTCCGGCGCAGCCACGACGTCGATCGTGTGCCAGATCTGGCCGCCGGCGCCGACGCACGGCGGCAGCACCTGCATCGCGACCCCGGGCGTGGCGTCGATCGGCGCGCGGATCACCGCGATCGACGCGGTCGTGCTGTGGCTCTGCACGATCAGCACCACGTCGCCGAGCGCCGGATCGGGGTCACGCATGATCAGCCCCCGGGCCTCGCCGGTGACCGGGATCGCGAGATCGAGCTGGGGGGCGAACCGCTCGCCGTCGGACGCGAGCAACGCGACGCCCTCGGTCGGGATCGCGATCGTGGTCGCGGACTTGGTCGGATCGCGGTGCGGTCCGCTGAGGTCGAAGATCGCGTACGGCGCGTCCGACGACGGCGCGGCCTGCACCACCTCGGCGGCGAGCGGCGTGCCCTCCGTGCTGCCGAACCGGACCGCGATGCTGGTCGCGCTGGTGCCGACCAGATCCGGCAGGCCGTCGTTATCGACGTCGCCGATCACCGGCGAGCCGACGACGTCGAACGCCAGCGCGGCGGCGAGCGGCGCGAACCTGCCCGACGGCGCGCGGCACACCTGGTCGGTGCCGCAGTGATAGCTCGCGCCGGGGCAGTACAGCGGATCGCCGGCGGCATCGCTGCCGACCGCGACGTACGCCGAGTTGACCGCGGTGGCCGTGCACCGCAGCTCGCAGCTCGCCGTGCAGGTCGCGCTGTCGCCCGGATCGTCGCACGCCTCGCCGTTGGCCTGCTCGGCGATCCCGTTGCCGCACGTGCCGAGCGCGGGCAGGTCGTGGCACCCGCCGGCGAGCGCGAGCGCGACCAGCGCCGCGAGCCCGCAGCCGATCCGCGCGCGCATCAGAACCCTCCCGCGTAGCCGATGCCGAGCCCGAGCCCGCCGCCCGGGGCGCCGCCCGGGCCGCCGAACGTCACCGGCGTGAACCCGGCATCGGGCGCGTGCTCGATCGGCCGCAGCAGCGCGTCGCTCGACGGCTCGTCGGCGTAGTACATGAAGACCGCCACGCCGGCGGTGACCAGCGCGGCGCCGCCGAGCACGACGCTCGCGGTGCGGAAATGATCGCGGCGATCGCGCAGCCGGTTGTAGTCGCCGGCGTCCGCCGCCGCCAGCGGCTGGCGATCGCGCAGGTCGGCGGCCGAGAAGTCGGCGGCGATCGCGACCACGGTGGTGGTGATCGTGGCTGCGAGCAGCGCGCCGGCGCCGACCGCGACCCAGGTCACCGCGCGGCGCTGCGTGGTCGGCTGCAGCGGCGCGTCGAGCGTGAGCTCTTGGCCCGGTGCGAGCGCGACCTCGCGGCTGATCGGCCGCCGGCCGCGCGCCGCGACCGTGATCCACCGCGTGCCGGCGGGGACCTCGGTGGTCAGCCCGCGCAGCAGCACCGGGCGGCCGTCGACGGTGATCTGGGCATCGCGCTGGCTGTGGATCGCCACGGTCGCCGGGCGCGGCACGAGCTCGAACGCGACCATCGCGCGCTCGTTGCCGACCCGGACCCGCTGCTGCTGCGGCAGGTAGCCGTCGGCGGTCGCGGCGACCACGTGCTCGCCGGGCGCGACGTCGACCGAGGTGTGGCGCTCGACCGCCACGCCGTCGACCGTGATCTGCGCGTGGTCGAGCGCGATCGAGACGTAGACCGACGGCCGCTCCACCGCGGCGACGATCTGCCGCGGATCGATCTTGGCGAGCGCGTCGCGCAGCCGCTCGAGGTAGACCAGCGCGTCCTTGCGGCGAGCACCGTCGGGAGCGCCGGCGATGTAGGCCTCGTAGAGCTCGATCGCGCGCTTGAGCCGCGCCGGATCGCGGTCGACCTGATATTGCAGCCGGTGGGCCTGCGCCGCCGAGAACGCGATCTCGGGCGCCTTGAGGTTCTCGTAGGCGCGGTCGAAGTTGGTCGCGGCGGCGTCGAACTTGCCGGTCTTGTAGGCCTCGGCGCCGATCCGGAAGAACTGCTCCGCCGCGGCGCGGTCGTCGGCCCGCGCGGTGCGGGCGCTGGCCGCGAGGCCGGCGAGGCCGAGCATCACGGCGACGAGCCAGGTCGCGGCGGGGCGTGGGTGGTGCGGTGCGCGGCTGCTCTGGGTCATGGTGTCTTCGACGGGAACTGCTCGATCTCGTTGGTCGGCTCGTTGGTCGGTGAACCGGTCGGCGCGCCGGCAGGGGTGGCCGCGGATCCGGTCGCCGGCCTGGCAGCGCCGCCGGCCGGCCGGTGCGCCGGCGCGCTGGGGTGCCGGTTCGCCGGGGTGGCCGTGGCTGCAGGCGCGGGCGGCGCGGGGACCACCGCGGGCGGGGCAGGCGCGGGCTTGCGGGTCAAGCTCACGCTGCGCGTCGCATCGCCGGACGGGATCACGGTGAGCGTCGCCGGCAAGAAGCCATCGGCGCTCAGCACGAGCAGCACCTCGACGTTGGACCGCGGCAGCTCGACGCGACCGGGCGCGGTGCCGACGAGCGCGCCGCCGCGCCGGACCTCGGTGTCGGGCGGCGTGCCCTCGATCGTGAGGAACACGTCCGCGGTGGCCGCGGCCGGTGCGCCGGTCGCCGCCGCGCCGGGCGGCGCGCCTGAATCCTGTGTCGGGGGTACCCGCGTGGGCGCCGGGCTCGCGGATGACATGCGAAGCGCGACGATCGCCACGCTGGCGAGCACCACGACCGCCACGCCGCCCGCCCACCACACGCGCGCGTTCGATCGCGGGGCAGGTTGATCGGTCCGGGATCCGGACGCTTCATCTACCGGCACGTCCGCCGGCACGGTAGTCGCCACGGCGAGCGGCCCGCTATTCGAACGCGCGTGGCTCGGCGTCAGGTTGCCGGGAGTCAGGTTGCCGGAGGGCGTGTGGCTGGGCGTCGCGTGGCCCAGCATCGTGCTGCCGGGCGTCGCGTGGCTGGGCGTCGCGGGGCCGGGCGTCGCGGGGTTGCCGGAGGGCGTCATCATCGTGGCATCCAGCTCGGGCGTCGCCTGGTGTGCGGGGGTCGGATCGCGCGCGGGCGTCCCGGCGGGCGTCGCGTCGCCGATCGGGGCAGGTGCGCCGGCCGGCGTGGCCTCGCGCGCGTGGTTCGCCGGGCCGATCGGATGGGTCCGGACCTCGGACGCCTTGCCCACCATCGGCGAGGTCTCGGCCGAGCTGAGGTGCGCCGGCCACGCGGGCTGGGCCTCGGCGCCGGCCCCGCTGGCGGCCTGCTCGAGCTCGCGCACGGCGTCGACCAGGCTCGGCGGTCGCCGCGCCGGGTCCTTGTGCATCAGCCAGCCGATCACCCGATCGACGCCGGCGGGCAGCTCCGGCCGGTGCGACGACGCCGGCGGCGCGGTATCGTGGATCTGCCGCATCAGGATCGTCATGTAGTCTTCGCCGTCGATCGGATACGCGCCGGTGAGCATCACGTACGCCAGCACGCCGAACGCGTAGAGATCGGTCCGGTGGTCGACGTCGCGGCCGTGGCACTGCTCGGGCGACATGTAGTGCGGCGTTCCCATCGGCGCGCCGGTCCGGGTCTTGTGGACCAGGCCGTGCTCCGGGCCGAGCAGCTTGGCGATCCCGAAGTCGAGCAGCTTGGCGAGCACGCCGTCGGGGTGGGTCGCGAGGAACACGTTCTCGGCCTTGAGGTCGCGGTGCGCGATGCCCTTGGCGTGCGCGGCGTCGATCGCCCGCGCGATCCCGCGCAGGATCGGCAGCGCCTCGCCGAGCGCGAGCTGGCCGGTTCGCCGGATCCGCTGATCGAGCGGCTCGCCGTCGAGGAACTCCATGACGTAGTAGTGGCGGCCGTCGTCGAGCGCGCCGAACGAGAAGATGTCGATGATGTTGTGGTGGCGGATCTGGTTGACCGCGCGGGCCTCGGCGACGAACCGCGACACCATCTCCGGATCGACCGAGAACTTCTGCGACAGGACCTTGATCGCGACCAGCTTGCCGATCAGCGGGTGCACCGCCTTGAACACGGTGCCGAACCCGCCCTGGCCGACCTTGGCCTCGATCACGTACTCGCCGACGATCTGACCGGGCGCGAGCTCGGGATCGATCAGCTTGCCGCCCGAAGGTGTGACCGGAGAATCGACCACCATCGGCCATTCTCGAAGCGAATCCGCGCGCGGTCAATGACGTCGTGTCGGGCGTATAGTGCGGCCTGATGCCTGGCCCGGTGCGCCGACTTGCCGCGCGATTCGCGCTCCTGGCGTTCGGATTCTATCACGTACCGCTGTTCCTGAATGATTATCCAATGTTCGGCGGCGGCGGGGGCGAGACCGACGGCCTGAGCCAGGCGTGGGGCCAGATCTTCGGTCAGGTCGGCCTGTGGATCGCGCGCCACGTGTTCCGGCTGACCGGCCCGATGCCCAACGCGCTGGACGGCGACAACGGCGACACCTCCGAGGAGTACGCCCGGCTGCTGGTCGGTGTGGCGATCGCCGCGATCGCCGCGGTGATCTGGACGATCGCCGATCGCCGCCGGCCGCGCGCGCCGTGGGTCGAGCGCGTGCTGCACCTGCTGCTGCGCTACGCGATCGCGCTCGGCCTCGCGAGCTACGCGCTCGCCAAGATCTTCCCGGTCCAGTTCGGCGAGCTCGACACCGTGGCGCTCGAGTCGCGGGTCGGCGAGCTCAGCCCGATGCGGCTGATGTGGCACTTCATGGAGTACTCGCGGCCCTACAGCATGTTCGCCGGGATCATGGAGCTCTCGGTCGTGCTGCTGGTGGCATTCCGCCGCACCGCGACGCTCGGCGCGCTGCTGTGCCTGGTCGTGATGACCAACGTCGCGCTGCTGGACATCTGCTACGACGTGCCGGTCAAGCTGTTCTCGGCGAGCATGGCGATCTCGGCGGCGGTGCTCGTGGTGTACGACGCGCCGCGCCTGGCCGCCGCGGTGCTGCGCCGGCCGCTGCCGCCGCCGCCGGTGGAGACCTCGGTGGTCCGCTCGCGGCGCTGGCGGGTCGCCGGCTGGCTGGTCAAGATCGTGCTGATCGGCGGCGTGCTGATCTCGTCTGCGGTCGTGATGCGCAGCGCGGGGACCAACCTGCAGCCGCCGACCTCGCTGCCGCTCGAGGGCATGTGGAACGTCACGTCGTTCGTCCAGGCCGGCCAGGAGCTGGTCCAGACCGCGGCGCCGGCCCGCTGGCGGCGGGTCGTGATCGGCAGCTGGCGCGGCATGATCCGGTTCGAGGACGACACCATCGCCAGCTGCACGGCGCAGGTCGACGCGGCGGCGCACACGCTGGCGCTGAGCTGCTCCAAGGGCCGCACCGGCGTGCTGAGCTACACGCGCGACGGCGCGAGGCTACAGCTCGACGGCAGCTTCGATCATATGCCGGTGATCGCGACGCTGCAGCGGCGCGCCGACAGCGATATCCCGCTCCGGCGGGCGAAGTTTCACTGGATGTGGGAGACCGGGGGCTGACCGGTTATCACGAGACCCCGGGGCCGGGAGCGTCGTTGTCGTCGCGCGCGATCCGCCGGCCGAACGCGCGGCAGGCGCGGATGATCTCGTCGGAGAGCTCGGTGCCACGCACCGCGCGGGCGAGCGCGAGCCCACCGTACATCAGGGCGAGCGTGGCGAGCGCGACCTGGCGGTGCGGCATCGTGGCGTGGGTCGGCAGGTACGGCTCGAGCTGGGCGGCGAAGTTGTCGAGCTCGCTGCCGAGCATCTCCGCATGCTCCGGCGACGTGGTGGCGATCTCGCCGACCACCGCGGGCAGCGGGCAGCCGGCGACCAGGTTGTCGCGGTGCGCGGCGGACAGGTAGCGCTTCAGGATGATCTCGGCGCGATCCGCCGCGGGCTTGGTGTCGAGCCGCGCGAACAGCCCCTCGAGCATCTCGCGCGCGGTGCGCCGGATCGTGGTGTCGATCAGCGCTTCTTTCGACGCGAAGTGCGCGTAGAACCCGCCGACGGTCAGGCCGGCACCCTTCATGACGTCGGCGACGCGTGCGCCCGAGATCCCCTTCTCGCGCAGCAGGCGCGCCGCGGACGTGAGGATCGTCTCGTTGGTGTGCTGCTTCTGCTCGGCCTTGCTGGTCATCGCTGGCTCCGTACGAGGCCTACGCTAGCTCCGTACGAGCCTAGTCTAGACCCGCTCGAGGATTGTCGCGATGCCCTGACCACCACCGATGCACATCGCGATCAGCGCGGTCTGCTTGCCTGTGCGCTCGAGCTCATCGAGTGCGGTGCCGAGCAGGATCGCACCGGTGGCACCGAGCGGGTGGCCGAGCGCGATGCTGCCGCCGTTGACGTTGACGCGCTCCGGGTCGATCGCGAGCGCGCGCGTGGTTTGCAGTACGACGGCGGCGAACGCCTCGTTGATCTCCCACAGATCGATGTCACGGGCGCTCATCCCCGCCTTGCGCAGCGCCTTCTCGGCCGCGGGCGCGGGCGCGGTGAGCATCAGGAGTGGCTCACTGCCGACCGTGGCCATCGCGCGGATCTTGGCGCGCGGGATGATCCGGTGATCGCGCAGGTAGCGCTCCGAGGCCACCGCCACCGCGGCGGCGCCGTCGACGATCCCGCTCGAGTTGCCGGCGGTGTGGACGTGGCGGATCGCGCCGGCGTGGGGATACGCGGCCACCGCGATCTGATCGAGCGTCTCGCCGTGCGGCCCGGCGGCGGTGGCGCCGAGCTCGGTGAACGCGGGGCGCAGCGCGGCGAGCCCGGCGGCGGTCGTATCGGGCCGCGGGTACTCGTCGTGCTCGAGCACCGTGGCGCCGGTGAACGGATCGCGCACGGCGACCAGCGACCCGGCGAACCGGCGGTCCTCGATCGCGTGGGCGGCGTTGCGCTGCGAGCGCAGCGCGAGGCCGTCGAGCTCGTCGCGCGACAACCCCTCGATCGTGGCGATCAGATCGGCGCTGATGCCCTGCGGGACCTGGAACACCCGGTTGCGGAGGTGGCGGTTGTCGCCGTCCTGGCCCCCGCCGTCGGCGCCCATCGGCACGCGCGACATGCTCTCGACGCCGCCGGCGATCGCGAGATCGAGCGCGCCGGACGCGGTGCCCATCGCGGCGAAGTGGATCGCCTGCAGGCCCGAGCCGCAGAACCGATTGAGCGAGACCGCCGAGACCTGATCGGGCCAGCCGGCGGCGAGCACCGCGTTGCGCGCGATGTTGGCGCCTTGCTCGTTGACCTGCGAGACCGCGCCGACCATGACGTCATCGACCTCGCGCGGATCGAACCCGGCGTGCTGCTGCAGCGCGGTCAAGACCTGCGCGAACAGCTCCTGGGGATGGATGGCGGACAGCGCGCCCTTGCCGGCCTTGCCGCGGCCGCGCGGCGTCCGCTTCGCATCGATGATGTAGCTCGTGGCCATCGCTGCCTCCGATTTGATATTGCCATAATATTATGTTCATAATGTGTACTGTCAAGCCGCCGATCGGGCAGGAAAACCCAAGCCAGTCGATTAGTTGCAAATTCTACGCAACTGGTCGGCGGTGCCGGGCGTCGGCGACGCGGTCGACGCGTTCCACGGCAGCAAGCTGTACAGCGGCTTCGCCCTCGACGCGACCCATGTCTGGGTCGGCGGCGAAGGCGGCCTGGTGATGCACAATTGATCGCGTGGCACCGACGCGCGGCTGCGGCCGGAGCGGCGTATGGTCGGCGCGATGGACGCGTCGCAATTTCGTCAGCTCGGCCACGCGCTGATCGACTGGATCGCCGATTACCGCGAGACCCTCGAGGCCCGGCCGGTGATGAGCCGGGTTGCGCCCGGGGAGATCAAGGCGCGGTTGCCGCGCGAGCCACCGGCTGCGGGCGGCGGGGCCGGCGCGCTGATCGCGCGGCTCGAGGCCGATGTCCTGCCCGGCATCACGCACTGGAACCACCCCGGGTTCTTCGCGTACTTCCCGTCGAACACGAGCTACGCGTCGGTGCTCGGCGACCTGGTGTGCGCTGGGCTCGGCGTGCAGGGCATGAGCTGGCAGACCTCGCCGGCGGCGACCGAGATCGAGGAGGTCGTGATGGACTGGCTGCGCCAGATGGTCGGGCTGTCGGCGGCGTGGACCGGCGTCATCCAGGACACCGCGAGCACGGCGACCCTGGGCGCGCTGATCTGCGCGCGCGAGCGGACCCTGGGGTTCGCGCCGTCGGGGCTGCAGCAGGTCGCTGCCGCGCTCGTGGTGTACGCGTCGGTCGACGCGCATGCGTCGATCGAGAAGGCGGTGCGGATCGCCGGGATCGGCGTGGCGCACCTGCGGCTGATCCCGACCGACGCGGCGCACGCGATGCTCGCCGAGGCGCTCGCCGAGGCGATCGAGCGCGACCTCGCCGCCGGGCTCCGGCCGTGCGCGATCATGGCGTCGGCGGGGACCACGGCGACCACCGCGTTCGATCCACTGGACGCGATCGCCGCGATCGCCGAGCGCCACGGGCTGTGGCTGCACGTCGACGCCGCGATGGCCGGCACCGCGATGATCGTCCCCGAGTGCCGGCCGCGCTGGCACGGCATCGAGCGCGCCGACTCGCTGGTGTTCAATCCGCACAAGTGGATGGGCGTCGGGTTCGATCTCAGCGCGTACTACTGCCGCGATCCGCAGCACCTGATCCGCGTGATGGGGACCAACCCGGCGATCCTGCGCACCGCCCAGGACGGCGAGGTCTCGAACTTCCGCGACTGGCAGATCCCGCTGGGCCGGCGGTTCCGCGCGCTGAAGCTGTGGTTCTACATCCTCGATCTCGGCGTCGACGGGATCCGCGACCGGCTGCGCCGCGATCTGGCGAACGCGCAGTGGCTCGCCGCGCAGGCCGCCGCGACGCCGGGCTGGCAGTTGCTCGCGCCGGTCACGCTGCAAACGGTGTGTCTGCGCCACGCGCCGGCCGGGCTCGACGAGGCCGCGATCTCGGCGCACAACCTGGCGATCGCGCGCCGGATCAACGACGCCGGCCGGGCCTACGTCACGCCGAACGTGCTCGGCGGCGGCCAGATCCTGCGGATCTCGATCGGCGCCGAGCGCACCGAGCGCGCGCACGTGGCCGCGCTGTGGGATGCGCTACGGGCGGCGGCGGCAGCGGCCCCGGCGGCCCCGGCGGCCCCGGGGGGATGATCGACTCCGCCGCGGTTTGCACTATGGTTCGCGGCCGTCGAGCCAGCGCGCCGCGCGCAGCCGCTGCAGCGTCTCGTGGACGAACCCGTCCTGGTCGCGCGGGGTGTTGGTCAGGATGACCACCAGGAGATCGTGGTCGGGCAGCGTGACGTAGCTGGCGCGGAACCCACCCTGCGTGCCCTCGTGGCCGATCGCCCGGCCGAACTCCGGGTGCTGCTCGATGAACCACGACCAGCCGATCACCGGCGAGCCGGGGGCGGCCCAGTTGGCGGGCCGCTGGACGGTGCGCGACTCGGCGATCGTCGCCGGCGCGAGGAACCGGGCGTGGCGCAGCGCGAGCTCGTAGCGCGCCAGCTCTTCGACCGAGCTCCACACGCCGCCGTTGCCGGCCGCGGCAAACGTGGGGATCTCGCCGTAGTCGGCCTCGAGCCACCGGCCGGCATCCTGGTCGTCCCCCGGAACGTAGGCGTGCGCGACGCCGGTCTCGGGGTGCGGGCCATCGGTGATCGTGCTGGTCGTCATCCCGGCGGGGATGAAGATGTGGTCGTGGACATACTGCTGCCACGGCACGCCGGTGGCGTGCTCGATGATCAGGGCCAGGCCGTTGAACGCGGGGTTGGAGTACTCGAAGCGCGAGCCGGGTTCGAACCGCAGCGCGTCGATCTGGGTGATCGGCTGCCAGTTCTCGGCGTCCTTGGCGGTCATGAACTGCGCGACGTGGTGGGCGACGTCGCGGGCATCGGGCAAGCCCGAGGTGTGGGTCAACAGGTGCTTGATCTGGACCCGCGCCGCGAGCTCGGGGTGCTTGAACTGCGGGAAGTACGTGGCGAGGTTGTCGTCGAGCGATAGCTTGCCTAGATCGCGGAGCTGCAAGATCGCATTGGCGACAAACGTCTTCGAGATCGAGCCGAGGTTGAACAACGTGTGTGTGGAGATCGGCAGTCGGGTCTTGAGGTCGGCGAGGCCGTAGCCGCGCGCGAACACGATGCGCTCGTGCTTCATGACCAGCACCGCGCCGCCGGGCTCGCCGGCGGGGAGCTGGCTCGCAAAGTAGCGATCGAGCGACGCCGCGAACGCGGCCTCGGCCGTGGCCTCGGGCGCGACTTCGGGCGCGACCTTGAGCGCGACCTCGGGCGCGACCTCGACCGCGGCCTCAGGCGTGGCCTCGGGCGCCGGCCCGTGCGGCACCGTCGTCGGGGCCGGCCGCGCCGGTTGCGCGGCGGGCTGGCACGCCGGGCTCGCCGTGATGCACAGCGCCACCGCCAGGGAACCGCCACGCCACGACCGCTTCATCATCCTCGAAATCTACTACGCGGCGTGCGCGGAGTGAGCGCTGTTCGGCGCTCGCGCTCGGCGCCATCGCTCGCCATCGCTCGCCATCGCTCAGGGCAGGTACCACACCGGGCTGGTCCACGCGCGCTCGGCGACCTGGACGTTGAGCTTGCCGCCCGCCGCGCAGTCGGTCGGGTTGGTGCCGGGCGATGCCTTGCAGTCGTAGACCGACCACCGATCGGTCGGCTCCTGCAGCACGCGGGCGTAGTAGAAGCTCGGCGAGCCGGCGTGGAACGCCGAGCTGCCACCGGCGAGGTTGAGCGAGAAGCTCTGGCACGACGTGGCGACTCCCGCGCCGGTCGGGGCCTGGCGCCGCACGACCTGCTCTTGGACCGTGCCGGTCGCCGGATCGATCCACGCCTCGACCAGATCGACCTCGGCGAGGTTGGCGACGTCGGCTCGGGTGATCGCGTCGCGCGCGGCGTACACGAAGATCCGCGGCGCGCCGGTGGTGTAGCCCGCCGGCAGCGTGATGTTGCTGCCCATCGGCAGGCCGCCCGCGGCGATGATGTTGGTCGGGAAGCTCGGGTCGGCGCAGAAGTCGGTGGTCTGATCCCAGGTCTGGTACATCCGCACCGAGATCCGCGGCCCGCTGGTGGCGTAGGTCTCGCGGCGCTGGAACGCGGCGAAGATCGCCTCGCGCGTGTTCTGCTCCGCCCACGCGACCGCGACGCCGCCGGGGTTGTAGCCGACCGCGACCTTCGCGCTGGGGTCGATGCGCAGCGCCGGGGTGTCGTCGTTGATGCCGACGTGGCCGGGCCAGGTGTCCTCGCGGGTGTTGCCGGGCGCGCCGTTGTGGTCGTCGGTCGCGGCGATGATGCCCATCTGCAGCGGGTTGATGTGCAGCGCCGGGTTGGCCTGGTCGGACAGCCCGGTCTCGAGCCCGGTGCGGACGTAGCTGGTCTTGTCGTTGGGCTCGGTGACGCCGCCGAGGTAGTTGAAGTTGCACGTCGGGTCGGTCGGGTTCGACGAGTCGTAGAAGCACTCGCTGCCGCCCTTGTGCTGGAAGATCTCGACGAGCTTCTGATACTTGGCCGCGTGCTGCTCGCTGCCCTGCGGCACGTTGAACGCCTGGCCGCTGCTCAGGTTGGAGTTGTGCGGGATCGTGATCGCGTTGCACGGGCCGCCGTTGCAGCCGGTGTCGAGCGCGCTCCACAGCGACTCCTGGGTCGGGTTCGACAGCGAGTCGAACGGCGCGGTCGGCACGTTGGTGTCGCCGAAGATCACGTTCTTGTGGCAGGTCGCTGCCGTGCCGCCGTCGCCGGTGCACGAGCTGGTCCACTCGTAGCCGATCAGCGACGTGAACTTGCAGCGATCGAGCGCGGCGGCGGCGGCGGCCTGCTCCGCTGCCCACGCGTCCTGGATCACCGGCAGGCAGGTCGCCGAGCTCTCGGGCATCGAGCTGCCGCACAGCGCCTGCTGGCGCGAGAACAGCAGGCCGAAGTTGAGCTTCTCCTTGGACGGATCGTTCGACCGCGCGGCGACGCACTTCGGATCGTTGAAGTACGGGCTGTCGGGGTCGTACGCGTTGCCGGCGGGATCGACGCCGCACCCGAAGTCAAGCGCGAGGAACTCGCTGTGATCGGTCAGCGCGAGGAAGTCGAGCGGGCGATCGAGCTGGGTCGTCGGTCCGCCGGGCTGGCCGCCAGCGATCGTGACCGGCTTGCCGCGCGCGAACGCCCAGGCGTCCATCGGCTCGACCCGGGTCTCGAACGTGTACGCATCGTACGAGAACGCGGTGTGGCTATGGAGGTCACCGAAATAGGCATTCTTGAGCGTGTTGTAATCGGCGCACTTGAGCAGCGTGTCGGCCGCCGCGGCGCTGCCGGCTGCCGCGCCGCCGGTCGCCGCCGGTGTCGGATCCGGCGTCGGCGCTGGCGTCGGCGTCGGCGTATCGGTGCATGCCGGTGACAAGAGGGCGAGGGCGAGCGCTCCCGCCCAGGATCGTAACAAGCGGTCCATCATGACTGTCTCCTTGAATGTGGCCATCAGCCGAGCGCGCGCAGGCGCTCGAACAACCAGAACCAGGCAACGCCGCCGATCGCGTACGCACCGAGCTGGACGGTGGCGGCGGTCAGCCGCGGCCGGCGCAGCATCAGGCGCAGCGCCGTCACCGCGATGATCAGGAACGCGACCTGACCGAGCTCGACGCCGCTCGCGAACCCGGCGAGCGCGGCCGGCACCGCGTTGGTCGGCAGCCCGATCTCGGCGAGCCCGCCGGCGAACCCCAGGCCGTGGACCAGGCCGAACGCGAACGCGAGCCCCGCGGTCTTCCACGGCGCGTCGCGCACCGGGCGGCCGATGTCGAGCGCGACGAGGATCAGGCTGACGGCGATGCACGCCTCCGCGGCCGCCGCCGAGACGTGGACCCAGCCGAGCGCGCTCGCGCTGAACGACAGCGTGTGCGATAGCGTGAACGCGGTCTCGGCGAGCATCACGGCGCGCAGCGTCCGCAGGCAGAGCACGAGCGCGAGCAGGAACAGCAGGTGATCGGCGCCGGTCGCGATGTGCTCGATCCCGAGCCCGACGTAGCGGCCGGCGACGTCGAGCACCCCGGCGTCGGCGCCCGGCACCGTCCAGCGCGGGTTGCCGGCGGTGGCGCACGCGGTGAGGGTGGTGCCGTCGTAGAGGGTCGCGTAGATCACCGCCTCGCTGGCGATCGGGCCGAGCCCGGCGATGGTGAGCGCCGCGCCGGCGAGCCGCGCCGGGCACACCAGCTCGGTGCCGGCCTCGGGGCTGGTGGTGACCGTACACGGCGCCGCGGCGGTGAGCTCGACGCCGGACACCGGCACGTTGCCGCGGATCGCGACCCGGGCGTGGCCGGGCGCGGTCTCGGTGAGCTCGACGTAGGCCGAGCGCATGCCGTGGGCGGCGGCCGGGCGCGCGGCGCCGAGCACGAGCCCGAGGACGACGAGGGCGGAGGCGGCGATCGCGGTGATCGCGGGGACCCGGCGGGGCGCGCGCATCTCAGTCCTCCCCGGACGCGACTTCGTGGCGCGCCAGCCGCAGGGTCGGGGTGAAGCTCGCGATCGGCACGCCGTCGACCACGATCTGGTAGCGCGCAGCGGTGGCGTCGAGGAACGCGCGGACGACGTCCTCGCGGTGCGCCAGCGTGCGATCGAACGCGACCTCGCGCGCGACCTCCTCGAACGGCCGGACCCGGCCGGGCTCGACGTCGACCACGCGCACGCGGTGCCAGCCGAAGCTCGACTGGATCGGCGCGCTGTAGCGGCCGGACACCGCGAGCCCGGCGACCGCGTCCGCGAATGTGCCGCCGTACGACCGCCGCAGCTCGTCGAGCGTGGCGTGGGTCTCGCGCGGCAGCGGGAACGGCTCGCCGGCGATCGGCAGCGCGCCGGCGTCGAGCCCGGCGGCCGGCGGCAGATCACCCGCGCGGGCCGCGAACACGTGCATCAGGTGGTAGCGCGGCGCCTGGCGGTAGCGGTCGAGCGAGCGCGCGTAGGCGGCGCGCAGCTCGGCGTCGCCGGGCTCGCGCATCGCGCCGCCCAGGTCCTCGGCGAGCAGCAGCAGCTTCTGGACCACGCGCTGGCGGATGATCGGGTCGTCCTGATCGAGCCCGAGCCGCACGCCCTCGGCGAACAGCATCTTGTCCTCGATCAGGCGGCTGGTGATCTCGGCGGCCTTGCCGGGCGCCAGGCTCCGGGTGCCGTGGCGCGCGGCCTCGGCGGCCTCGACGATCGCGAGCTCGCGGGCCGAGACCTCGATCCGCCGGTCGCCGCCCGGCCGCGGCCGCGGCGCGATCCAGAAGATCACGCCGCCGATCGCGAGGAACTGGATGAGCCGCGCGCGGATCAGCGCGAGCCAGAGATCGATCGCAAGCGATGACATGGGCTGATCACCCAAGCAGCGCGCATGCCACGGGGGGAAGCGCCGCGCGACGCGCCGACGACGATCGCGCGCGGGCCTGGCCTGAAGAACGCTCGGTCAGCGAACCACCGGTTCCTGCTCGTGCATTCCGCGCGCGGTGGATCCATCGCGCGGCGCGCGCGGCCGGCGGGGCGGTCGGGCGCCCGGTAGCTCGCCGGTCCTCGCCGGTACCTCGAGAGACCAGCGCCGACGGCGCCTCCATGTACGCCGCGCCGGACGGCACCTCCGGGTTCCGCCGATCGGTGACCGGCTATGCGGCCGGGATCGTGAGGTCTGCTTTCCCCAACCGCGATCACGTCGCGCGGCATTTGGCCGCGCAGGCCATCGCAGCGGCAGAACAGGGATGCTAGATCTTCCAGATGGCACTCGAGCAAGAACAGCGCGCGGCAATGCGCATCCTCGATAGTATTGAGGGGGGCATGATGAGTGCAAACGAGCTGTTCTCACTCGTCGACGATGCGGATCCCGCGCTGCTCTACCTGATCGTCACCTGGCTGCGGAAGCACTACGCCGACCACGTCAACGCGGACGCGATCGGCGGCCGGCTGGTCGAGCTCAGCAGCAAGGCCTCGATCGCGGTGAAGATGAAGGAAGGCCAGGCCGACCCGGTCGTCCAGTGGTTCGAGGAGAACTACTCGTACCGCAAGCTCGAAAAGCCGGAATTCATCGAGCTGATCATCGAAAAGCTCGAGGGCTGATCGCTTGCGTGGCCGCCCGGGGCTCGGGATGTTCGGCGCCGCGAGGTTGATCGTGCTCGGCGCGCTCGGGGCCCTCGGGGCCCTCGGGGCGGCGTGTGGCAGTGTCGGCGGCACCGCCGGCGATGCCGGCACCGCGGGCGACGCGGCCTCGCCCGCCGGCACCACGACCGAGGTCGCGCCGTACTACTACGCGTACGGCTGGGGCAACCCGTCGTACGCGTTCTCGTCGCTGGTCGACATGAAGGCCAAGGGCGGGCCGGCCGAGGTCTCGATCGGCTTCGTGCTGGCCAACGCCGGCTGCGAGGTCACGACCGACCTCCACGATCACCTCGACGACATCCGCGCATACGTCGCGGCCGGCGGCCACGTCCGCGCGAGCTTCGGCGGCGCCACCGGCACCTACCTCGAATCCAGCTGCGGCTCGGCCGCGGAGCTCGCCGCCACGCTCGGCCGATTCGTCGATGATACCGGGATCACCGATCTCGACTTCGATCTCGAGCAGCACGCGACGTCGAGTAACCCGGCGCTCAACGCGCTGCGCGGGGCGGCGCTCAAGCAGCTGCAGGACGCCAAGCACGCCCGGGTGTCGTTCACGTTGCCGGTCGCGCCGAGCGGCCTGTTGCAGGAGAGCATCGATATCCTGCAGGCCGCGGTGTCCGCCGGGGTCGAGCTCTCGATCGTCAACGCGCTGGCGATGGACTACGGCGACGGCACCGATCTGCACGCCACGCCGATCAAGTCGGTCGAGGCCGTCGCGCAGCAGCTGCACGCGGTGTTGCCGAGCCTGTCGTCCGACGCGGTGTACCGCCACCTCGGCGTGACCCCGATGATCGGCAAGAACGACGACAACGAGACGCTGTCGACCGACGACGCCCAGGCGCTGGTCGACTACGTGCGGCAGAAGCGGCTCGGGCTGGTCGCGTTCTGGGCGATCCAGCGCGATCAGGTGTGCCCGGCGAACGCCACGCTCGGGCTGTGCTCGCAGCTCGACACCCAGACCTTCGAGTTCAACGCGATCTTCGAGACCGCCGCGGCGCCGTGACCTGACTCCGAGCGCTATGCTCGCGCGGTGTCGCCGCCCACGCTCGCGGAGCTGCTCGCCCGGCCCACCGGATCGATTCCGGAGCTGATCCATCACCACGCGGTGGCGCGGCCGGACCACCCGGCGCTGATCGTCGGTGCCGACCGGGGCCCTGACCGGGGCCCTGACCGGGGCCCTGACCAGCTCGACTACGCGGGGCTCGACGCGATGATGGATCGCGTCGCGGTGGCGCTCGCGCGCGACGGCGTGGCGGCCGGGGACGTGGTCGCGATCGCCGCAGCGAGCTCGATCGCGTACGTCGCGGCGTACCTGGGCGCGGTGCGCGCCGGGATCTCGGTCGCGCCGCTGCAGCCGAGCGTCCTGCCCGACAGCCTGGTCGCGATGCTCGACGACGCCGGCGCGAAGCGGGTGTTCCTCGACGACGCGACCGCGCGCGCGCTCGAGACCGCGAGCCGCCCGGGCGGCGCTGCCTGGGCCGCTCCGGCCGCCCGGATCGCGCTCGACGACCGTTCCGCCGGCCGGCCGTTCGCCGCCTGGCTCGGCCCCGCCGGGGTCGCGCCGGCGCCGGTCCAGATCGACCCGAGCGCGGCGTTCAACCTGATCTATTCGTCGGGCACGACCGGCACGCCCAAGGGCATCGTGCAGTCGCACGCGATGCGGTGGGCGCACGTCCGGCGCGGCGATGCGTTCAGCTACGGCCCCGGCGCGATCACGCTGGTCTCGACGCCGCTGTACTCGAACACCACGCTGGTCAGCCTGCTGCCGACCCTGGCGCTCGGCGGCACGTCGGTGCTGATGCCGCGGTTCGAGCCCGGCGAGTTTCTGCGGCTCGCGGAGCGCCACCGCGTCACCCACGCGATGCTGGTCCCGGTCCAGTACGAGCGGCTGCTGCGCCACGCCGGGTTCGATCGCGCCGATCTCTCGAGCTTCGTGATGAAGTTCTGCACCAGCGCGCCGTTCTCGGCGGCGCTCAAGGCGGAGATCCTGCAGCGCTGGCCGGGAGGGTTGATCGAGTACTTCGGGATGACCGAGGGCGGCGGGACGGCCATCCTGGTCGCGCACCAGTTCCCCGACAAGCTGGCCACCGTGGGCCGGGCCACCGAGGGCCACGAGCTGCGCGCGATCGACGACGCCGGCCGCGAGGTCGCGCCGGGCGAGATCGGCGAGATCGTCGGCCACTCGCCGTTCGCGGTGATGACCGGCTACCACGGCCGGTCCGACGCCACGGCCGCCGCCGAGTGGCGCGATGCCGCCGGCCGGCGGTTCATCCGCACCGGCGACCTCGGCCGGTTTGACGCCGACGGCTTCCTGACCCTCGTCGGCCGCAAGAAGGACGTGATCATCTCGGGCGGGTTCAACATCTACCCGGTCGACCTCGAGGCCGCGATCGCCGGGCACGCCGCGGTCGCCGAGGCCGCGGTGGTCGGCGTCCCGTCGGCGCGCTGGGGCGAGACCCCGGTCGCGTTCGTGGTGCTCGCGGCGGGCGCGGGTGCGGGCGACGGCGTCGCGACCGACGTCGAGGCGCTGCGTGAGTTCGCCAACGCGCGGCTGGGCCGCACGCAGCGGATCGCCGACGTCGTCGTGGTCGACGCGTTGCCGCGCAGCGCGATCGGCAAGGTGCTCAAGCGCGAGCTGCGCGACCGCTACGCCGGCCCGGCGCGCGGCTGATCGCCGGCGGCGGCGACGCGCAGCGGATCACCAGCGGGCGCGGCCAGCGGAGCGGGCGCTCATGACGGCTCATGATGGCTCAGGCGGGTCGGCCGCGCGCTCGAGCGCCTCGGCCAGCCGGGCGCGCTCGGCGGCGAGCACCGGATCGCGGCGATCGCGGGGCCGCGCGGCGGTGATCTCGACGATGGTCGCGACCCGCGCCGGCCGGTCCGACAGCACGAGCACGCGGTCGCTCATCACCAGCGCCTCGTCGAGATCGTGGGTGACCAGCAGCATGGTGATCTGCGTCCGGTGCCAGATCTCGAGCACCAGCTGCTGCAGCCGGCCGCGCGTGATCGCGTCGACCGCGCTGAATGGCTCGTCGAGCAGCAGGACCTCGGGCTCGGCGGCGAGCGCGCGGGCCAGCGCGACCCGCTGCGCCATGCCGCCCGACAGCTGGCGCGGCAATGCGCCGGCGGTGCCCGACAGCTGGACCTGCGCGAGCAGCGCGTCGATCCGCGCGTCGGCGTCGGCGGGGGCGCGGCGGGGCGCGGCGGGCGGCAGGCCGAGCGCGATGTTGTCGCGCACGGTGAGCCACGGCAGCAGGCGCGGCTCCTGGAACATGAAGCCGACGCGGCGGCTCGGGCCGGTGATCGGCTGGCCGGCGACGTCGAGCTCGCCGGTGTGGTCGCGCTCGAGGCCGGAGATCAGGCGCAGCAGGGTCGACTTGCCGCACCCGCTGGGGCCGATCAGGCACGCCAGCTCCGAGCGCCGGATCTCGAGGCTGAGGTCGCGCAGGATCGCGTGACCCTGGACCTGCTTGGCGACGCCGCGCGCGGTGATCGCAGCAGTCGGCGCGCCGGCGCTCGTGCCGGTCGGCGCGCCGGTGCTCGTGCCGGTCACCGCCGCCGTCATCGTGCGGCTCCGGGCGCCGCTCCGGGCGCAGGGCTGCGGCCGTCCGCTGCGAGCCCGCCGAACCCGTCGGTCCAGTGCAGCGCGCGGCGCTCGAGCCGGCGCAGCACGCCGTCGGACAGCTTGCCGAGCAGCGCGAGCACCAGGATGCTGACCAGCATCACGTCGGGGCGCGCGGTGTTCTGGCCGTCGATCAGCAGGTAGCCGAGCCCGCGGGTCGACGCGATCAGCTCGGCGGCGACCAGGAACAGCCAGGCCTGACCGAGCGCGACCCGCAGGCCGGTCCACAGGTACGGGCGCGCCGACGGCAGGATGATGCGGCGGACCAGCGCGGCGCGGCCGAGCCCGAACACGTAGCCGACCTCGATCAGCTTGCGGTCGGTCTGGCGGATACCGGCGACCAGGTTCAGGTAGACCGGGAAGAACGCGCCGATCGCGATCAGCGTGATCTTCGGCGCCTCGTCGATCCCGAGCCACAGCAGCAGGAACGGCACCCACGCCAGCGACGGCACGTTGCGCAGCACCTGCAGCGTCGGATCGATCAGCTGCTCGGTGAGCCGCGACAGCCCGACGCAGATCGCGACCGCGATCGCGGCCGCCGCGCCGCATGCGAACCCGGCGAGCACCCGGCCCAGGCTCGCGGCCACGTGGCGCACCAGCTCGCCATCAGCGAGCAGCACGCGCGCGGTCGACGCGACCTGTCCCGGCGACGGCAGCTGGTGCGGCGGGAACACGTGGCCGATCGACGTCGTCGCGAGCCACGCCGCGAGCAGTCCGAGCGGGACGATCAGCGCCGGCCACGGTGGGGGCCGCCAGCGCCGCGCTCGGCCGGTGCGCCCGCCGGCGCGCTCGCCGTGCTCGCGGTGGACCAGCGCGTCCGGCACCAGCGCCTCGCGCGCGTCCGCGACGATCGCGCGATCCGCCTCGCCGACGTCGCGATCGTCGCGCGCGATCCACGCCCGGGCGATCACGGCCGCGCCGGCTCAGCTGCCGGGGTCGCCGGGGCCGCCCGGGTCGCTTGCGCCGCCGGGGTCTGCGCCGCCGGAGCCTGCGCCGCTGGAGCCTGCGCCGCCGGGGTCGGGGTCGCCTGCGCTGACGGGGCCTGCGCCGCCGGGGCCTGTGCCGCCTGGGCCTGCGCCGCCGGGGCCTGCGCCGCCGGCGGAATCACCGCCACAGCCGCCGCCGGGATCACCGCCTGGGCGGCGGACGGATCGATCAGCTCGGCGAGCGCCTTGCCGGGATCCGCGCCGGGCCCGACCAGCCGCTCGCGGGTCAGGAGCGGCGCGACCGCCGCGAGCGCCTGGTGCAGCGCCGGCCCGGGGATCCCGACGTCGCGGTCGAGCCCGGTGCGCTCGGTGAGCTGGCGCAGCGCGACGTCGGGCTCGAGCTTGGCCTCGGCGGCGACCAGCTGGGCGGCCTCGCGCGGGTGGCCGAGGATCCACACCCGGGCCCGCTCGTACTGGACGATCACGCGGCGGACCAGATCGGGGTGGTGCGCCAGGAAGTCCTCGCGCGCGTCGAGCGTGCCGAACGAGTTGAAGTCGACGTTGCGATAGATGATCCGCGCGTGCTCGCGCAGCTCGGCCGACGCCAGGAACGGATCGAGCCCGGCCCACGCGTCGACGTCGCCGCGCGACAGCGCGAGCCGGCCGTCGGCGTGCTGCAGGTGGACCAGCTCGATGTCGCGCGCGCCGAGCCCGGCTTGCTCGAGGCTGCGCAGCAGGAAGAAGAACGGGTCGGTGCCGCGGGTCGCCGCGACCTTCTTGCCCTTGAGGTCGGCGATCTGCGTGATCGGCGAGTCCGCGCCGACCACGAGCGCGGCCCACTCGGGCTTGGAGTAGACGTACACGATCTTGGTCGGTACGCCGTTGGTCCGCGCGAGCAGCGCCGCCGCGCCCGCGGTGCTGACCAGGTCCGCGCTGCCGCTGGCGAGCAGCTCGTTGGCCTTGTTGCTGCCCTGGCTGAACACCCAGCGCACGCTGATCCCGTCGCGCGCGAGATCGTCCTCGAGCCAGTGATGATCCTTGAGCACCAGGCTGCTCGGGTTGTAGGTCGCGTAGTCGAGCCGGATCTCGGTCGGCGCGGCCTCGCGCGCGGCCGATCCGCCGGCCTGGCGGGTCGCCTCGCTGTCATGGCAGGCCGTCATCCCCAGCGTCGCCCCCAGCGTCGCCCCCAGCGTCGCCAGCGTGGCCAGCGTGGCCGTCGCGGCGAGCGAGGCGATGCGCGAGAGGCCGAGGCAGCGGACGTCCGTCATGAATTGCTGAGTATCCAATATGGCGGATTGCGTCAACCTACTCGGAGATCGCCCAATGATCCAATACGTTTAGCCGTGATCGGCCGCGGCGCACAGATCCGAGCGCAAGCGCACAGCCGAGCGAACGCGCACGGTACCCCATGCCGTAACTCGCTGGATCGATTCGCGGTTGCTCATATTTTGTGCAACTTCACCGCCAGCATGGAGTGTGCATTTGCACGCGTGCCGTCCATGAGCGACATCGTGAAGCCTGCTGCACCGGAGGCACGTTCGCGCGCCTGGTTACCGGGCCCCGCGTTCGCCGCGCTGATCGCGGCGTTCGTCGTGGTGCTCGTGATCGCCACGCTGACCTATCGCTCGGTCGTGGCGCGCGCCGAGGCCTCTGCGGCGGTCAGCCACACCAACGAGGTCCAGGATCACCTGTACCGGCTGCTGTCCCAGATCAAGGACGCGGAGACCGGCCAGCGCGGGTTCCTGCTCACCGGCGACGAGCGCTACCTCGAGCCGTACCAGCTCGCGCTCGTCGCGATTCCCGGCCAGCAGGCCTCGGTGCACCGCCTGCTGGCCGACAACCCCGGCCAGCTCGCGCAGCTCGAAGCGCTCGGACCGCTGATCGATGGCAAGCTCGCCACGCTCAAGCAGACGATCGAGATCCGGCGCACCGGCGACAGCGGCGGCGCGCTCGCGATCATCCGCACCGATCGCGGCAAGGCGATGATGGATCGGATCCGCGAGACCATCGATCTGATGCTGTCGGTCGAGCAGAGCCTGTTGCTGCGCCGCAACGAGGAGTGGGCGAGCTCGGTCGCGTGGTCGAGCTACGTGATGTTCGGCGGCGCGCTCCTGCTGGTCGGCATGCTGGTGCTGATCGGCGTGCTGGCGTCGCGCGACTTTCGC
>DATBBB010000068.1:0-13155 GCA_036271215.1 Kofleriaceae bacterium | reverse complement strand
TTCCCCCGGTGCCGCGCCGCAGCCGTCGTGATCCCACCGCTCGCCCGCGGGCGCCGGCTGCGCGTCGGCGACAGCGCCGTGCAGCCGGTGGAATGCGGCCATGGCGGCGGATGCCGACTTCGAGATCAGCCCGAGCAGGCTCGCCATCCGTTCGACGTGGAGCGAGTCGGCGCCGTTCCAGTCCTGGTGGTCGTACGACTCGGCAGTCACCGCCGAGAGCGCCTCGGTCTCGCCGACGGCGATCCGCAGATCGTCGAGGTGCGTCGCGACGTCGGTCATGCGGCCCTCCTGCATCGGTCGATCTGCTCGGTCGTGCAGGCCGCCGCGCGCACCGCCAGCTTGGCGGACTCGACCAGGTGCGCCACGTGGTTGCGGTGGCGCCCGGGTTCGTCGCTGCTGCCGACGTCGCTGCCGCCGGGTAGCTCGATCAGCTTCTCCACGGCGGTGATGTACGCGTCGGCCTTCCCGAGGTTGTCGCGCAAGAGGTAGATCGGGCCGTCGAGATCGGGCGGGTGCGTGAGGTTGTCAGGGGATGGTGGTTTCGATAGTCTGGCTTGGGGGTTGCGATGTGACTGCATCGTGGCTCCTTGGCTCGTCGGTGCTTGAACACCGGCGGGCCGCTGTTTCTGCGCCAGGGGGTGGCGCTGCCTGTCCCGGATGGGACACGATCGGCCGTCAGGTCGTCCTCCAGGCGATTGCGATCTGAACAGCCCCCGCAACTCGCGACCGCGGGTCGCGAGCTCCGAGGACGTTCAGCGCGGTCAGCCGGAGGCCGGGATCACGGGCATCTCGGCCTTGCGCGCGGTGAGAATATTCATCGAGCTATCACGCATGGACCAACAATAGACAATTTAGTATTTTTTGTCAATCAATAAATTGAATAGTCACTCGCCGCTCCCCCGTGATGTCTCCAGTTGACAAATCGACACCTAAAAGTACAGGCTTGGCGCATGCCGACGAAGAAGAAGTCTCAAGCCTCGGTGAGGATGGGCCGGCCGCCGAGTCCCGACCCGATGAGCGAGCGGTCGCTCGTCCGTTACACGAAGCGCGACCTCGCAGCGTTCGCGGCGGAGGTGGAGCGACTGACGAAGCTCACCGGCCAGCGGTGGACGATCTCGGGATACCTCCGCATCGCCGGCCTGGTCTACCTCGGCAAGCACCTGGCCGGGGCGTAGCCTTGATCCGCACCATCGAACGCGCCGGCGGCGTGCGGAGCGACCTGTACGAGCAATGGCGACTTGGCGCTCCTGCCGTATTTCCCCTCGGCACCCACTGGCTTCAACGGTTCGCCTCGTCCAGATACTCCAGACATGAGCTCGTCTCAGTCTGCGGAAGTTCGCGAACACGTGTCGTAGTACGCAGCACACCGATACCTCCGTGTGCTTCGGTGCCTGATCGCACCCTCCCATCGGTCCAGCGGCTTGCGATGCGATGGTCGGTCGTGATCGCGGGCCATCCCTGTCATCGGCGTGTAAGCCGATGCACAGAACCAGCGCGGGCACTGTCGAGCTCAGCCGGCGGCTCGCTGCAAGTTTGGAGGACGAACCCGTCGGACGCCGCCGGTGGATCCGCGACGACGCCGGGGTGCAACTCGGTCATGAAGCTCATGGCCGCGAGCGTAGCTGCTCGCCGAGCGCTCGGCACAATCGTGGCCTCGAAAATCGGCCACGCTCACTCCTACGAACTGCCACTTGCACGTGGTTGGCTCAAGGTGCGCGTTCTTGAGCGCGCCTGCATCCGCTGATAGAAGCCCGATGGAGGCGCTGGTTTGGGATCGTCGAACGCGGTGTCGAGCGTCCACTCGGACTCCGAATTCCAGCTCTCTTTCTTGAGACGGGCATAGAGTCGCTGCATATAATCTGGGTCTGAATAGGCTGCCTCGTAGGCTCGCATTTTGTCCGCGACGACGTTTGCGGGTTCGTTGTCCGCGATGTGCTCCTCCATCGTCTCGAGCCGAAAGATCCAGTAAGCGAAATACTGCATGGCGGCCCGCTCATCGATCAGGTGAGCGCTCAATTCATGTTCGAGTCGGACGAAGAAGTCCAGCAGCGCATCTAGCGCATCTCGAATCTGATTCTGGGGATCGGGGTATTCGACGCTGGCGCCGGGCGCCGCATCCCAATGAACGAACATGGCGGCGCGAACATCTTTAGTTCCGTAGACGACGGGCGGACCATCCGCGAACGGAACGGTCGCTGCTTCCCAGTCCACAACTTTGGTGGCGAGTCGCAGCCAGGGTTTGGTTTCGAATTCACGGATGAGCGTGTCGAGTCGCTCCGCTCTTTTCCAGCGTTGCCCTTCCTGCCACTGTCGAACGCCCCACCAGTACCCGAATCCGATCCCCACGAGCCCGAGCACCTTCACTGTGATATCCGCCCAGTCCGTCATGGTCGCCGACGGTAGAACGAAGCTGGGTCGAAGTACAGCTTGCGTTGCGTATACGTCGTGATGACGCGACAGCCAACCGTGCCATCGGGGAGCGACCTGTACGAGGTTAGTTATCAGCTACCCGCGGCGATCGGATTCACCGACGCAGACGCTTCGGTCGGCGGCGGTGCCGGCGCCGGCTTCGCCGCGCGCCGATGCGTCCGCGCGCCGAGGGGCGGCACGTGCTGATCGACATCGCGGCCGAACAGCCAGGCGCCCGGGCGCCAGATCTGGTGCTCCCAGGTCTGCTCGAACAGGCTCCATAGTCGATCGCGCGCGTCGACCGCGGCGGTCAGGTCCTTGTCCGGCACGCGGCGCGCGGCCTCGGGGTGGAGGGCGGCGAGGAGCTTCGCGCCGGCATCATTGGCAGCCTGGATGTCGGCGGCGGAGACGGTGACGTGGCCGGCGAGGGCGCCGGCGTGCTCGTGGAACAGCGCGGCGAGCGCGATGCAGTCGCCGGCGGTGTCGCCAGGGCCGCGGCCCTTGCGGATGCCGGCGACGGTGGCGACCGGCACGATGCCGTCGACGACCAGGACGTCGGCCTTGGCGAGCAGGTTCGCGCGCAGCTTGCTGGCCGCGGTGAGCAGCGCCTTCACCTCGCCGGTGATCGGAACGAGACGCTCGATGCGGCCGTTGGCGTACTGCAGCGCCTGACCGAGGTCGGACAGCGACTCGATCTGTCCGATCGAGATGCCGGGCATCGCGAGGACCTCCGCGCGCCGCGCCATCAGTGCCGCGACGCCGCGACGCGCGTTGAGCAGTCCAGCGCGGCGGGGATCCTCATGCTCCGGATGTTGGTCCCGTCGAGCTTCTGCGCGAGCGGCAGGAACCGCTGGTACTGCTCGACGACCCGGGGGAGGGTGCGGTCATCGGGCGCATCGGACGCGTGACTGAGGGGGATGGGTTGTGTGGGGGACGACTCCGACTTGGATGTCATGGGCCGGCGTATCGACCGCACCGTCGCGCGGTTGCGTGGAGGCTCGCGAGAACAAAAAGTCATGTCGCGGCGCTCGGTTGACGCTGCGGACGAGACTTTGTGCCCCACGCGGGCTCGGCCGAGCGCGCGGAGGAGACTTTGTGCCCCACGCGGGCTCGGCCGAGCGCGCGGAGAAGACTTTGTGCCCCACGCGGGCTCGGCTGAGCGCGCGGAGAAGACTTTGTGCCCCACGCGGGCTCGGCTGAGCGCGCGGAGAAGACTTTTTGTTCTCGGCACGCTCGGCTGAGCGCGCGGAGAAGACTTTGTGTTCTCGGCACGCTCGACCGACGCCGCCGGGCAAACTTCGTCTACTGCATCATCGGAGGCGAGGATCTCGAAACGCGACCAGCCGATGCCGGCGCCATGATATTCATGGGCGCAATGGGGAATTCTGGGGACGCAGGACCTGCTGCGGGGCGCGCAGCGACATTTACCACCGACGACGACGAGGCCAAGCCGACGACCTTGCCCGAGGCGCTCGACGAACGGATCGGGGCGACCTGGGAGGCGGTGCGGGCGGTCGAGCCGGCGCGCGGCGCGGTCGAGCCGGCGCAGCTGGCGGCGGTCCACATCGCGCTCGACGAGCTGACGGCCGAGCGAGCGCGGCACGACCTGTCGGCGCTCCCCGCCGAGGCGCGGGACAAGATCGACGGCTCGATGGCGGCGATCTATGCGCGCGGTGCCGTGGTCGCGACCGCGGCGTCGGACGACGCAGCTGCCGCGCGCTGGCTGACCACCGCGGCCGAGCTGGCGCGCGACGACGAGCAGCGCGCGCAGCTGATCGCCGCGCAGAACGCACCGGAGCGTTATCGTGCGCTGAGCCACGGCCGCATCCTGTTCGCACGCGGCCACGAGTCCGCGGCCCGCAAGCTGTGGAAGACCGTTGCACGCGGCGACGCCGACGCGATGGCGCGCACCGCGACCGCTGAGCTCGAGGCACCGCGGCCGATCAAGCCCGGTACCAAGATGCCGACGCTGTACCGGCTCAACGGGTTCGGCGCCGCGTTCTATGGCCGGCGCGATGTGCGGCGCGACGGCAGCTACGTGACCACCCACTGCATCTCGCTGGCATTCGTGCCGGTGATGCCGCTGAGCGCGTGGCGGGTACGGGACATCCACCGCGGCTACAACATCATGGCGCGCGAGCGCTTGTCGCGGTTCGCCCGCATCGTGCGCTGGGCGCTGCCCGCGGCGATCGCGCTCGCGGTGGCGATCGCGGGCGTGGTGGCGTACCTCGACGATCCCGTGCGGCTCGCCCGCCGGCGCTGGGACCGTACGCTCGAGGCGGCACATACCGGCACGGCCGAACCCGCGCTGCGCCGGCTCGACGACGAGCTGGCCAACGACCTGCGCTACGTCGACCAGGGCCGGGCCGAGCGCGCCGGGGCCGAGATCGTGCGGCTGTCGGCGAGCTACGTCGCCGCGCCGTTCACCGCCGACCAGCTCGCTCCGGCGCTGCGCGTCGTGCATCGCTACCAGGCGTTGCCGAGCACTGCGCGCGGCGGGGTCGCGCAGGCGGAGATGATCGCCACGCTCGAGCGCTGGGCCGAGCAAGCCGGTCGTGCGCGTGACGCCAGCGAGGCCCGGACCGCGCTGCTCGCGGCCGAGTACCAGATCGCCGATCCCGGCAGCCGCGCCGCGCTCGGCCAGAAGATCACCGCCGCTCGGCTCGCGCTCGCCGGCGCGAAGCAGGCCGACTGGCCGCTCGAGGCGCTCGCGATCCTGGTCGAGCCGGTCGCCGGGGCCGACACCGCGCCGCTGTCCGCGCAGGCCGACAAGATCATCGAGCGCTTGTGCGACGCGCCGTCGCTGCTGGTCGACGCCGGGGCCGACTTCGACGCCTGGTTGGCGTCCGGATCGCCCGGGTTGCTTAGCCAGGCGAGCCACGTGCGCGACTTCGCGCTCGCCGACAAGGCCGCGGTCGAAGCCGAGCACGTCACGCCGGCGCAGCTGGCCGACCTGCAGGCCCGGCGGCCCAAGGACCAGTACGCCGCGCTCGCGCTGGCACTCGGCGAGGCGAGCGCCGGCAAGCTGGCCGATGCGGTCGCGCGGCTCACCCGGATCGGGCCGCCCGGATGGATGATCCGCGACGCCCGGCTCGCGCTCGCCCGATTGCTGGCCGAGCAGGGCAAGCTCGACGACGCCGACGCGTTGCTCGACAGCTTGCTCGGTGCCGAGCTCGTGCGGTTCGCGTCGGCCGCCGCCGAGGCCGAGCAGGCCGACCACCGCGTGCAGGATCGGATCAAGCAGGCGCTCGACACCGGCCGCGTGCCGGCCGACCTGCGCGCCAGGGTCGAGGCCACCCACGATGACGCCCAGCGCGACGAGCTGATCCGGCGCTGGGTCTCCGATCAGATCGAGCACGACGACGAGCTCTCCAGCGCGCGCGCCAAGCTCACCGCCCGCGGTCGCGTGGTGCCGGCGGCGCTCGCGGCGGGGGCGATCAAGCTGCGCCGCGCCCAGGCGATGGCCGAGCCGGCGCGCAGCCGGATGCTCGCCGACGCCGAGCGGACGTACCTCGCGATCCGCATCGCCGCCGAGGGTCAGCCGAGCTACGAGCTCGGGCTGGGCGAGATCTACGCGCGGCTCGGCAAGACCGCCGAGTCCGACGCCGCGCTGGCCAAGGTGCTCGCCAAGAACGACCCCGAGCTCAGCCTGGGCGTGGCGAGCGTGTATCGCCGGCTCGGCAGCGTCGCCCGGGCCAAGCAGATCGCGCGTCAGGTGTTCGACACCGGCAACGGGCCGAGCCGGGACTCCGCCGCGCAGCTGCTCGGCGTCATGAGCGTCGACGACGAAGACGAGGCCGAGGGCTGGCTTCGCAAGGTCAGCCACGCGGGCCCAGCGATCCGAGCGGCGCTGCTGGAGGTCGAGGCCCGCCGCCTGCTTCACCGCGGCGACCTGGTGGGCTGCGCGGCGAAGTTCGTCGCCGCGGCCAAGCTCCAGATGGACATGGCACGCACCGACGACGCGACAGGCTACAACAACGCCGCGGTCGCCGATCAGGCAGCGTTCGGGTGCAGCAGCGATCCGCAGCTGATGCGCGACGCGGCCGCCGCGGTCGAGGCCGCGTATCGCCGCGATCCCGACGAGCCGATCGTCGCGAGCAACGTGTTGGCCTTGCAGACCGCGGCCGGCGACCTGCGCGTCGCCGCCAAGCGGGTCGACACCAAGGCGCTGCGGCTGGACGAGACCGACGCGGCGCGTCTGATCAATACGCTGCTCGACAGCCCCGAGCGCGCGGGCCTGATCGCGGAGATCTCCTCCGATCCGAGCCTTCGGCGCGCGCGCGAGGTGCTGGCGCAGTACGAGATCCTGGCGCCGAACAACCCGGCGTCCTACACCGCCCGCCTGCGCGACGCGAGCCGGATGCGCGACGTCGACGCGGTCGCGGCCGCGGTCGAGCGCGCGCGCCACGCCAAGGCGCTCGACGCCAGCGAGCTCCAGGCCGAGCGTGCTCGCTGGAGCACCGGTGCCGAGGACGCAAGGTGGTTTGCCACGTTCGACAGCCAGCGCGTGCGCCTCGAGACCGCGCTGGCGCGCAAGGATCTCGATCCGAAGACCCGCGCGGCCGGCAACTTTCTGCTGGCCGGCATGCTCGAGCGCTACGCCGTGTTCCAGTCCGACACCGCGTTGCTCGTCCGCGCTCATGAGGCCGCGCTCCAGGCGCAGCAGCTATGGCCGGCGCTCGACACCCACGAGCTATTGACCCGGATCCTGATCGACCAGGCCGGGCTCGCGGCCAACCCCAAGGTGTGGATCGCCGCGCGCCGGCACCGTGATCCGGCCGGGGCGCTCGACCAGCTCGCCGCCGACCATGCGCCGCTGGCCGCGGCGATCCAGGGCGCCGCACAGTGGCTTGAGATCGTCAGCCACGCCAAGGCCAACGCGCGGCGGCCCGACGTCGACACGCTCCGGCTCGCGCGGCTGATCGGAGATCCAGCGCTCGAGGCCCGCGCCCGGGCCGTACTCGACGACAAGCTCGCCCACCTGTCGCTCGAGCTGTCGACGCTGATCGATCCGTCGAATGTGGAGGACAAGGTCGACCTGGCGTATCTCGACCGCCGCTGAGCCGTCGGCGGGGCCTGTCGGCGTCGATCGCGAAGCCGGCGTGACGCGTCTGCGGCCGTAGATCGGCACGATTGGCGGGTGCCAGCGGCCTGGCTGCTGATACCGTCGCGCACGTGTCGTCCCCCCCTGAGTTGCGTCCTATCCCTGGCCAGGTCAACGCCGCGGGCCGCCTGCGGCGATCCGTCGGGTTCTATGGGCTGATGTTCGTCTCGCTCGGCTCGATCATCGGATCGGGCTGGCTGCTCGGCGCGCTCAACGCCGCCCGGGTCGCCGGGCCGGCCTCGATCCTGTCGTGGCTGCTCGCGGCGGCGATGCTGGCGCTGCTCGCGCTGACCTATGCCGAGCTCGGGGCGGCGTACCCGGTCGCGGGTGGGGCGGCGCGCGTTCCCTATTACAGCCACGGACCGATCGCCGGGTTCACGGCCGGCTGGGCGTCGTGGTTGCAGGCGGTGTTCATCGCGCCGATCGAGGTGATCGCGGCGATCACGTATATCAACAGCATCGATTCCGTCCACACGCACTTCCAGATGATCCACGGCGCCGGGCCCGACGCCGGCCTGCTGAACAGCACCGGGATCATCGTCGCGATCCTCCTGATGCTCGTGTTCACCGCGATCAATCTCGGGGGCGCGAAGTTCCTGTCCGACAGCAATACCGCGCTCGTGATCTGGAAGATCGTGGTGCCGCTGGCAGCAGTGGTGGTCATCGCCGGGACGCAGTTCAGGTCCGACAACTTCCACGCCGGTGGCGGCTTCATGCCGTTCGGCTTCCACGGCGTGTTCGCGGCGCTGACCGGTGGCGTGGTGTTCGGACTACAAGGCTTCGAGCAGGCGGTCCATCTCGCCGGCGAAGCGCGAGATCCGAAGCGAGACCTGTCGCGCGCGATCGTCGCGGCCATGGCCGTCGGCGCGGTCCTGTATTCGCTGCTCCAGGTCGTGCTGATCGGCGGGCTCGAGCCCGGCAACATCTTGCACGGCTGGGCCCAGCCGCTCGGGACCGCCCCGTCGGCGTACGGCGCGTGGTACTCGCTCGCGCTCGCGCTCGGCATCGGCTGGCTCGCCAAGGTACTGCTCGTCGACGCCATCATCTCGCCCGCGGGCGCGGGCGTGGTCTACCTCGGCACGTCGGCCCGGCTGTCGTATGCGCTCGGCCGGGAGCGCGAGCTGCCGAGCGCGCTCGCGCAGACCAGCGCCAAGGGCGTGCCGGTGGTGTCGATCCTGGTCGGGGCCGCCGTCGGCTGCATCGCGCTCGGCCCGTTCAAGAGCTGGAACGCGCTGGTGAGCGTGGTGACCGGCGCGACCGCGATCATGTATGCGTTCGCGCCCCTGTCGCTCGCCGCGCTCCACCAGCTCGACGGCGCTCGCCCGCGCGCCTACCGGGTGCCGGTGCCGAAGATCCTGCTGCCGGCAGCGTTCTGCTCGGCCGATCTCATCATCTACTGGGGCGGCTTCGACACGACGTGGAAGCTCGCGTGCGCCATGCTGGTCGGCCTGGCGCTGTTCGCGATCGGTGCGGCGCGCAAGGGCTCCGAGGCCATGCGCTCGGCGCGGAGCGCCAGCTGGATGGTGCCGTGGTTCGTCGGCCAGGTGGTGCTCGGTGCGCTGGGCCGCTACGGCGGTGGCTACGAGATCTTGCCGAACTGGGTCGACATCGTCGCCGTGATCGGGTTCTCGCTCGCGATCTTCTATCTCGCGCTCCGGATGACGCTATCAGCCGAGGCATCCGCGGCGGCCGTCGCCAAGGACTCGTTCCAGCTCGACTACGAAGAGCAGCTCGGGTAGTCCGGGTGCAAGCTCTTGCGGCACGTCGCCGCCGGCCAGCTAGCCAGTCACTGGGTCGCTAGTCCTCGTCGCCTGCGGTCTGCTTGGTCGTGGGCGCGAGCTCGGGGCGGATCGCGGCGAGGCCGGCGGCGGACAGGGCTGCGTTGATCGGGGCGAGGTCGGTGGTCTCGATGGCGGACCATGTCCTGGCCAGGGCGGCCAGCGCGCGCTCGGCATCGGCGGTCTCTCGGAGCTGCACGGCGGTCGGCGCTGCGTCGACGCCGGACATCTGATACAGCGCCGCGAGGTCGCCGGTGGTGCCGCGCAAGGTCGGCGGCGGCTCTGCGGGCGGCGCCGCGGGCGTCGTGGGCGCGGCGGGGCCGGGCGGCGCGGCGGGGGGCGTGGGCTTCGCCGGCGTCGCGGGGCCGGGCGGTGGCTGCGCCGGCCCCGAGAGCACGGACGTCGTCCTGGCGATCGCGGCGGTCAGCTGGGGCTGGAGCTGGGCCAGCGCGCTGCGGGCGGCCGGGGCCAGCGCGGCCAGCTGATCGAGCGTCGACTGGGCGTGCATCGCGAGCCGCGCGCTGCGTGACAGCAGCTCGGCGAGGTGCTGCTCGAGCTGGTGCTGCTGCGCGACCGCGGCCGGGGCGAGCACGACCCGTGGATCGAGCCGGACGTCGAGCGCGGCGGTCAGCGTCTTGCCGCCGGCGGTCAGCTTGACGGTGTAGTGGCCGGGCAAGACGCGCGGGCCTTCCGGCGTGCGCGGCGTGTCGTGCGGCACCGCGGTGATCGGATAACTGTAATTCTCGACCGTGGGGCGCTCGCCGCGCAGGTCCCAGATCCAGCGGTGGTGGCCGGCGGTGGTCGGCAGCGCGCGCGGTGGCCGCACCCAGTACGACGGGATCAGCTGGCGCGCGATCTCGTCGTCGGTGAGCTCGGGCGGGTCGGTGCTGGTGTAGCGCCGCACCACGGTGCCGCGCGCGTCGGCGATCTCGAGCGTGACCGGGCCGGTCGCCGGGGCGGCGAGGTAGTAGTCGAGGATCGCGCCGTTCGGCGGGTTCTCGGCGGTCGGCTCGTCGGGCGGGATCGGGGTGTCGGGGCGCAGGCTGCGCGGCGTGCGGTAGGCGGCGGCCGGCGCGAACAGGGTGTCGGGCATCGCGGCGGCGAGCTGGCGCAGCGGCGTGGCGCCGTCGAGGATCCAGAACCCGCGGCCGTGGGTCGCGACGATCAGGTCGCCGTCGTGGACCACGAGGTCGCGCACCGAGGTGTGGGGCAGGTTGCGCTGGAGCGATTGCCAGGCGGCGCCGTCGTCGAACGAGACCCACACGCCGGTCTCGGTGGCGGCGTAGAGCAGTCCCTTGCGGACCGGATCGGCGCGCACCGCGTTGACCGGGCCGGGCGGTAGGCCGGCGGTGATGAGGCTCCACGTCTTGCCGCGGTCGTGGGTCCGGTAGATGTACGGCGTGAGATCGTCGAGCCGCAGCCGGCTGACCGAGGCGTAGACCGTGGCGTCGTCGAAGTGCGAGGCGTCGAGCTGGGTGACCTTGCTCCACGGCGTGACCGCGGCGGGCGTGATGTCGGTCCAGTGCCGGCCGCCGTCGCGCGTGGTCCACAGCTTGCCGTCGTCGGTGCCGGCCCACAGCGTGCCCGGCGCGACGAACGACGGTGCCAGCGCATAGACCGCGCCGCGCTGCTCGGCGGCCTTGGGGCTGGTCGCGGCGAGCGCGCCGATCGTCGGTGGCACGCCGGGCCTGGGATGCGCGAGGTCGGGGCTGATCGTGCGCCAGCGCTGGCCGCCGTCCGCCGATTCGAACACCACGTTGGCGGCGTAGTACAGGACGCCCGGCCGCAGCGGCGAGAACACGATCGGCTGGGTGCGCTCGACGCGATAGCCCTCGCGCATCGGGATCGGCGTGACGTTCTGGGTCTGGCCGGTCGACCACTGATAGCGCGAGACCTGGTTGCGGCCCGCGCCGTAGACGACGTCGGGGTTGCGCGGATCGGGCGCGGCGTAGCCGTACTCGATGATGCCGACCGGGCGCCACTCGCGATCGCCGATCGTGCCGTCGTTGCCGCGGCTCGCGATGCACACCGAGCCGCTCTCCTGCTGGCCGCTGCACACGCGATACGGGAAGTCGGCGGTGACGCCGACGTGATAGAGCTGCGCGGTCGGCTGGTTGTACCAGCTGCTCCAGGTCCGGCCGCCGTTGACGGTGACGTTCGCGCCCTGATCGCTGACCAGGACGAAGCGGTCCGGATCGCGCGGGTTGATCCACAAGTTCTGGTAGTCGTCGCCGCCCGGCGCGCCGCGCAGCCAGGTCCAGGTCTTGCCGCCGTCGCGCGACTTCATCGCGACGATGCTCGCGACGTAGACGACATCCGGGTTCCTGGGATCGACGACCGGCACCATGAGATCGCCGCCGCCGATCCGCAGCATCGGCCGCTCGTCGGTCGTGATCCGGGTCCAGCTCGCGCCGGCGTCGTCGGACCGGAACATCCCGGCGCCCTTGGCGGTGCCGTACTCGTCGGGGTCGGTGGTGGTCAATTCGACATACAGCCGGCTCGGCTGGCTCGGGGCGATCGCGAGATCGTACTGCACGGCGTTGTCGGGCAGGCCGCGCGTGAGCTTGTGCCAGGTCGTACCGCCATCGCTGGACTTGTACAGCCCACCGCCGGTGCCCTGGAATTGATGATTGTCTTCCGCGGGGCCGAGCCGGGCTTCCCACAAGGCCGCATAGACGATCTCTGGATGCTGCGGATCGAGCTCGAGATCCGACGCGCCGGTATTGGCGTCCTTGTACAGCACGCGCTGCCAGGTCTTCCCGCCGTCGAGCGAGCGGAATACGCCGCGCTGCTCGCTCGGACCGTAGGGGTGGCCGAGCACCGCGGCGAACACGCGGTTCGGGTTGGTCGGGTCGACGGCGATCTGCGGGATCTGCTGAGCGTCGGACAGGCCGAGGTGCTGCCAGGTGCGGCCGGCGTCGAGCGACTTGTAGATACCGTTGCCGACCGAGAGATCGGGGCGGTGCAGGCCTTCTCCGCTGCCGGCATACACGATGCTGGGATTCGAGGCCGCGACGGCGATCGCGCCGATCGACTGGGTGGGCTGGTCGTCGAAGATCGGCCGCCAGGTCTGGCCGGCGTCGTCGGTCTTCCAGATCCCGCCGTTGACCGGGGCGATGTAGAACACGTTCGGCTGCGATGCGACGCCGGCGGCCGCGCGGGTCCGGCCGCCGCGGAACGGGCCGATCATCCGCCAGCGCAGATCCTGATAGCCAGTCTCGGAGATCGCCGGAGGCGCCGCGCCCACAGGTGCAGCGTGAGCGCGCTGCCCGCTGCCGATCCCGACGACGACCCAGGCGAACAGACAGGCAATGATCCGCCGCGCCGGCGTCGGGGTGGTTGGCATGGGCTGCATGATCGGTCGCATCGTGCCCCAGGTCGGTGGCGGGCGCGAGCCCGGCGTTCCTCGTCGGGTGCCCTGCGGGTGCCCTGCGGCGTCAGCTCGGCGCGCCGGTCGACCTCGACGACGCGGCTGAGCAATCGGTGTGAGAGCAGTACGTGGGGGTGAGTGCTACTTGGCGCATCCAGCTGTCTGCAGCTGCGGCGCCGGGCACTGAAACTCGCCGGAGCCGAGGATGGCGACTGGTGCGCAGCGCGCTTCCGTGGTCGCACCTCCGGCGGCACAAGCAAGCGAGCTGGCGGAGAGCGCACGGACAACTTCAGTTCGCAGCACGAGTCGACGTGCGATCTTCTTCATCGGCGAACGATAGCGCAGCTCTCCCGGTCGTCGCATGCCCGGATCACCTGCTCGGCCGACGGGATCGTCCATCGTGCGAGATCGCCAGAAATTCCGCGGGTTACAATGTTGGCCCCCTCCAGGTGGAGGCCCACCACCTGAGAGTGGTGAACCGGGAGCGCCCAGAG
>DATBBB010000067.1:0-11238 GCA_036271215.1 Kofleriaceae bacterium | reverse complement strand
GCTACCGATAACCTGCCGGTGCGTGAACCGTCAACGGAATGGGGTGTAATATTGCAATGTGAGAGAAATCTAGCGTATTGGCAATATTATCACTATCAGAGACCTACAGTGTAAGTGATCCGACGGTCGAGGACGGCACCCAATGGACCCTCGATCAGGATAGTCAGTATCAAGTATTTGCGAGGATTGCGAGACGCACATAAGTAAACAAACAGGTGTTTTCCGCCGGTGGCACCCGGCGATGGCAAAACAGTCGACGCGGCTGCAGCGCCAGCCTCGGTGCTACAGCTTGGGCATGGAGCCCGTGCTGATCGATCTGCCCGAGACGCTCGAGACCGAGCACCTGATCTTGCGTCCGCCGAGAGCCGGTGACGGCGCGGCCGTGAACGCGGCGATCCTGGGAGACCTGGGATTCGCTGCATCAGTGGATGCCGTGGGCGGCCGAGCGGCCGAGCGTCAACGAGACCGAGGGCCACATGCGGCGGCACCACGCGAGCTTCATCGCGCGGACCGGCTTGAACATGCTGATGCTGCGGCGAGGCTCGCAGGCGTACGTCGGCTACGCGACGAGATGATCTACGGGCGCGTGGCTACGGCGTCGGCGTGAGCGTGCCGGCCGACCGGCCTCGCGCGACAGACGCCACGCGGCCGTCGGAAGGGCGGTGCGGACGAGCTGCTTCGCGACGCTACCGAGCTGGGTGGCGAAGCTGCCGATGCTGTAGGCTTGGCCATAGCGAGCGCAGATCTCGCGGACGCGCGGCGCAATATCGTTCGGTCAGCGCCGGCGGGGCTGGCGTTCTGTAGCGTGGTGGCCCGCGATCGCGCTACACCTGCCACATGAAGTGGATCGTAGACCCCGTTCACACTCACGTCGGTTTCTCGGTGCGCCACATGATGGTCACCACCGTTCGTGGATCATTCACTACGTTCTCGGGCACGTTCGAGCTCGACCCGGCGGACTTCACCAAGTCGAAGATCACCGGCGAGGTCGACGTCGCCGGCATCGACACGAAGAACGCCGACCGTGACACCCACCTACGAACTGGTGACTTCTTCGATGCTGCGGCGCACCCGAAGATCACGTTCACCAGCACGAAGATCGACAAGCACGGCGATGACTATGTGGTCCACGGCGATCTCACGTTGCGCGGCGTGACCAAGTCGATCGCGCTCGATGCCGAGTTCGCGGGGGTGAGCAAGAACGCGTACGGCCAGACCATCATCGGCGTCTCCGCGCACGGGACGATCAGCCGCGAAGAGTTCGGCGTGAAGTACGGCAACGCGCTGCTCGAGACCGGCGGCGTCGCGATCGGCGACAAGGTCAAGCTCGAGATCGAAGTCCAGGCCCGCGCCGAGGCGTGAGCGGTCGCAGCAGACCTCGGCCCGCGGCGGCAGGGACGCTCAATACGATGTGACGAAGATCTTGGTGAGCAGGTCGAAGATCTGCAGCACGTGCTCCGGACCGGACATCGCCAGCCTGCCGGTGCAGAACATCTGGTAGAGCGTCGCCTTCACCTGGTCCAAGACGTTCTGGTTTGCCAGTCGCGTGAAGTCTTCTTGGCTCAAGGTCACTTGCGAGGCTGGGGCATCGCCGCTGCCTCGCGTCACGAGCAGCTGGCTCGAACGGCTGTCGATCCACCAGCGTTGATCGACCGCGCCGCGAATGCGGATCTCGACGAAGATCCCACGAGCTCGGCCCAGCTCTCGGGCTGCATGAACCGCTTGGCCGAATGCCAGAGCAGCTTGCGCGCCGCTTGAATCGTCTCTCGAACATAGCCTTCCTTGCCGGTTTCCCAGGCCATGCGAAATGACCCGCGTCCGGTCAACCGAGCTCGCCTGGCGAGCCACGCCAGGGACAGCGCCTGCTTGCTGACGTGGTGGTGGACCACCGGGCGAGGCAGGTACACGATCCCGGCTCCACCACGCTTGAGCCAGAGCAGCAGGAACGTCTCCGCGCCCATCGCATAATCCGGTCCCCGGGGGCCGAGATCCTCGCACGTGCGCCGCATGACATCGAGGCGACGGTCGAGCACCGGCACAGTCTCGAGGCATCTCGTCGAGAGACTCCGCGCTCGGCTCATGGTGCTTCTTCATAGAGTCGTCGTTCGCGTCGGGATACGCCCGAACGAGGTTGCTGCCAACGTGACGAGGTTCGCGGGCTGAAGGCTGTCCGCGAAGTCCTGGGAAGCCGGGTCACTCATCGCGCTCGCGGCCGGGATCGGTAGGATAGGTCAGCGCGGGGACGACAGCAGGTACATGGCGACGCGGTATCGCACCAGGGCGGGGAGCCCGGAGCGCAATCCCTCGGCGCGCCGACGAGCAGCAGCTGACGGATCCCGTATCGAAACGATCTGCGTGGGGACAACGCCAGCCGGACCGAAGAGATGTCGACGAAGCGTCACGGCTTTCCAGGTCTCGGTGCCCGACATCGAGCCGTCCTCGAGCGCCAGTGCGAGCGCGACTCGTACGTCTTCGGGCCACTCGGCGAGCTCGGAGCCGCTCTCCAGCAGGCCGGCGACCTGTTCGAGCATCGACTCGTCGTCGACGATCGCTCGTTCAACGTCCGCACGCCCGATCATACCGATCCTTTGCCACGATATGTATCGAGCAGCAACTCGCGCTGGCCGGTTGTGACCTCGAGTCGGGCGATGATCGTTGCGGGATCGCACCCAAACAGTCTTTGCAGATGGACCACCAGGGCGTCGGCGAACCCGAGGATCGCATGACGATCGCCGTGCCACTTGATGAACAAGCAACGGCAGCTCGCCCAGCGAGAAGCCCACCGAAGACAAACGAGCCCGACCGACACGGTCTATATCTACGAGGGCGCCGTACTTGACGACGTTGGTCACGGTGCGCTCGGAGATCGCACCAACCCGCAGGTCGGGAGACCCCGTGCGCGACGCGCGCGGCTTGCTGGGCGCGTGCCCTAGGCTTTCGCAGTCGCATGCGCCGCATCGAGCAGTTCAGAGGTCACCCGCCGCGCCTCGGGGCTGCGCAGGTAGCGCGGGAACACCGCCGCGTCGCCCCCCATCGCGCGCCGCGGGAGGCTGGCCGGCGCGTTCATAGCCTTCTCGAGCCAGTCGAACACGACGGCCTGGAGCGGTGCGAGCGCGCCCATCTGGCAGTGTGTCGAAGCCCAGCCCTCGTCGTAGCCGAACATGTGCATCGAGACCGGGCCCGGCAAGGCGTTGACGAAGCGCAGCGCGCTCAGCGCCACGATCTCGTTGCTCTGCGCCGCCTCGGCCTCACCGTAGAGCACGAGCATGGGTGCCTTGATCTGCGCGGACAGCCCGCTCACGTTGTACGGTCGCCACGCCTCGATCAGCTCGAACGGCTCCTTCTTGCCGAGCATCCACCGGAAGTGGCCGGTGAGCCCGCGGAGCTGCGGGCTCAGCTTCTCGAGCATGCTGAACACGAAGCTGAACGCACCCGGAGGCGCGCTCTGCAGGATCTTCGGCCAGACGGCGTGCCACGCCTCGTAGACGTCGACGACCAGACCCTGGCAGACGCACGCCTTGATCCGCGGCTCGAACGCAGCAATGCGCGCGGCGAGCAACGAGCCGAGCGACAAGCCGTACAGGGCAATGCGCTCCGGGTCGACCTCGGCGCGCTGCACCAGCAGATCGAGCACGGCCTTGGTCGGCACCTCGTAGTCGGGCCGCAGGTGCAGGTCGGGGTTGAGCTGCATGGCGCTCCACTGGCCAGGCCCTTCGAACACGAAGAGGTTCCACCCGCGCGCGACCGCGGCGAAGCCGAGCCAGTGAACCATCTCTTCGTTCGTCGAGTCTCCGCCGTTGACCACGACCAGCGTGGGCCGCGCGCGCCCGCCCGCGGAGAGAAAGTAGCCCGGCAGCGTCGCCCCATTGAATGGCACGTCGAGGCGCTCGACGACGGGTGACGACAGCTTCGCCGCCACCTGAAAGCACTCGCGGCTCGCCGTGAGGTAGTTCGCCAGGCGCGCGTCGGTGTGCGGCATCGAGAGCATCGCCGCGCGAAAGTAGTTGCTCGCCCTGAAGTACGCCTGCCGCGCGGTGAGCGCCTGCTGTGCAGCGAGCGCCCGCTCGGCCGAGCCTCGCACCCGCTCGGCCAGCGCCGCCCACTCGACCACCCAGCTCTCGGGGTCGCCGTCTTTCACCGCGTCGGCCGCCAGCAGGCATTCATTCAGCTCGGCGGCTCCCGTGCCCGCGACCATCAGCGTTCGCACGAAGTTGAAGCCGAAGGTTCCGATGTCCATCACTTTATGGCCGAGGTCGAGTTTCATGTATATATGCTCCTGTTTACAAAATTAGATTAGTCGCGACCACAGGCAGTGTCAACGCGCTGAACTCACTGCCTCGAACCGTGATCATGTCGAATCGGTGGCCTGAGATCTCACGGGTATCATTCCGCGCGGTATGATTCAGCCATGGAGCTGCGCCACCTGCGTTACTTCGTGGCGATCGCCGAAGCCGAGAGCTTCCGGCGTGCGGCCGAGAAGCTCCGGATCTCGCAACCCCCGCTCAGTCGCCAGATGCAGCAGTTGCGTGACGAGGTCGGCGTCGAGCTGTTCGCGCCTTCGGGCCGCGGCGTCAAGCTGACCGGACCGGGCCACGTGCTGCTGGACCGCGCCCGAGAAGTCCTCGCCCGGATCGACTCGGCGATCGAAGAAGCGCGTGAAGCCGCGCAAGGCAACCTCGGCACGATCACGATCGGGTTCGAGCCGGGCACGGCGTTCTTCGGAGAGCTGTATACGGTGATCTCGCGGCTGAGGAAACTGCACCAGCGCCTCAATCTTCAGATGTTGCCGATGAACAGCTCCGAACAATGGGAAGCGCTTCGGCTCGAGAAGGTCTTGTTCGCGTACGGCCGGCATCGTCCCACCGATCCCTCGATCGAGAGCGTGGAGCTGGGCCGCGCGCAACTCGGAATCGCCATGTCGAAGCAACACCGACTCGCGCGAAAACCTCGGCTGACCGTGAAGGACCTCGCGACCGAGCTGGTGTTGATGGAGCCGCGGCAATCCTATCCGCAGTTCCACGATGACGTGATCGCCGCGGCCCGCGCGCACGGCGTGGTGTTGAAGCTGGCGCCGGACGTGGTCGATAGCGAAGCGGTGTGGACCCTGGTCGCCAGTGGCATCGGGTTGACGTTCGCCTCCGAAAAGGAGGCCTACTTCCTCAAGATCGGCCCCGCCACGTGGCGACCCATGGATGGCCTGGGCATCGACGTTCGCGAGATCGCGATGTGGCGGCGCGCGAACGCGGCCTTGCCGCTGCTCCGTCCGCTCGTCGAGGTCGTGCGAACCGTGGCCTCGCTGTCGAAGTCCAGCGACAAGCCACGGCGTCGAACCCCCCGGCGCCCGACGCGGCAACGCGCGACGTGACACTCAGATGCCACCGGTGGCGCTGCGCAGGTTCGCCCGCGCGAGCATGTAGTCGTAGAACGCGGTCTGCTTGCGCACCCGAGCCTGGGTCAGCACCGACTCCGCATCGATGACGTCGAAGGTCGTCCCGATGTTTTGATCGTGCTTCTTGGTGACGATGCGGTAGTTCTCCTCGGCCTGGGCGAGCGAGGCCTGCGCGACGTCCATCGCGTGGAGTGCGGTATTCGTATTGACGACCGCCGTGCGAGCCTCCATGCGCAGCGCGTCGGCGATCCGATCGCGGGCGAGGTCGGCTTGTTCGCGCCGGACGCGCGCGACGTGGACGCTCGCGATGTTACTGCCCCAGTCCCATGGGGTCCAGCTCGCGTTCAACCCGACGTAGGCGGCGTCTTGCTGGGCCAGCGGCTCGCCATCGACATGGGTGTAATTGAGGACGAGATCGATCTGCGGGAGCAACCTGTCGCGTGCGGCGCGAACCTCGGCATCGGCTTGCTCGAGCTTCAAGCGCGCGCTGGCCACCGCCGTGCGGTGTTCGATCGCGCTGGCCTCCGCAGCTTGCTCGGACATGACCGGCTCCGGAACCGGCTCCTTGTCCCACGGCTTGACATCTACACTCTGGGGCCCGAGGCCCAGATCGAGCGCGAGCTGGGCGCGCGAGAGATCGATATTGCCGTCGGCGCGGATCACATCCTGGCGCGCGTCCGCGACCGCGATCTCGACCCGCAGCACGTCATTCCTGCCCGCGACCTCGTGGTCGTAGCTCGACTTGACTTGCTGTCGTTGAGCCTCGAGCTGCGTCACCGACGCGCGCGCGACGTCCGCCAGGCTCCTGGCGGCAAGCACCCGCAGGTATCCGAGCTCGGCACGAAACCGAGCGTCGCGCCGCGCTTCGTCGCGCTGGAGCAGCGCGATATCGAGCCCGGTCTGGGCTTGCTTGTACTCGGACAGCAGCGCGAACAGGCCGGTGAGCGGCTGGGTCGCCGTGACGCCCGCCCGCCAGGTGTACGGATCGCGGATCCGGAACGGAACGCCGCCGACCGCGAGCTCGTAGGCGCTCGTGTAGCGCGCCACGGCGCCGGCGACGTCGATCCGTGGTCCGAGGTGTCCCCGGGTCTCGCTGCGCATCGCGGACGCGAGCTCCACGCCCAGCTCGGAATCGCGCACGTCGATGTTGTGCGCGGCGAGGGCGAGGCAGTCGTCGAGCGTCATCAGCTTGACGTCCTGCGGCGGGGTCGGCGGACCCGAGGCCGGCTGTCCGTTCGCGGCGGCGACCGTCAGCATCACACCAGCGGCAGCAGCGATCGCCAGCACAGCTTTCATGGGACGCTCACGGTCACGTCGACACTCATCCCAGGTAGCAGCAAGACGTCCGGCGGCAGCGCGGTGAACCGGATCGTCACGGGAATCCGTTGCACGACCTTCACGAAGTTCGTCGCCGCGTTGTCCGAGGGCAGCAGCGAGAACCGCCCCTGGGTACCGCCGGCGATCGACTCGACAACCCCATCGAACGATCGCGCGTACGCGTCGACGTCGATCGTGACCTTCTGGCCGGGTCGCATGCCGCCGACCTGGGTCTCCTTGTAGTTCGCCACCACGTAGGGCGCCGGTGGGACCAGCAATCCGACCGGGGTCCCCACGGCAGCGAGGACGCCCGCATGCAGCGACAGGTTCGTCAGCCGTCCCGCGATCGGCGCGACGACGCGAGTCGCGTCGAGCTGGGCACGCGCCAGCGTCACCGCCGCCGCGGCGGCGTCGACCCGAGCGCGCTGAAACGCGGTGTCCGCCCTGGCAGCCGCGAGCTGGGTCTCGACCGGGGCCGCTTGCGTCAGCCGGCCTTGCGCCTCCATCACCTGCGCGTCGAGCGCGTGGCGGCGTTCTTGCGCCGTCGCGAGCGCGGCACGCGCGACCGCGACCGCGGCCTGCGCCCGCTCGGCCGCCAGCTGGACCTCGTCGAGCTTGGACTGCGGCACGACATTGTCGGTGCGCAGGGCCTTGTAGCGCGCGAGGTCGACATCCGCGCTCCTGGCGTCGGCCTCGGCGCGCGCGACCTCCACCGTCGCGCTCTCGATCGCCGACGCCGCGCCCCGGACGTCGTAGGACGATTGACTCACCAGCGCCTGGGCCGCGGCACGGCCACCCGTCGCCGAGGCCGCCACGATCTGCTCGTCGACCTCGGCGTGGGTCGCTTGCGCCTTCGCCTGCTCGAGCTCGGCCTCCGCCTGTTTCAGCCGCGCCGCGGCCTCGACGTCGTCGATCTGCGCGAGCAGATCGCCCTGCTTCACGTCGCTGTCGTCGCGGGCCGGCACGGCGACAACCAGCCCCGACGTCCGGACCGAGAGCAGCACGACGTCGGCCTCGACCTGCGCGTCGTCGGTGGATTCCTTGCCGCGCGACCGCACCTTGTAGACCACGAGCGCGATCACACCGGCCAGGATGATCGCGCCCACGATCACGAACGGCCGCTTGCTCGAGGGCTTGTCCGCCGCGGGGCTGAGCACGCCTGGACCTGGCTCGCCGGCCGGCGCAGCAGGAGACGACGCAGAGGAATCCTTGCCAGAGGCTCCATTGTCGCGAGGCGTATTGGCTGATGCGGTGTCCATAAAATCACTCCGACTCAGTTTCGTCATCCACCTTCGTGGTGCGGTCTGCTTTGAGAAGAACGAGGAACGGCAACAGGCACAGGATCATCATTCCGACGAGCAGGAAGAACTGCTGGTATGCGATCAGGGTCGCCTGGCGGCCCACGACCGCGTCGAGATAGCCGATCGACGCCGAGCGTGAAGCCAGCATCGGCGTGGCCGCCGCATACTTCTGCAAGGTCGGGCCGACGAGTGGGTTGGTCATCCCGACGTGCGCGGCCAGCACCGCGCGAGTCGCGGTCGTGTGCCGAACGAACACCGACGTGAACAGCGCGAGGCCGATGGCACCACCGGTCTCCTTGAGCACGTTGCTGAGCCCGGCGGCATCGGCCATCAGGTGACGCGGGATCCGCGAGAATGCGGTCGTCTCGAGCGGGACGTAGATCAGCGCCAAGCCACTGCCCTCCAGGAACATCGGCAGCGCCAGGTCCCACTGGCCCATTCCCAGCGTGATCTTGCTCAGCTCGTATGCCCCGGTGGCGAACACCAGGATCCCCGCAACGATCGTCAGCCTGGGGGACAGATGATTGTAGACCGCGCCCGCGACCGGGATCGCGATCAGCATCGCGACCATCATCGGGATGTTCGCGAGCGCGGCTTGCAGCGCGCTGAAGCCACGAGCTTCTTGCATGAAGACCGAGGTCAAGAACATGTTCGCCATCAGCGCGGCCATCAGCGAGACGCTGAGCAACATGCCGGCCGCGAAGGTCGAGTTCTTGAACAGCCGCAGGTTCATCACCGGGGTCCTGGTCGTCAGCTGGCGCGCGATGAAACCCGCGAGCGCCGCAACCGCCACGAACGTCAGCACCCGGATCAGCGAGTCGTCGAACCAGTCGCGGCGCTGGCCTTCTTCGAGGATGAACTCGGTCGTGGCCAGGCACGTGGACAGCATGCCGATGCCGGCCCAGTCGACGTGCGACCGCTCGGCGTTCGCCCGTGCGCGATTCTTCGCGAGGATCTCCGGATCCTCGTGAACGAAGGTCCCCGTCATCGCCAACCCGAACAGCCCCACGGGGAGCGACACGTAGAAGATCCACGACCAGTGGAGGTGATCGACGATGTAGCCACCGAGGATCGGGCCGAGCGCAGGGCCGAGCATGACGATCATGCCCGACAGCGCCATGGCGAGCCCCTGCTGCGACTTCGGGAACGTCTGGCGCAGGATCGCCTCCTCGGTCGGCTGCAGGGCGCCGCCGCCGAGCCCCTGGAGGACGCGGAACGCGACGAGCTGTGGCAGCGTGCGCGCGAGCCCGCACAGCGCGCTGCCGAGCAAGAACAGCCCCAGGCAGATCATGTAGACCCGCTTCTGACCGAACCGCCGGCCGAGGAACGCCACGAGCGGCATCAGCAGGATCGCCGCGATCACGTACCCCGTCGTGATCCACGTGATCTCCTGGAGCGTGGCACCGACCGATCCCTGGATCTGGGGAAGCGCCACGTTGACGATCGACGAGTCGACCATCGCCATGATCGACCCGCAGCCCACCGCCATCGCAACGAGCCACTTGTTGACGGGAGGACGAGCCACGCGAGTCACCAGTCCCTAAAAATGCCCGCATCACGACGACCTGTCCAAGATATTAAATGGATGGGACTGAGACCCTGGAGGTATCGATGGTCGGCTACGCCGACTCCGACTGGTCGAGCGCCTGGCGCAGCCGCTCCCCCATCACGCGGACGTGGCTGCCGCCGAGCATCGTGATGTGGTCGCCCGGCACGTCGACCACCTCGAGCGGGGCGTCGCAATAGGCATCCCAGCCGAGCGTCCGGGCCTCGCGCGGCATCCGTGCGTCGTTCAGCTCCGCGGGCATCGCCACCTGCGCCCGCAGCAGCAGCATCCGCCCGGTGTAGCGCGACGGCACGTGGTCGAAGTAGGCGGTCGAGTGATCGAGGTAGATGTTGAACAGCCGCCGGGTGTAGCTCACGTCGACGTCGGGCGGCAGGATCTCCGCGGCGTGCATCCGCTGGGTCAGGTAGGCGACCAGCGCGTCGCCGTCCAGCCCGAGCACGGTGTCGCGATCGACCTCGAGCGATCGGCGGAAGTACTGCTCGAAGTAGCGGGTGAACGCCAGCGCGCACCGCGGGATATCGAGCCCGACGCCGGTCGGCGAGCCCGGACGCCGCGCGACCGTGTCGAGCAGCCCGACGAACGTCACGCGGTCCCCGGCGGCCCGCAGCGCCTGGCCCATCTCGGCCGCCACCAGCCCGCCGAGCGACCAGCCGGCCAACCGGTACGGCCCGGTCGGCTGCGCGCGGCGCAGCGCCGCGGTGTACGCCGCCACCATGTCGGCCACCGAGCGGTCGCGCACCGCGCCGCCCGGACCGATCGCAGCCTCGAACGCGAGCACCGGGTAGTCGGGCCCGAGCTCGGCGACCAGCTCGCGGTAGCACAGCACGTCGCCGCCGGCCGGGTGGACGAGGATCAGCGGCGGCTTCTTGCCGCCGCCGCGCAGCCGCACCAGCGTCTCGTCACCCGCGCCCACAGCGTTGGCGCGGAGCAGCCGCGCCTGCGCTTCGATCGTGCGCGCGCCCGCCAGGGCCGAGAGCGGCAGCTTCCTGCCGAGGTGGCGCTCGATCTGCGCCATCAGCCGGACCGCCATGATCGAGTGGCCCCCGAGCTCGAAGAAGTCGTCGCGGATCCCGACCGCCGCGACCGCCAGCACGTCCTCCCAGATCCGCGCGAGCTGGAGCTCGAGGCCGTCCCGCGGCGGCAGGTGGGACCGGCCGCGCGCCGGGCCGGCGCGATCGGGCCGGGGCAGCGCGCGCCGGTCGACCTTGCCGTTCGGGGTCAGCGGCAGCGCGTCGAGGAACACGAAGGTCGACGGCACCATGTAGCTCGGCAGCTTGTCGCTCAGCCCCTGGCGCAGGACCGGCGCAACCGCGGTCCCGAGCCGGCTCTGCAGCGGGTTGTTGCCGTACTCGCTCCGCGGCTTGATGGCCTCCGCGCCGGCCGCGCCGGCCGCGCCGGCGACCGGGCCCGCCCCGCCGCCGGCCCGGGCCGGCTCGCCGGGGGCCCAGAACGTGGCGTCGAACAGCTCCTCGCCGGTCGCGGACGGCGACAGCTCCGCGCGCAGGCCATGGGCCTCGGCGAGCTGCCAGACGTCCTCGGGGTGGACCGCGGCCGCGGCCCGCGACGCCAGCTCGCGCTGGAGCGACTCGGCGGTGCCCTCGAAGCCGTCCTTGCGCAGCCAGCGGGCCGCGAGCACGAACGGCAGCACGCGGGCGTTCGGGATG
>DATBBB010000066.1:0-26735 GCA_036271215.1 Kofleriaceae bacterium | reverse complement strand
CCTGGCGGCGGCCGGCCCGGGTATAAACCGATCCATGGACGTAATCCTTGCCGGCAAGCTCGCGCTGGTCACCGGTGGTGGTCGCGGCATCGGTGCGGCGATCGCCCGCGCGCTCGCCAAGGCGGGCGCGCGCGTCGTGGTGTGCGGCCGCAACAAGATCGACCTCGACGCGGTGGCCAAGGAGATCGGCGGGATCGCGCTGCGGCTCGATCTCACCGACCGCGCGCAGACCGACGAGGTGCTCGCGTCGGTCGGCCACGTCGACGTGCTGGTCAACAACGCCGGGGTCGCCGAGAGCGCGGCGCTCGACCGCACGTCGGACGCGATCTGGGACCGGATCATGGAGCTCGACGCGACCGCGCCGTTCCGCGTGGTCCGCGCGCTGGTGCCGTCGATGGTGGCGGCGAAGTGGGGCCGGGTGATCAACGTGGCGTCGAACGCCGGGGTCTCGGGCTACGGCTACTCGACGGCGTACTGCGCGGCCAAGCACGCGATGGTCGGGATGACGCGCGCGCTGGCGATCGATCTCGCGCGCTCCGGCGTGACGATCAACGCGCTGTGCCCGGGCTGGGTCGAGACCCAGATGCTCGACGAGGCGGTGACCCGGATCGCGGCGAAGACCGGACGCAGCGAGACCGAGGCGCGGACCTCGCTGGCGTCGATGAGCCCGCAGCGTCGGATGATCACCCCCGAAGAGGTCGCCTACGCGGCGCTGATGCTGTGCAGCGAGGGCGCCCGCGGGATCCACGGCCAGACCATCGTGATCGACGGCGGCGCGGTGCTGAAGTGAGCCCGGCCGCCGGGACCGCGCGACGCGCGGAGGCTCGATGAGCAGCCCGGAGATCCAGGTCCCCGGCTGGCCGGTGCCGCGCGGCTACGCCAACGGCCGGACCGGCCACGGCCGGGTCGTCCACACCGGTGGCCAGGTCGGCTGGGACGAGCACGGCGCGTTCGTCGACGGCGGCCTGGTGCCGCAGTTCGCCCGCGCGCTCGACAACGTGCTCGCGGTGATCCGTGCCGCCGGTGGCGCGGCCGAGGACATCGCCACGATGACGGTCTACGTCACCGACATCGCGGCCTACCGCGCCGCCCAGAAGGAGCTCGGCGCCCAGTGGCGGACGCGGCTGGGCAAGCACTTCCCGGCGATGGCGCTGGTCGCGGTGACCGCGCTCGTCGAGCCCCTCGCGCAGGTCGAGATCCAGGCGACCGCCTACGTCGGAGGCGAGCCGTGATCGCCCGCGCGGGCCACACCGAAGGAGCACCATGATCGCGCCGACGTCGTTTGGATTCGCGCTCGCGGCCGGGGTCGCAACGATCACGCTCGACCGGCCGGACCGGCTCAACGCCCTGACGTTCGAGATCTACGAGGAGCTCGCCGGGGCGTTCGAGGCGCTCGATCGCGACGACGCCGTGCGCGCGATCGTGATCACCGGCCGCGGTCGCGGGTTCTGCTCCGGCGGCGACCAGGACGACATCATCAAGCACCTGCTCGGCCGCGACACCCCGGCGCTGCTCGCGTTCACCCGCGCGACCGGCCGGCTGATCGAGGCGATGCGCGCGTGCCGGCGGCCGATCATCGCGGCGATCAACGGCACCGCGGTCGGCGCCGGCGCGGTCATCGCGTGCGCCAGCGACCTGCGGATCGCCGCCACAGGCGCCAAGCTCGGCTTCATCTTCCCCAAGGTCGGCCTGTGCGGCGCCGACATGGGCATCATGTACCTGCTGCCGCGGATCGTCGGCCTCGGCCACGCGACCGAGCTCCTGCTGTTCGGCGACATCATCACCGCCGCGCGCGCCCTCGAGATCGGCCTGGTCAACCGCGTCGCCCCCGATGCCGACGCCGCGGTCGCGATGGCCCAGGACTGGGCCGCCCGGCTCGCCGCCGGCCCCGCGTTCGCCCACGCGATGACCAAGCAGATGCTCGAGAGCGAGCACACCATGGCGCTCGGCGAGGCGATCGAAGCCGAGGCCCAGGCCCAGGCCCTGTGCATGCAGCACCCCGACTTCGGCGAGGCCCACGAAGCGTTCAAGGCCAAGCGCCCCCCGCAGTTCCGCGGCGCCCCGGACCCGGCCGACAAGTAGTCGAAGTGGGCGCGGGCGTCTGATCAGGCCGAGCTGGGGCGAGGGTCGAATGCAGGCACGATCTGTTGCGTGATCTCGTCGAGGAATGCGCGGGCCCAGTTGTGCTCGCCGCGCTCGTGCACGACGGCGCGGTCCGCGAGACACGCGTGCCTGCGATCGCGATCGGCGCCACTCGCAGCCAGTTGACGTGGGCGACCAGGGCATCATCGACGAGGGTCGTGACGACCTGGAAGTGGCCGTCATCTTCCCCCACCACCGCGATCCGCGTCATTCAGTGGCTCCGGCGGTCAGCGGCTCCGGCGTCAACAACTCCGGCGGTCACCCAATCTTCGCCGAGCGCGGCCCACAGCTCGCCGGTCTGGGTGCCGAACTTCCACTTTCCGAAGTCGGGGTGCTCGGTGAGCGGGCGCACATGGGTGCGGCGCTCGGCGTCGAGCGCGAGCACGCGCACCTCGGTCGGATCGAACAGGTCGAGCAAGTACGGCGAATGCGTCGTGCAGACGATCTGCAGCTCCGGGTCGAGCTTCATCAGCTCGCGCAGCGCCCGGACGAGGCTGGCCTGCGCGCCGAGGTGCAGGCCGCGGTCGATGTCGTCGATCAGGAGCAGCTTCGGCCGATTCGGCTCTCGTAGCTTGGTCAGCAGCCCGAGCGCGAGGACCGTGCCTTCGCTGAGCATGTGTGCGGGGATCTCCGAACCGTCGTCGAACTCGATCTCGAACCGATCGCCGATCTGGGACTCGTCGACCGGCCGCCAGATCGGCTGGCCGTCGATGTCCAGCTTCTCCATGCGGCGGTTCGTGATGCGCTCGCGCAGGGTCCGGATCCGCTTCACACCCGGTACGACCCGCCGCAGATCCGCCGTGATCTGGGCCAACTCGTCCTCCGCGGCGCCCTTCATCCACGCCAGCGCCGACGGCAGACCGCCGCCGTTGTCGCCCATGCGCGGGCTCTCGTCTTCTGCGATCGAGGTCTGCGTCATCTCGTTGGCGTCGAGGTGGAGGTGAGCGACGGAGCCAAACTCCTTGGACAGCGGCGCGCCGGGGCGGGCGAAGTCCTCGGTTGTCAGTTGACCCACTGCGAACCGGGTCTCGACGCGTGCCTCGGTACCGTTGCTGCTGTGCATGGCGACGACCAGATCACCCGCACGTCGGCGGTACATGAACAGCTGAGAGAAGATCGAAACGTTTCTGCCGGCGGCGACCTGCTCGAGGGCGCGCACCTTGGCAGACAGCAACGCGATCCCCTGCAACACGCTGCTCTTGCCGCAGCCGTTGGCGCCCACGAGCACGGTGAGCCGCCCCAGGTCGATCGTAACATCGGCCAGGCTTTTGAAGTTCTCGAAGTGGACGCGATCGATCATGGGATACGCAGCCGTGAAGCCGAGCGCCTCGTGGCTATCATAGCCCAACGGCTCTCGCGTCGTCGGCCCCGTGCGTCGGAGCCATCGTCGGACCGCCATCCGGGCGAATTTGATCGGGGCGGGCAGCGGCGATCGCGAGCGTGATGGATACTCGAGGCCGCGATGCGGCTGTCGAGCGATGACCTCCCGATGTTCTTCGGCCCCGAGCATGCGCCGCTGGCGGCGCGGCTGCGCGAGATCGCGCGGACGATCGCGGCGGTCGAGGAGCCGGCGGCGCATGGTGACGAAGCCGCGCGCGACCGGGCGGCGGCGGCGGCGCTGTCGGGGGCCGGGCTGTTCGAGCTGGTGGTGCCGCGGGCGGTGGGGGGCGGCGTGCCGCGGGTCAGCGTGCGCTCGGTGTGCCTGGCGCGCGAGATGCTCGGGTACGTGTCGCCGCGCGCCGATTCGATCCTGGCGGTGCAGGGGCTGGGCACGCACGCGATCGGGCTGGCGGGGTCGGCGGCGCAGCGCGCGGAGCTGCCCCGGTTCGCGCGCGGCCCCGGGATCGCGGCGTTCGCGCTGACCGAGCCCGAGGCGGGGTCGGATGTCGCGGCGATCGCGACGCGCGCCAGCCCGGTCGGCGGCGGCTACCGGCTCGACGGCGACAAGCTGTTCATCTCGAACCTCGGGATCGCGGACCACGCGATGGTGGTCGCGACGGTGGATCCGGCGCGCGGCCATGCCGGGCTGACGGCGTTCTGGGTCCCGCTCGACGCGCCCGGCGTGACGGTCCGGCTGCTGACGCCGATCGCGGCGCACCCGATCGGGGCGCTCGAGCTGCGCGGCGTGGAGCTGCCGGCGGCGGCGCGGGTCGGCGACGAGGGCCAGGGCATGCGGCTCGCGCTCGATACGCTCGACGCGTTCCGGGTCTCGGTCGGCGCCGCGGCGGTCGGCATGGCGCGCCGGGCGTTCGACGAGGCGCTCGGGTTCGTGACCGGGCGGCGGCAGTTCGGCAAGGCGCTGTCCGATCAGCCGCTGGTCCAGGCCCACCTGGCGGACATGGCGGTCGACCTCGACGCCGCGCGGCTGCTGGTGCTGCGCGCCGCCTACCTCAAGGACACCGGCGCCAAGGCGTCGACCGAGGTCTCGATCGCCAAGCTCGGCGCGACCGAGGCCGCGCAGCGCGTGATCGACACCGCGGTCCAGCTGTTCGGCGGCCGTGGCGTGATGGTCGGCGCGGTGGTCGAGCAGCTGTATCGCGCGATCCGCCCGCTGCGGATCTACGAGGGCACCAGCGAGATCCAGCGCACGATCATCGGCCGCGCGCTGGCGAAGGCGGCCGGGGCGGGCTCGGCGCGCCCGGCGGCCCCGGCGGCCCCGGCGGCCCCGGCGGCCCCGGCGACCAAGGAATCCCCATGAGCGACGAGCCTGCCGGCGTCACGTTCCCCGAGACGTTCAACCTCGCCGACTACTTCCTGTTCGACCGCGAGCGCGAGGGCAAGGCCGCCAAGGTCGCGCTGCGGTTCGGCGATCGCGCGTGGACGTACGCCGAGGTCGCGGCGCGGTCGCGCGGGCTGGCGCGCTGGCTGGTCGCGCACGGGCTCCGTGCCGAGCAGCGGGTGTACATCGTGCTGCCCGACCTGCCGTCGTTCGCGTGGGCGATCTTCGCGACCTTGGCGGCCGGCGGCGTGCTGGCGATGGGCAACCCGCTCGCGCCACCCGACGATCTCGCCTACGTGCTCGACTACATCAAGGCGGCGGTCCTGGTGACCACGCCCGAGGTCGCCGAGGTGCTCGCGCCCCGGCTCGCCGCGCTGCCGCACCTGCGCGCGGTGCTGCTCGCCCCCGGCGCCGCCACCGGCGACGATCCGGAGGCGCCGGTCGCGATCCGCGGCGCGCTCGCCGCGCTGGCGGCGACCTGCCAGGTCGAATCGCTCGCCGGCGCGGTCGGGCAGGCCGATCCGGCGGTCGCGCTGCCGGCCACCCGGCGCGACGATCCGGCGATCTGGCTGTTCACCTCGGGCTCGACCGGGCGGCCCAAGGCGGCGATGCACAGCCACCGCGACTTCGCGTTCAACACCGAGGTCTACGCCAAGCGCACCGTCGGCTACGTCGAGACCGACGTCGCGATCAGCGTGCCGCGGCTGTTCTTCGGCTACGCGACCGGCACCAACCTGTGGTTCCCGTTCGCGGTCGGCGCCACGGTGGGGCTGTTCAGCGAGCGGCCGACCGCCGAGAGCGTGGCCGACGCGATCGCGCGCTACCGGGCGACCGTGGTCACCAACGTGCCGACGATGCTCGGCAAGTTACTCGATCTCGACGCCGAGCGCACCGCGGCCGGCCAGCCCGGGCTCGATCTGTCGTCGGTGCGGTTCCACCTGTCGGCGGGCGAGGCGCTGCCCGAGCCGCTGCTGCGCCGGTTCATCGCCCGGTTCGGCGGCGAGGTCTACGACGGCATCGGCTCGGCCGAGATGTTCCACATCTACTGCTCGAACCGGCCGGGCGACGTGGTGCCGGGCTCGCTCGGCCGCGTGGTCGAGGGCTACACGCTGAAGATCTTGCCCGAGGACGCCGAGGGGGCCGGCGCCCCGGCGCTGCCGCCCAACGAGATCGGCGTGTTGTGGGTCAAGGGCGACAGCGTCGCGCACGGCTACTTCCAGGACCGCAACAAGAGCTGGAGCACGTTCCACGGCCACTGGTGCCGGACCGGCGATCTGTTCCACATCGACGAGCGCGGCTACCTGTGGTTCAGCGGCCGGGCCGACGATCTGTTCAAGAGCGGCGGGATCTTCGTCGCGCCGCGCGAGGTCGAGGACTGCCTGCTCGGCCACACCGCGGTGTCGGTGGCGGCGGTGATCCCGTGCGACGACGCGGGGCTGCTCAAGCCCAAGGCGATCGTGGTGCTCCGGCCCGAGGCCCGCGCCCGCGACCGCGCGGCGCTCGCCGACGAGCTCAAGGCCCACGTCCAGGGCCGGCTGTCGAAGCACAAGTACCCGCGCTGGGTGATCTTCGTCGACGATCTGCCGAAGAACGACCGCGGCAAGGTCGACAAGAAGCTGCTGATCGAGCGCGACCGCCGCGGCGAGCTCGGCGACGCCTGACGCGATCGCGTGTCTGGGCGACGGAATGCACTACAGTAGGGCCCGGAGCGCCGCCATGCCCGAGAAGTTCCTCGCCCGCCACACCACCGCGACCCTGCGCGGGCTGCTCGACGCCAAGAAGCCGCTGATCGCGCTGGTCCCGGTCGGCTCGACCGAGCCGCACGGACCGCACCTCGGGCTCGGCACGGATGTCATCATCTCGGCGGCGGCCTGCGTGCGCGCGTGCGAGCTGTTCGCCAAGAAGGGCCCGCTCGGCGCCGTGGTCGCGCCGGCGGTGCCGTACGGGGTCACCGACTGCGCGCAGGGCTTCGCAGGCGCGGTGTCGATCCCGGCGCCGGTGCTGACCGCGTACCTGGCCGCGATCTGCGACGGGCTGCTCGCCCAGGGCATCCGCCACGTCTGCCTGGTCAATAACCACCTCGAGCCGGCGCACGATGCCGCGGTGCGCGCGGTGCTCGACGGCCGCGATCGCAAGGTCAGCGTCGCGTGTCCGCTGACCAAGCGGTGGGCGCGCACGCTCGACGCCGAGTTCAAGAGCGGGGCGTGTCATGCCGGGCTGTACGAGACGTCGATCATGATGGCGGCGGCGCCGGAGATGGTCGACGAGGCGATGCGCAGCGTGCTCGCGCCGGTGTCGGTCAGCCTGTCGAAGCAGCTCGCGGCCGGGGTGAGCACGTTCTCCGCGATGGGGATGGAGCTCGCCTACACCGGCGCCCCGGCCGCCGCGTCGGTCGAGGAGGGCGAGCGGATGATCCAGCGGCTCGCCGAGATGGTGGTCGGCGAGGTCCGCGAGGCGCTCGGTCTGCCGATCTAGCGCCGGCGGTTCGCCGATCTAGCGCCGGCGGTTCGCCGGCGGTTCGCCGGAGCTCGATAGACGCCAAAGCCCGTGCGCCTACGCTCGGTTGAGCGCGTGCGCGGCCGGCGGCGGTTTCCTGCTTGCCAGCGCGAGCGATGCAGGCAGAGTTAATCGATGGTCGCCCCACGCTGCAGCGACTGTTCGAGCCGGCCGGTGATGACGTGCAGGCGATGCAACACCACGCGATGCGCCGAGCATGCGCTGGGCGCCGGCCAGCGCTGCGATCGCTGCGAGCTGGACTGGAAGGATGAGGCGGTCACGCGGCGCGCGGCGAAGCTGATCTTCGTGCCCCCGGTCGCGATCCTGTCCGGCGGCCTGTTGTTCGGGCTGCTGTTGCCGATATCGATCGGCGGCGCGATCGGCGCGGCGGTCCTGTGTGCGGTTGCGTTTGCCATCGCGATCGCCACCGGTAATGCGGCGTGCCTGCTGGTCGATCGCAGCGCCCGGGCAATGTTCCTGCGCGAGCGCGGCGGCGGGCTGCCTGCCGCGCGGCTGCTGCCGTCACCGCGGCATCGGTAACGGTCGGACCGCTACTCCTTGATGCCGTGCTTGTGCTTGATCTGCTCGAGCACCTTGCCGTACTCGACGTCCCACGCCTGGGAGCCCTCTTCGAGGTTCTTGATCCGGTCGCGAACTTCTTGATCGATCGCTTCGTCGACCTGCATGTGCTTCTTGCAGATGTCCTTGATCTTGCGGCGCATGATCACGTCATCCGCGAACACTTCCTCGACGTGGCGCGATGACATGAATGCTTCGAGCATCTGATTGGAGATCCAGGCGAGGCCTTCTTCGCCCAGCCCGAACTCTTTTTGATCCGCGAGCTGCCGCTTGGTGCGGCCGAGATGAGAGTAGGGAAGGCCGCGAATTTCGAGAATATCCTTCGCGCGCTCGGTCAGCTCTTTGTCGACTCGGATGTACTCCTTGAGGACCGCAGCAGCGTCGAGCTGCGCCTCGTTGTTATCGCTGACCTCGATATCACCCGCTTGCGTGAGCGTGGAGATGATCTCGGCCGCGATGCTGTCGACCTTCCCTGGATACAGTCTCATTCTCGCGGCACTGTAGGGGCCAGACGCGTCACATGCAAGGCGCGGTGCAGACTCTCCGCTGTCAATTTTCTCGACGATGTGCACCATCGCAATCTTGCTCGAAGTCGTCGACGACGCACCGCTCGTCGTCGCGGCGAATCGCGACGAAATGTTCGCACGCCCGACGCGTCCACCGGAGTCGCTCGGCGCGCACATCGCAGGCGGTGTCGATGTGCTGTCGGGCGGGACGTGGCTCGCGATCCGGCGCGATGGTGGGTTCGCCGCGGTGACCAACCAGCGCGCGATGGCGGCAGTGTCGCCTGGGCTGCGATCGCGCGGGCTCGCGGTCCGCGAGCTGGCGGCCGCGGCGGATCCGGCGGCCTATGTGGCCGCGCTCGATCCCACGCAGTACGCGAGCATGAACCTGGTGTGGGGCGATGCCCGCGGTGTGTCGATCGCGTACCTGCGCCGCGAAGCCGACCAGACGGCCGGCAAGACGATCGAAGCGCTGCCCCCGGGGATCCACGTCCTGTGCAATGACCGGATCGGCGCCGAGGGCTTTCCGCGCGGCGTCCGGCTGGCAAGGGCAATCGCGCGGGCGCCGCGGACCTGGGCCGAGCTGGCCCCCGCGCTACAGCGCGCGCTCGCCGATCACACGAGAGGCCCGAGCCGGAGTGATCGATTCCGGTCCGCAGCGGAGCAAGGATCGGAATCACCTTGCGGCGAGGGCCCCCCGGAGGGGGAGGAGCCCGGGCCATCCCACCTGCCGCCCGAGGTCGCGCGCGAGCTGACCGCGACCTGTATTCACACGCCGGCATACGGGACGCGGTCGGCGACGATCCTGGCCGCGCGCCCCGGCGAGACCCTCGCGTACCTACATGCAGACGGACCGCCGTGCACGGCGCCGTTCGTCGATCGGATGGCGTTATTATGACCGAGCCTCGGGCCCGCAAGCTGGTCGTCGCCGGGTTGATCATCGGCGACGATCACCGGATCTTGATCACACAGCGCCGCGCAGATCAGGCGCTTGGCCTGCAATGGGAGTTCCCCGGCGGCAAGGTCGAGCCGGGGGAGGCCCCGGTGGCGGCGCTCGAGCGCGAGCTGCAGGAAGAGATCGGCGTCACCGTGGCGGTCGGCCGGATCTGGGACGTGCTGTTCCATGCCTACCCGGCGTTCGATCTGGTCATGCTGGTCTACGCCTGCCGGATCGTCGACGGCGCACCGCGCGCGATCGAGGTCGCCGACCTGGCATGGGTGGCTGCAAGCGACCTGGCGGCCTGGGACATCCTGCCCGCCGATCGACCGCTCGTCGCTCGCCTGGGGCGAGAGAGTCTGCCGACGAATTGACCCTAACAGCGCTGGATGCCTACAATTCGACGGATGGAAGGCCGCGCGAAGGTCACGAAGGAAGTCCTCTGCGAAGAGGCCCGCTTCATTCTCGCCAATGTCATGGCGGAGGCGCGCTACGGCCGCCAGAACCGATATGACGATATCCGGAGGGTCTGCGAGGGCGCCGTCTCGATTCCGTTCAGCGAGTACATCGGGTTTCTCGAGAAGTCGGGCTATCTGCGCCACGACCGTGCGAACGAGAGCCTCGAGGTCAGCCCGGACGGCGAGAACGTGGTGAACGGTGGGAACCTCGCCGAGTTCACCGAGCGCGCGGTCTCGCACTTCAAGAAGCTGCGGCAGAGCCGCGCGATGGCGGTGCCGGCGGGCGCGGTCCCGATGGGAACGCAATCCGGGGTGGTGATGAGCTCCGCGAGCGCAGGGCGAGATATCCGGGCAGATCAATCGGCAGCGCAACCGCTGCCACGAAAGGAAAATCCCAAGATGACGACGTCGGGTGGTCGCCCGTCGGCAGTCGCAGGCGGCGAGATCCAGCTGACCTCCGACGTCGAGAATCGCTACGAGAAGCTGGCCTCGATCGGATCGGGCGGCATGGGCACGGTGTACCGCGCGCGCCAGGTCGCGCTGAACCGCGAGGTCGCGCTCAAGGAGATCCGCGACCTGTTCGGGTTCTTCAGCGAGGACCAGCGCAACGAGATCGTCCGGCGGTTCACCGATGTCGTGCGCGCGTGGGGCAACCTCGCGCACCCGAACATCCTGCCGATCCACGACGTCAACCTGTGGACCGAGTATCCCAACGTCGTGACCGAGCTGGCGCCGAACGGATCGAGCCGCCGCCTGATCAACGACGCCGAGGAGATTCCGGTCGAGCTGGTGTTCAAGTACCTGCTCCAGACGTTGCACGCGCTGCGCGCGGCGCACGCCCAGCGGGTCTATCACCGCGGGCTCAAGCCGGAGCAGCTGCTGATCGATGGCTACGGCAACGTCAAGGTCTCGGACTTCGGGTTCACCCGGATCGTCGAGCGCGATCACGCGGTGATCCGCCAGATCTACGTCGGCATGGGCAACGTCGCGTACATGGCGCCCGAGCTGTACTCGGACCCGATGACGAGCGGGCCGCAGGGCGACATCTACGCGCTCGGCATCATCTTCTACGAGCTGCTGACCCGGAAGCTGCCGGGCCGGCGCTCGCCGATGCCGTCGCAGATCAACCCCAACCTGCCGCGCGGCATCGACGACATCTTCGACCGCATGACGCGGGACTCGCGCAGCGAGCGCTACGCGACGGTCGACGACATCCTCGACGACATCGACAAGCTCGAGGGCATGGATAATCTGCTCGGCTCGGGCGATCGCGTGCTGGTCGGCGACAGCCCGATGGCGTCGATCAAGTTCCGGCCCGGCGCCGAGGAGCCGCTCGCGGGGACGCCGATCGATGCCGACGGCGGCGACGATGGCGACAAGAAATCGCACCGGCCGTACTCGTTCCAGCAGCGCCGCAACAAGAAGATCTAGGGATCGGCGCCGCGCTCAGCGCAGCGTGACGCCGAGCGAGCGCAGCTTGGCGGCGAGCGCGTCGGCCTCGCCGGCGTGGTTGTAGAGGTGCGCCGACAGCCGGACCAGCGGGTTGCCGGGGACGTCGACGATCGGGATCTCCCAGCCGTCGCGCAACAGCTGGGTCTGCAGCGCGAACGCCGCGGTGCCGGCGGGGAGCTGGATCGGGACCGCGGCCATGCAGCCGAGCGCGTCGTCGGGGGCGAGCCGGGTGGCGCGGCCGGTGAGCCCGGCGATCAGGCGATCGCGGAGCTCGAGCACCAGCGCGTGGTTGCGGGCGTGGATCGCGGGCCAGCCGCCGCCTTCGCGGCCGACGACCTCGAGCGCCGCCGGGACCGCGAGGTGCGGCGAGGGATCGTGGGTGCCGCTCCAGTCGAGCTCGGCGTGCAGCCGGTTGGCGGGCCCGTACTCGGGGCTGGCGCCGTGCGAGGTCACGACCGGGTGCGCCGGGGCGTGGTCGGCGATCGCGAGGAACCCGGTGCCCTTGGGGGCGCACAGCCACTTGTGGTTGTTCCCGATGTACCAGGTCGCGCCGATCGCGCCGACGTCGAGCGCGAGCTGGCCGGGGGCGTGGGCGCCGTCGACCACGGTGGCGATGCCGCGCGCGCGGCACACCGCGACCAGCGGCTCGATCGGCAGGCACAGCGCGGTCGGGCTGGTGATGTGATCGAACAGCGCGAGCCGGGTGCGCGGCGTGATCGCGCGGGTGACGGCGTCGAGCATCGCGCCGGCGTCGAACGGTAGCGGGACCTTGGCCACCGAGATCGTCGCGCCGCGGGCGGCGGCGAGCCGCCGCAGCTGGTTCATGCATGCGCGGTACGCGTGATCGGTGGTGAGGATCTCGTCGCCGGCGGCGAGCTCGGCGGACGCCAGCGCGATCGCCACGCCGGTGGTCGAGCTGGGCACGAACACCAGGCGCGCGGGGTCGGCGCGCAGGAACCCGGCGAGCTGCGCGCGGGCGTGATCGAGCGCGGGTTGCCAGTCGAGCACCATGAACTGCATCGGGGCCGCCTCGAGCCGGGTGCGCCACGCGGTCGCAGCCTCGGTGACGGCGATCGGGCAGCCGCCGTACGAGCCGTGGTTCAAGTGGACGACCGCGGGGTCGAGCGACCACCGCTCGAGGGGAGACACCGGCCGGGCGAGCTGCACGGCGAAACCATACTCCGGCGCGACTCCGGCGCGACTCCGGCGCGACTCCGGCGCGGTGCAGATCCCCGCGGGATCTCTCCGGCGTGGCTCGGCCCGCGAGTTGTCGTCGGAGAACGGCGCGGTTGGCGTAGATTGTCGTCGTGATCGACCCAGCTGCACGTGCGCGCCTCGAACGGTGGAAGCGTTCGCTCCTCGATCTGTCGGCGGGCAATCGCCTGCTCGACGTCAAGGACGGCAAGACGACGATCCCGTTGCCGGCGGTCGACCCGGTGCGGATCGCGGCGGCGCTCGCCGACGGCGCGGCGCTGATCATCGAGCCGGGGCTCCGCGCGGCCGGCGCCGAGCCGCTGCACCGGCTGGGCACGCCGCTGGTCGCCGGCGAGCTGGCGCGCCGGCTGGTCGCGATCCGGCGCGCGGCGCGGACCCAGCTCGCCGACGGCGGCGTGCACACGCTGTGGCTCGGCCTCGGCATGCTGACGTGGTGCGAGGCGGCGGACGCGGGTGCGGAGCTCGATGTGAGCGCGGCGCCGGAAGAAGTCGCCAGCGTGGACACCGCGCCGTATGCGCTGGCCGGTGCCGACGTCGAGGCGATCCTGCGCGCGGACACCGCGCGGCACGCGGCGGTCGAGGTCGATGCCGACGCGTCGCCCGACGCCGACACGGCGCTGGTGCCGCACGACGCGCTCGAGGCGCAACTTGCGGCGGCGCCGGTCGTGCCGGCGGTGGATGCGGCGCGCGTGGCGCGTGCGGCGCAGCTCGCGGACACCGAGGCGCATCCGATCTCGGCGCAGGTCCCGGCGGTGCCACGCGTGCGGTCCGCCGCAGCACAGCTCGCGGATACCGAGGCGCATCAGGTCTCAGCTCAGGTCTCAGCTCAGGTCTCAGCTCAGGTCCCGGCGGCGCCGCGCGGGCGGGCCGCCGCGCCGGTGCAACGCAGCGCACCGCTCGTGCTGTGGCCGGTCGAGCTCGAGCGCGAGCTGGGCGGCGCGCTGCGGATCGTCGAGGCGCCGGGGCTCGAGCCGCGGCTGAACCTGACGCTGGTCGAGAAGCTGCGCCGCGAGTTCGGCGTGGTGCTGGCGGTGCCCGGTGGGGCCGACGGCGGCGACGAGCTCGAGCTCGCCGGGCTGCTCGAGGCCGCCGAGGCGATCGCCGTGACCCGCCCGGGCTGGCGGGTCGAGCGCGCGGCGCAGCTCGGGATCTTCGCGTTCGGCACGTTCGTGATGTGGAACGACCTCGACGCGCGCGCCGACGAGCTGGCGGCAAGCCCGGTGGTCGCGCACCTGGCGGCCGGCGACGGCCTGGCGTTCGCGCAGCCGACGGTCGCGGCCGAGGATGCGCTGGTGGCGAGCGCCGCCGCGGCGGCCGACGTGCTCGCCCCGCTCGACGCCGATGCGAGCCAGCTCGCGGCGATCGCCGCGGCCGGGGCCGGCGCGAGCTTCGTGTTGCAGGGCCCGCCGGGCACCGGCAAGTCGCAGACGATCGCGAACCTGATCGTCCACTGCGTGGCGCGCGGCAAGACCGTGCTGTTCGTGACCGACAAGCGCGCCGCGCTCGAGGTCGTGCAGCAGCGGCTCGCGGCGGTCGGGCTCGGCGAGTTCTGCCTCGAGCTGCACTCGCACAAGGCGGTGCGCGCGCAGGTCGTCGCGCAGCTCGGCCGCGTGCTCGAGCGCGCGTTCCGTCCGGGGTTCGGACCGGCGGGCGGCGACGACGGCCGGCTGGTCGAGCTGCGCGCCGCGCTCGACGCCCACGTCGCCGCGCTGCACCGCGTGGGGCCGTTCGGGCGCTCGCTGCACGAGGTGCTCGGCCGGCTGGTCGAGCTGCGCTCGGCGCCGCGCGCCCCGCTCGCCGAGCGCGACGCGACCGGGCTCGATCGCGCCGGGTTCGAGCGCCGCAAGCTCGCGGTCGCCCGGCTCGCCGAGGCGGCGGTCCCGGTCGAGCCGGTGGCGGCCCACCCGTGGCGAGCGTCGGTGATGGCGCGCTGGCCGCTCGACGGTCGCGAGCGCGCGCTCGCCGCGCTCGCCGAGGCCGAGGCGGCGGCCACCGGGCTCGGCGAGGCGGTCGCCGCGGTCGCCGGCGTGGTGCCCGGGCTGGTCGCGCGGACCCGCGATCAGCTCGAGGCGCTCGGCGCGCTGGCGGCGCTGGCGGCGGCGTCGCCGCGGCCCGGCGCGGAGCTCCTGACCCAGCTGCGCGCGGCGCGCGGCGACGACCTCGCCGAGCGGATCGCGCTGATCCGCGCGCGCGGCACCGGCAACCTCGAGGTCCCGCGCGATCCGGGCGCGTTCCTCGCGCTGGCGAACCGCCACCGCGCGCTCGCGACCGAGGTCAACGATCGGTTCACCGACTCGGTCGCCGAGCTCGACGCGCCGGCGCTGTGGGCGCAGCTGCGGCGGTGGACCCACCGCGTCGCGCCGCTGCGGTTCCTGGCGCTGCGCGAGGTCCGCGCGGCGATCCAGGCCGCGGCGATGCCGGGCATGCTCGAGACCGACGAGGCGGCGATCACCGCGCTCGAGTCGGTGATCGCCGAGCGCGCGGCGCGGGCGGCGCTGACCGCGGCGGCCGAGCCGGCGCGCCGGTGGTTCGGCGCGCTCGGCGGCGATCCGCTCGCGCTCGAGATCGCCAGGATCGACGCCGCGGTCGGCTGGGCCGCCGAGCTGCGCCGCGCGTTCGACGCGGTCGAGATCGGGTTCGGCGACGCGGGCCGGGCGGCGGCGTGGCGCGCGCTGGTCGCCCAGGTCGCGGCGAGCCCCGGAGATGCGACGGCCGCGCAACGCGCGGGCGCGGGCACGGGCGCGGGCACCGGCACCGGCACCGGCACCGATGGCGCGCGCTCCGCCGGCGGTGGCGACGCCCCGGGGGGCGCGGAGCTGGCGCGGCTGGTGCGGCTCGCCGACGCGGTCGGGCGCTGGCGGCCGGCGCTGGCGGCGCTCGCCGACGCGACCGGGATCGACGCGGTGACGCTCGGCGCCGGCGACGAGCACCTCACCGGGCTGGGCGAGCGGATCGAGGCGCTGCGCCACGCGCTCGACGGCATGCGCGACTGGGTCGCGTTCCACGGAGCGCGGCGCGAGGCGCTCGCGGCCGGCGTGGGGTCCGCGGTGGCGGCGATCGAGCGCGGCGATCTCGGCGCGGCGGAGCTGGCGGCGGCGTGGGAGCGCGCGACCTTGCTCGCGTGGGCCGACGCCGAGCTCGCCGACACGCCGGCGCTGGCGCAGTTCCACGGCGCGGCGCACCACGCGCACGTCGCGGCGTTCGCCGATCTCGATCGGGCGGCGCTCGCGCTGGTCCGGTCGCGCGCGCTGGTCCGGCTCGCCGAGCGCGTGCCGCGGGTGACCGCGGATCCGGGCGGCGAGCTCGGGACGTTGCTGCACGAGACCAAGAAGCAGCGCGGCCACCGGCCGCTGCGCCGGCTGTTCGCCGAGATCCCGACGCTGTTGCCGCGGCTCGCGCCGTGCCTGCTGATGTCGCCGCTGTCGGTCGCGCAGTACCTCGATCCGGCGCTGCCGCGGTTCGATGTCGTCGTGTTCGACGAGGCGTCGCAGCTGCCGACCGCCCACGCGATCGGTGCGCTGGCCCGCGGCGAGGCGGCGGTGATCGTCGGGGATTCGCGCCAGCTGCCGCCGACCCGGTTCTTCGAGGCCGGGCGCGGCGACGCCGACGGCGGAGAGGATGGCGACGGCGTTGCGGCCGGCGCCGGTTCGGCCGCGGGGCTCGATCCGGTCGAGCTCGAGAGCGTGCTCGACGACTGCGTGGCGCGCCGGCTGCCCGAGCTCCGGCTCGCGTGGCACTACCGCAGCCGGCACGAGGATCTGATCGCGTTCGCCAACCGGCGCTACTACGGCGACCGGCTCCAGGTGTTCCCGACCGCGCATGGCTCGCCGGACTTCGGCGTGAGCTGGCGCCGGGTAGACGGGGTCTACGATCGCGGCGGGACCCGGCAGAACCGGATCGAGGCCGAGGCGGTGGTCGCCGAGGTCCTCGGCCGGCTGCGCGATCCGGCGCAGCGCGAGCGCTCGATCGGCGTGGTCACGTTCTCGCGGGCGCAGCAGGAGCTGATCGAGGATCTGCTCGATGCCGCGCGCGCCGACGACCCCGAGCTCGACGCGTGGTTCGAGGCGGCGCAGGCCGGCGAGCCGGTGGTGGTCAAGAACCTCGAGACCATCCAGGGCGACGAGCGCGACGTCGTGATCCTGTCGGTCGGCTATGGCCCCGACGCCGGCGGTGCGCTGTCGCTGCAGCTCGGCCCGCTGGCGCAGCGCGGCGGCGAGCGCCGGCTCAACGTCGCGATCACCCGCGCGCGCGAGCAGCTGATCGTGGTCTCGAGCGTCACGCCCGAGGCGCTGATCGCGCAGGGCGCCGGCGCGGCGGGGCAGGGCGTCCAGGATCTCGCGGCGCTGCTCGCGTTCGCGCGCGCCGGTGGCGGCGCCGCGCGGGCGGCTGATGCAGGGCGCGCCGAGGTCCCCGGGGGCCCCGAGGTCCCCGGGGGCCCCGAGGGCGTCGAGGTCCCCGGGGGTGTCGGGGGCCCCGAGGGCGTCGAGGTTCCGGCGAGCGAGGCTCCGGCGGCGAGCCCGATCACCGCGGCGGTCGCGCGGGCGCTGGTCGAGCGCGGCTGGACCGTGCGCCACCAGGTCGGCTGCGGCGCGTACAAGATCGACCTCGCCGTCGTCGATCCCAGCGACCCCGACCGCTACGTGCTCGCGATCGAGCACGACGGCGTGGCCTACGCGAGCGCCCCGGCCGCGCGCGATCGCGACCGGCTGCGCGCCCAGGTGCTCGGCCAGCTCGGCTGGCGCCTGCACCGGATCTGGTCGCTCGACTGGTGGGCCGACCCCGAGCGCGAGATCCAGCGCGCCCACGGCGCGATCACCGCTGCCGTGGCGGCGAGCCGCCAGCGCCGCACCGCCGCGGGCGCCGCGCGGACCCCGGCGGCACGTGCGCGCACCGCGCCCCCGGTGGCCGGTTCGGGGCGTCAGGTCTCGCCCGGTTCGCCGGCCCCGGCGGCGCAGCCCATGGTGCCGGCCGGGCGCGCGGCGTCGCGCAGCCGGCTCGCGGCCCAGCCGGTCGCCGCCGGCTCCGGCCCGACCGACGTCGTGGCCCGCGTGCTCGGCGACACCAGCGCGCCGATCGCGGCCGGCAGCGCGCCGATCCGGATCGCCAAGAACACGATCGCGATCGGCCCCTACCTCGCCGCCGCGATCCCCGCGGGGCGCCGCGCGCCCGACGATCTGTTCGCCGCGCGCCACCTGCCCGAGCTCGGCAAGATCATCGATCAGGTGCTCGCCGCCGAGGCGCCGATGCACGTCGACGTCCTGGCCCGCCGGGTCGGTGCGTACTTCGGCATCGGCCGGCTGACCCAGCGCGTGACCGACCAGGTCCGCGCCGCGCTGGTCGGCCGCGGCCGCTGGGGCGACGAGGCCGACGTGATCTGGCGCCTCGATCAGGACCCGACCGGCGTCCCGGTGGTCCGCGTCGCCGGTCAGGGCGCCTCGGCGCGCCGCGAGATCGACGAGGTCCCGCTGTCCGAGATCGCCGCCGCCGCCCGCATCGTGGTCGAGCGCGCCGTCGGCATCGTCGCCAACGACCTGGTCCGCGACGCCGCCCGCCTGCTCGGCTTCTCCCGCATCACCGATCGCGTGATCGAGCGCGTCGCCACCGGCGTGCGCCAGGCCGCCCAGCGCACCCTGATCCGCCTCGACGCGGGCAAGGCGACCCTGCCGGACTAACGTTCGCCGCGCGCCACCGCGGCGATGATCGCTTCAAGCCGGCAGGCGCAGGGCGCGCAGGGCGCGGCGGGCATTCCAGCCGATCGCGCCGGGTGCGGTCGCGAGATCGGCGGCGCGTGCGGCGCACCGCCCGTGCTTGCTCACGGCATAGAGCGCGAGCATGTCGTCGGGCTCGCGCTCCGGGTCGGTGCGTGCGACGTCGGCCTCGAACGCCTCGGCCTCGCAGAAGTAGGAGCTGTACTCGTGGTACGGGTGCCCCGGGCGGGGAGCGAGCGAGAACGGCCTGAGATCATTGGCGAGCGCGTCGTGGTCGGGGCGCGGGATGCCGGCGTCCGGATCCCAGCTCAGCAGCTCATCGGCGAGCCCGCCGAGATCGTGCGCGGCGAGCTGGCGGAGCCATTCGAACCGCCCGCGTGGTGACCGGGCGGCGATCGCCTCGTGCTCGCCGTAGAACAGCCAGTAGCCCACGATGCGCTCCGCGGCCTGGCGCGCGGCGCGGCGGACATCCGCGGACGGATCGTCGCCGGCGAGCTGGTGGAGCGAGTCGAGCGCGACCGGCGCGCCGATCCAGCCCAGCGACCGGGCGGCCTGGGCGCGCGCAAACGGGTGCGGATCGAGCAGGCCTTCGACGAGCACCGGCACCGCCGCGATCATGGGCTGCTGGCCGAGCGAGCGATAGATCCGCGCCCGAACCCAGAAGTTCTCGTCACATGCATACGCGATCAGCGACGGCACGTCGAGCACGACCTCCTTCATCTCCCACGCGCGCCAGTGACGGTCGTGGAGCTTGGCGTCGCGAAACCCGGGCTTGGGCTGGTCGCGCAGCCGCGGCGGCACCGGCGCGGCACACCGGCCGCGGGTGATCTCGGCCGCCGCGGTCGCCGTCCTGGGCCCAGGATCGAGCCACCGCGCGGCGGCCAGCGCCGCGTTGGTCCGGAACAGATGTCCGGCGGCCTCGTGCTCCGCGGCCAGCGCGAGCCAGCGATCGCTGCGCCAGCGATCGCTGCGCCAGTGATCGCTGGGCCGGTAATCGCTACAATCGATCGCCGCGAGCTCTCGCCGCCAGGTCTCGGAGGTCACGTAGTGATCGCGATAGCGCTGGATCGCGATCGCCATGCCCCAGGCGAAGTTCTGGTCGAGCGCCGTCTCGTCGGTCGGATCGGGCGCGACCAGGCGCCAGATCCTGCCCAGATGGCAATGCAGCTCGAGCAGCAGCTCACCCTGCCGTTCACGAATGTCCTGCTGCTGGCTGCGCGATCCGCGCTTCGCGATCGTGAGTAGCTCGCAGTACGCCGCGAGCGGCAGCTCGTCGCCATAGCTGACCCGGTAGCGCTCGGGTCGAAGATCCTGCGCGTGCTCGCCGAGCTTCGCGGCCACCAACGATCTGAGCTCCACTGCCTTCATCATGGTGCAGCCGCAATTGCATGTTTCATGCACGCTGTTGGGCGTTGTTTGCGATTCCCGCTCGAGTACTCACAGCCAGTTAGCAATCGTGTGATCTTTTACCCTGCGGCGCATCAGCACGCTCGATGCACTGTGTGCGCGGACGGGGCGGCGGGGCGCTACCCGGCTGTAAGCAGCAGTCGGTCGAGCGGGACCAGGTGGAGCCGGGCTCGCTGATGACGGCGCGCCTGCGGCCTTGTAGGAGCGGCTGGGTTTGGCGGGGATATCGCGCCCGGCACCGGGGCTGCGGGGTATCTTCGCGACATGACCGCAGCCTCGCACGCAAGCTACGCCCACGGCACCAGCTGCGTCCCGCTGCTCGGCGAGACGATCGGCGATGCGCTCCGCCGCACGGTGGCTCGGTTCCCCGATCGCGAGGCGCTGGTCGTGCGGTCGCAGGGCTATCGTGCCAGCTATCGCGCGCTGTGGGACGCCGTGGCCGCGGCGGCGCGCGGGCTGCTCGCGATCAACATCGCGCGCGGCGATCGCGTCGGCGTGTGGTCGCCCAACCGGTTCGAGTGGGTGGTGATGCAGTATGCGACCGCGCGGGTCGGCGCGATCCTGGTCAATATCAATCCAGCGTACAAGTCGACCGAGCTGGCGTACGTGCTCGATCAGGCCGGGATCAGCGTCCTGGCGATGGCGCGCGGGTTCCGCCACAACGACTACGTCGCGATGCTCGCCGAGGTCCGCGCGCGCTGCCCGGCGCTGCGCCAGACGATCGTGTTCGAGGACGACTGGGCCGCGCTGATCGCCGGTGGCGCCGGGGTGACCGACGAGCAGCTCGCGGCGCGCGAGGCCGCGCTGCAGTTCGACGACCCGATCAACATCCAGTACACGTCGGGCACCACCGGGTTCCCCAAGGGCGCGACGCTGTCGCACCACAACGTGCTCAACAATGGCTATTTCATCGCCCAGATCCTGAGTTACACCGATCGAGATCGGGTGTGCGTGCCGGTGCCGTTCTATCACTGCTTCGGCATGGTGATCGGCAACCTGGCGTGCGTGACCGCCGGCGCCTGCGTGGTGGTGCCGGGCGAGGCGTTCGAACCGCTGGTCGTGCTCGAGACCGTGGCCGCCGAGCGCTGCACGTCGCTGTACGGCGTGCCGATGATGTTCATCGCCGAGCTCGAGCACCCGTCGTTCGCGTCGCACGATCTGTCGAGCCTGCGCACCGGCGTGATGGCCGGCGCGTCCTGCCCGATCGAGGTCATGCGCGCGGTGCAGGCGCGGATGGGGATGCGCGAGGTCACGATCTGCTACGGGATGACCGAGACCTCGCCGGTCTCGACCCAGAGCGCGACCGACGATCCGCTCGAAAAGCGGGTCACCACGGTCGGCCGGGCCCATCCCCACATCGAGATCAAGATCGTCGATCCGGAGACCGGGCAGATCGTGCCGCGCGGCGCCAGCGGCGAGCTGTGCACCCGCGGCTACAGCGTGATGCTCGGGTACTGGAACGACGAGCCGGCGACCCGGGCGGCGATCGATCGCGCCGGCTGGATGCACACCGGCGACCTCGCGACGATGGACGCCGAGGGCTACGTCAACATCGTCGGCCGGATCAAGGACATGATCGTCCGCGGCGGCGAGAAGGTCTACCCGCGCGAGCTCGAGGAGTTCCTCCACACCCACCCGGCGATCGCCGAGGCCCAGGTCGTGGGCGTGCCGAGCCTCAAGTACGGCGAGGAGGTCATGGCCTGGGTGCGTCCGAAGGCCGGACACAGCGTCACCGCCGGCGAGCTCACCGCGTTCTGCACCGGCAAGATCGCGACCTACAAGATCCCGCGCTACTGGAAGCTGACCGCGGAGTTCCCGATGACGGTGACCGGCAAGATCCAGAAGTTCCGCATGCGCGAGCTCGCGATCGAGGAGCTCGGGCTGGCCGACGCCGCGGCGGTCCGTACTGCGTAGCAGGCCGCCGGAAACCTTGATCCGATTTGCCGACAGGAGTCGGCAACCGGGGGGTCTCAGCAACCTGCGAGCCGATCAGCGGACGGCATGCGCGGCGAGCCAGGCGAGCGCGAGCAGGACCGCGGTGCCGAGCACGCCGGGGACGATGAGCCGGCGGTGCCACCGGGCGACCGCGCGATCGAGCCGGGCCACCGGCGCGGCGGGCGCGGTGGCGGGCGTGGTGGCGATCGCGGCGGCGGTCGGGGCGGTGATCGTGGCCGCGAGGAGCCGCGCCGCGGCGGGCGGGGCCGCGAGCAACCGCGCGGTCGGCGCGAGCGCCTCGAGGCGGGGCAGCACGGCGCCGGCGTCGCGCGGACGGTCACCGGGGGCGATCGCGAGGCAGTCGCGGATCACGGCGGCGAGCTCCGGATCGACGCCGTCGAGCCACGGCGTGGGATCGATGATCGCCGGTGGCAGGTCGTCGCTGGCGTGGACGGTGCGGTTGATCGCCTGCGAAGCGCGCTGGTCGGTGACCAGGGCCATCGCGAGCAGGCCGAGCGCGTAGACGTCGATCCGGGCATCGATCGCCGCGCCGGTCGCCTGCTCGGGCGCCATGTAGCCGCGGGTGCCGACCACCGTGAGCGGGCCGGCACCCGCGACGCGGCGCTCGCAGGCGCGGCGCTCGCAGGCGATGCCGAAGTCGGCGATCAGCGCGCGATCGCCGGCGAGCAGCACGTTCGCCGGCTTGAGATCGCGGTGGATGATCCCGGCGGCGTGGGCCGCGGCCAGCCCGCTCGCCACGTCGCGCAGGATGCGCAGCGCCTCGGGGAGCGGCAGCGGGCCACGCGCGATCCGGGCCGACAGCGCCTCGCCGGCGACGAGCTCCATCGTGATGAAGCACGCGCCGGACGCCTCGACCAGGTCATGCAGCCGGCACACGTTGGGGTGGGTGACCATGCGGGCGACGCGAACCTCGTTGCGGAACGCGGCGGCGCGGCTGGGGTCGGACGCGATGCTCGGGTGCAGGACCTTGAGCGCGACGTCGAGCTCGAGCGTGAGATCGCGCGCACGGTACACGACGCCCCAGCCGCCTTCCCCGAGCACGCCGAGCACGCGATAGCGGCCGGCCAGCTCGGTGCCGGGGCGCAGCCGGTGCGCGGGCGGGGTGGCGCGCCGCCCGTCGCGGACGGTCGGCGGTTCGAGCTCGTGCCGCGCCGAGGTCCCGACCATGATTCGATGCTAAACGGTCGCCTCGTCATAGGCTCGTTCACAATGTGGCGGAATCGACGCAAAATATGGCATCGCCGCAATCGTGGTGTGACTCTCACGCAGAATCCACGTCTCGATCAGATAGTATATGATGGTCAGTGCCTGATCGTGCCAGATTGCGCCATCACACCAGGGTCGTGCCGACCGAGCCCGGCTCGCGGACCGCGCGCACGAGGTCGCCGGCGGCGAGCTTGCCGAGGATGTGGATCGCGCCGACGCCCTGGTCGATCACCGCCATCGCCTCCTCGAGCTTGGCGATCATGCCGCCGGTGACGATGCCGTCGTGGATCGCCTGGCGCGCCTCGGCGCAGGTCAGCCGGGTCAGCCGCGACCCGGGGTCGTTGACGTCGCGCAACACGCCCGGGGTCGACGTCACCAGGAACAGCCGCTCGGCCTCGAGCGCGGCGGCGAGCTGGTTACCGACCAGATCGGCGTTGATGTTGTAGATCCCGCCGACGGCGTCGGCGCCGAGGCAGGCGATCACCGGCAGGTGCCCGGCGGCCCATAGGGTCTCGAGCAACGCGAGGTTGAACCCGGTGACGTCGCCGACGTGGCCGAGGTCGACCGGCTCGGGGCCCGCCGACGGGTAGAGCTTCGGCGGCCGGCGCACCGCCTGGATCACGTGGCCCGACGCGCCGTGCAGGCCGACCGGCGACAGCCCGGCGGCGAGCAGGGTCGCGCACAGATCGACGTTGAGCTTGCCGGCGAGCACCATCTTCATGACGTCGAGCGTGGCGGCGTCGGTGACCCGGCGGCCGGCGATCTGCGTGGTCGGCAGCCCGAGCCGCTTCTGCAGCTCGGTCGCCTGCGGCCCGCCGCCGTGGACGATCGCGATCCGCGCGCCGCCGTCGACGAGCACCTTGAGGTCGCCGGCGAGCACCGCGGCCTCTCCGGAGCCGACGACCTCGCCGCCGATCTTGACGATGATCGGGCGGGTCACGGCCAGTTCCCGACGTCTTCGAGGCTGGCCCGCTCGTCGCAGCCCAGCAGGATGTTCATGTTCTGGATCGCCTGGCCGGCGCCGCCCTTGATCAGGTTATCGATCGCCGAGAAGCAGGTGACCGTGCGCTTGCCGTGGCCGGAACCGGGCGCCGGGCCGACCGCGAACCCGACCTCGATGAAGTTCGAGCCGGCGACCGCGACGACCTCGGGCAACCGGTGCTTGGGCCGCCGGGTGAACGGCTCGCGCGCGAACGTCTCGTCGAACAGGGTCGACAGCCGCGCCGCGTCGACCGCGGCGTCGAGCTCGAGGAAGCAGGTCGCGAAGATGCCGCGGGTCAGCGGCGCCGACACCGGCACGAACCGCAGCGCGATGTCCTTGGCGCCGGCGTCGCCGAGCAGCTGGACGACCTCGGGCACGTGCTGGTGCTCGAGCGGCTTGTAGGTCTTGAGGTTGCCGGCGCGGCTGGGGTGGTGGGTACCGGCGCCGGGCGCGATGCCCGAGCCCGACGAGCCGGTGATGCCGGTGACGTGGATCGTCGCGCCGTCGAGCAGCCCGGCGCGCGCGAGCGGCAGCAGCGCGAGCTCCATCGCGGTCGCGAAGCAGCCCGGCGACGCGACGTACCTGGCGGCGCGGATCGCGGCGCGGTTGAGCTCCGGCAGGCCGTACACGAACGTCCCGAGCAGCTCGGGGTGCGGGTGCTTGGCGCCGTAGAACTTCTCGTAGGTCGCGGCGTCGCGCAGCCGGAAGTCGCCCGACATGTCGACGATCTTGACCCCCGCGGCGATCAGCTCGGGGACCTTCGCGGCGGTGACCTTGTGCGGCAGCGCGAGCAGCGCGACGTCGCAGCCCCGGGCCGCCTCGGCAGGCGAGAGATCTTCGAACACCAGCTCGGTGGCGCCGTCGAGGTTGGGGTGGACCGCGCCGAGCGGCTCCCCCACGTGGTCGATCGACGCCACCCGCACGAGCTCGACGTCGGGGTGCATGAGCAGCCGGCGGGCCATCTCGGCGCCGCCGTACCCGCTGCCTCCAATGATTGCTGCCTTGAAACGCTTTGCCATGGCGGCACAGGGTATGCCACGGCCGGCAGCCGGAAGAAATCGCCGCGCGCGGCAGCCCGGCGCCGCGATGAGCATGCATCGCTCGCAGGTTTCGGTGCTCGGATCTGTAGAGCGTCAGCGCCCTGAAGTCATCGAAGCTATATGAGTTAAATCAGAGAGTTGACCCGAGATCTGCACCAGTCGGCGACTTCGTGGCGCGTTTGTTGTTCCGGTCATGGACTTGCCTGACCATCGTCGTAGGGTTCGTCTGTGGCAGCGCTCGATCAAATGGGACCTGGGCAAGCGGGACCTGGCCAAACAGGACCCGAACTGGTCCTCGGGTTGGTGGCCCCGGTGGGGGTGAACCTTGGCGACGTGGCGGATGAGATCCGGACCGCCTTGCTAGCGGTCGGCTATCGCGCAAAGGAGGTCAACGTCATTGATGCGGCCGCCGCGCTGCACATCAAGGGCTGGACGTTGAAGGAGGAGCGCGCGTACGAGCGTCGCATTGCCGATCGCATGGATTTTGGAAATCGAGTTCGATGCGATATCGGGCTCGATGGTCTGGCCATGATCGCGGTTGGTCAGATTCAACAGCTCAGGCGCGAGCACCATGCGCAACTTCCCGCCGAGCAGCACGGCGAGAAACCCATCCCGCGGGTCGCTTACATCATTCGGTCACTGAAGACAGAATCCGAAGTGCGACGACTTCGCGAGGTCTATGGCGGAAGTTGCTACATCGTGGCCGCGTACGCGTCGCGGGATGTTCAGCTCGACACGCTGTCGAAGAAGATCGGTGAATCTCGTCTGGCAGGGTTCGATAACTTCCGATCGGAAGCAGAGGCGCTGATCAAGCGCGATGAGCGAGAGCGCGGGGTCTCGCATGGCCAGAATGTATAGAGATACATTTCCAATGGCCGACGTGTTTCTCGATGCGAGCCCTCGAAAGCTGAAGGACTCCGTCGTGCGGTTTGTCGAGATCCTGTTTGCGCATCCGTTCCGGACTCCATCGCGCCACGAGCTGGGGATGTTCCTCGCGTACGGGGCGTCACTTCGCTCGGCTTCGCCGGGTCGACAGGTGGGCGCCTGTGTTGCCTCCGATGGGGATTGCGTGGCCGTCGGTACCAACGAGGTCCCCAAGTACGGGGGTGGCGAATACTGGGAAGGCGATGAAGGTGATTGGCGCGATCACCAGCGTCCGTTCGATTCCACCACGCTTCTGACCGACTCATTGCTCGCGGATCTCCTGGGACGGCTTCGCGCGAAGCAGTGGCTGAGAGCCGACCTGGCTGCGCTGGACGTCCAGTCGCTCCTCGACCGGACGGTCAGCGAGGCGTTGCTGGGGAAGCTGCAGGCTGCGGAAGGTGATCCGATCTCGCTCTCCGAGCGAGCGCTGATTCGAGACATCATCGAGTTCATGCGAGCCGTGCATGCCGAGATGGCAGCGATCACGTCGGCTGCGCGGCGCGGAGTCTCGCTCAAGGGGTGCACGATGTACGTCACCGCGTTCCCTTGTCACGAATGCGCAAAGCACATCGTGTCATCGGGGATCAAGGAGGTGTTCTTCGTGGATCCGTATCCGAAGAGCAGGGCGTCGGAGATGTTCGACGACTCGATCGTGGTCGACCGAGAGCAGCCCGATCGGGTTCCATTTCTGGCGTTCACAGGCATCGCGCCGCGGTTCTATACGGAGGCGTTCCAGATGCCCGAACGGCGAGATGGCAATGGATGGGTCCGGTGGGAAGCTCGCAGAGCGACGCAGCTGCCCCGCAGATGGGCGTCGCCGAATATGTACCTGGAGAAAGAAGACGAGGTCCTCAGACGGTTGTCTAGGAAGCGTCTGCCCATGGTCGTCGAAGAAAGGAAAGCAACATGAGTACGTCGTCGCTGATGGCAGTCATCAACGCAGCTGCGGAACGCTCCGAGAAGCTTCCATCGTATCGGATGAGTGACGAGGCACGCGCGGAGTTGCAAGTG
>DATBBB010000065.1:0-35383 GCA_036271215.1 Kofleriaceae bacterium | reverse complement strand
CGCAAGGCGGTGATCCGGAAGGTGAACCCGGCGCTCGAGCCGGCCGCGATCGAGCGGCTCGCGGCGATCACGGCGGGGCTCAAGTCGGTCCAGCTCAAGTCGATCCTGCAACCGGCGCCCCCGGGTGACGATGATCCCGAGGCGCGTTACCGGTTCATCAAGACGCTCGTCCCCGACGAGGCCCGCGCCCGCAAGCTCGCGGCGGTGACCCAGGGGATGCCGCGCGACGAGATCCAGCAGCTGGTCGGGCCTACTCCTGCCGGTGCCCCGGCCGGGGTTCGCGAAGAGCCGCACGAGGAGATCCTGCGGCTGATCGGCAAGCGCAAGCGCGAGGTGATCGAGCGCGAGTGCTTCGGCCTGATCGAGTTCGTCGAGCCGGCGCACGACTTCTCGGTGGTCGGCGGGATCGAGGAGATCAAGCGCGAGCTGGCGCTGGTCGCCAGGAACATCCGCGAGGGTCGCACCGCGCGCGTGCCGATGGGCCTTTTGTTCACCGGCCCGATGGGCACCGGCAAGACCTTCGTCGCCGAGGCGTTCGTCAAGGAGTCCGGCCTCACCGGCATCAAGCTCAAGAGCTTTCGCTCGAAGTGGGTCGGCTCGACCGAATCAAACCTCGAGCGGATCCTCGGCGTGATCCACGGCATCGGCAATGTGATCGTGATCCTCGACGAGGCCGACCGCTCGTTCGGCTCGGGCGGCGACGACGACGGCGGCGACGGCGGCACCGGGTCGCGCGTCGTCGCGCGGATCAAGGAGTTCATGAGCGACACCGCGAACCGCGGCCGCGTCCTGTTCATCCTGATGACGAACCGCCCCGACAAGCTCGACATCGATATCAAGCGCGCCGGTCGGCTCGACCGCAAGATCCCGTTCCTCTACCCGCAGACCTGCGACGAGGTCGAGCAGATCATCGCGGCGCAGATCCGCAAGCACAAGCTCGCGACGACCATCGAGTTCCCGCGCGATCGCGCCGCGGTGTCGGAGAAGATCGTCGGCTACTCGAACGCCGACTTCGAGGCGATCGCGCTGCTCGCGAGCGACTACGCCGCCGAGCTCGGCCCCGACGCGCCGATCACGGTCCAGCACTTCCAGCAAGCGGTCGCCGACTTCTTGCCGTCGCGCGACCTCGAGATGCTGGAGTACATGGAGCTGCTCGCGGTGTTCGAGGCCTCGAACCGCCGGATGCTCCCCGACAAGTATGCCCACCTGCCTCTCGACGAGCTCCAGAAACGTTTGGCGGAGCTCAAGCTCCGTTGCGGCCACAGGAGATGATCATGAGCGAGTTCTTTCCCGAGATCGAGGTTCGCGAGGATCAGGCCGAAGCGATCGCGCGCGGCCTCTACGCGATCGCCCGCGCCGACGGCAATGTCCACGAGCGCGAGGCGGCGATGATCGGCGAGTTCTTCAACTCGACGACCGAGCACCACGCGGATCTCGGCGCGCTCGCGCGTGCGCCGAACATCGAGCCTGCGAACCTCGCGGCGATCCTGCCGACCCCCGAGCTGCGGCAGCTGTTCATCAAGACCGCGCTGCTGCTCGCGTACGTCGATGGCGAGTACTCGGCGGGCGAGCAGCGCGCGATCGCCGACTACGCGCAGGCGATGAACGTCACCGACCTCGCGGGGATCGAGGTCCAGGTCAAGGACTACCTGATCGGACACCTGTCTCACCTCCATAACGTGCATGGCGTGGCCGAGGTCGCGAAGACCTTGAAGCGATGAGCCGGCCTACCAGGGATCGATGCACGGCCGCTTGCGGGCGCGGCGCTCGGGCGCCGGCATCGCCGCGAGCCCGGCCAGGATCCAGCTTCGGGTCTCCGCGGGGTCGATCACCTCGTCGATCTCGAGGTAGCTCGCCGCGTTGATCGCCTTGCCGTCCTCGTACATCTTGGCGACCATCGCCTCGTAGGCAGCGTGGCGCGCGGCCGGGTCGGCGATCGCCTCGAGCTCCTTGCGGTAGCCGAGCTTGACCGCGCCCTCGAACCCCATCGAGCCGAACTCGCCGGTCGGCCACGCGACGGTGAACACGCAGCCGTGGAAGTCGCCGGCGGCCATGGCGATCGCGCCGAGCCCGTAGGCCTTGCGGAGCACCACGGTGAAGTACGGCACGGTGATGCTCGCGGCGGTGACGAACATCCGGCTGACGTGGCGGACCAGCGCGGTCTTCTCGGCCTCGGGGCCGACCATGAAGCCCGGGGTGTCGCACAGCGAGAGGATCGGGAGGTCGAACGCGTCGCACAGCTGGACAAAGCGCGCGGCCTTGTCGGCCGCCGGGGCGTCGATCGCGCCGCCGAGGTGATGCGGATTGTTGGCGATCACGCCGAGCGGCCGGCCCTCGATCCGGATCAGCGCGGTGACGATGCCGACCCCGAACCCGGCGCGTAGCTCGAGCACCGAGTCGGTATCGGCGAGGTCGCGGATCACGCCGCGCACGTCGTAGACCCGCATGCGGTTGTCGGGGATGGCGCGGCGCAGCGCGCGCGGATCGCCGTGCTGCCAGTCGGCGATGCTGCCCTGGAAGTACGACAGGTACTGGCGCGCGGCGCGGGCGGCGGCGGCCTCGTCGGCGACCACGACGTCGATCACGCCGTTGGCTGCCTGGACCCGGGATGGGCCGATGTCGTCGGGCGCGTGGCGGCCCAGGCCCCCGCCCTCGATCATCGCGGGGCCGGCCATGCCGATCGAGCTGTCGGCGGTGGCGATGATGACGTCGCAGCAGCCGAGCAGGGCCGCGTTGCCGGCGAAGCACCGGCCCGCGACCACGCCGACCACCGGGACCAGGCCCGAGAGCCGCGCGAACTGGGCAAACGTCGGGACGTCGAGCCCGATGCCGAACGCGTCGGTGTCGCCGGGCCGGCCGCCGCCGCCCTCGGCGAACAGCACGAACGGCAGCCGGCGCTCGAGCGCGAGGCCGATCATGCGGTCGAGCTTCTTGTGGTTCATGTAGCCCTGGGTGCCGGCGAGCACGGTGTAGTCGTAGGCGGCGACCAGGCAGCGCGCGGCGCCGGGGCCGAACTGCGCGCGGTTCACGGTGCCGAGCCCGGCGATCAGGCCGTCGGCCGGCGTGGCTTCGATCAGCTCCTCGACGCCGCGGCGCCGGCGCTGGGCGGCGAGCGCGAGCGCGCCGTACTCGGTGAAGCTGTCGGGATCGAGCAGCGCGGCGACGTTCTCGCGCGCGGTCCGGTGGCCGGTGGCGTGGCGGCGGCTGACCGAGGCCGGGCGGGCGGCGTCGAGCCCGATCGCGTGGCGGGCGCGGACCTCGGCGAGGTCGGGGCGGATCGCGTCGGGATCGACGGCGGCGCCGGCGGCGAGCTCGGCGGGCTCACCGGGCTCACCGGGCTCGAGGAACACCAGCGGCGCGCCGGCCGCCACGATGTCGCCGGGGCGGGCGGCGATCGCGCGCACGATGCCGCCCTCGATCGCGGTGACCACGGCCTCCATCTTCATCGCCTCGACCACCGCGACCGGCTGGCCGGGCCGGCACTGCTCGCCGAGCGCGACCGAGATCGTGACCAGCCGGGCCTGGATCGGCGCGACGATCGCGATCGTGTTGGGCGGCCCGAGAGGCGGCCCGAGAGGCGGTGCGACGGGCGGTGTGATGACACCGGGCGCGGCGCCGGCCGGCCCGGCGAGCGCGGCCGGCGACGCGCGGGCGGCGGGCGGCGGGGCAAACGCGGCGGCGGCGGCGGCGGCGGCGAGCTCGGCGGCGTGATCCTCGACGAACCGGGTGGTGATCCGGTTGGCGAGCACGTCGGGGTGGCGGATCAGCGCCTGCAGGAACGCGAGGTTGGTGGCGACGCCTTCGATCCGGAACTGCGCGAGCGCGTGCGACGCCTTGCGCAGCACGTCGGCGACGTCGGGCGTGCGCGCGTGGACGATCAGCTTGGCGAGCAGCGAGTCGAACGCGGTCGTGGTCTGGTAGCCGGTGTAGCCGAACGTGTCGACCCGGATCCCGGCGCCGAACGGCAGATCGAACGCGACCAGCGTGCCGGCGGCGGGCCACGCGTTGCCGTGCGCGTCCATGGTCTCCATGTTGACCCGGAGCTGGACCGCGTAGCCGGTGGGCGCGGCCGGCAGCTCGGTCAGGCCGAGGTCGGCGAGGCTGCGGCCGGCGGCGAGCGCGAGCTGGATCTGCACCAGGTCGAGGCCGAGCACCTGCTCGGTCACCGTGTGCTCGACCTGCAGCCGCGGGTTGGCCTCGAGGAAGAACAGCTGGAGCGGCGCGCCGGTGGCGTCGAGCTCGACCAGGAACTCGAACGTGCCGAGGCTCGCGTACGCGGCGGCCTCGGCGAGCCGGCACGCGGCGGCGATCAGCGCGGCGCGCAGCTCCCAGGTCAGCGACGGGCTGGGCGCGATCTCGATCAGCTTCTGGTGGCGGCGCTGCAGCGTGCACTCGCGGTCGAACAGCGCCACGCAGCGCCGGCCGTCGCCGGCGATCTGGATCTCGACGTGGCGCGCGCGGCTGACCAGGCGCTCGACGTAGAGCTCGCCGCTGCCGAACGCGGCCTCGGCCTCGGACCGGCAGCGCGCGTAGGCCTCGTCGAGCTGCTCGGCGCTTTGGACCGCGCGGACCCCGCGGCCGCCGCCGCCGGCGAGCGCCTTGATCATGATCGCGCCGCCGGGGCCCTGCGCGCGCAGCGCGGCGTGGGCGTCGGCCAGGCTGGTCGGCTGCTGGGTGCCGGGCAGGATCGGGACCTGACAGCCGTCGGCGAACCGGCGCGCGGCGGCCTTGTCGCCGAACAGCGCGAGCGCCTCGGGCGAGGGTCCGACGAAGATCAGCCCGGCGGCGGCGCACGCGCGGGCAAACCCGGCGTGCTCGCTGAGGAAGCCGTAGCCCGGGTGGACCGCGTCGCAGCCGGTGTCGCGCGCGATCGCGATCAGCCGATCGCCGTCGAGGTAGGCGGCGGGGCCGGGGCGGCCGATCGCGACCGCCTCACCGGCGCGCCGGACGTGGAGCGCCTGGGCGTCGTCGTCGGAGTACACCGCGACCGTGGCGATCCCGAGCTCCGCCGCGGCCTGCGCGACGCGGATCGCCACTTCGCCGCGATTGGCAATGAGGAGCTTGTGCAGCATGTGCGTGATCCGGTGGGCCTTGGTGGGGCCGCGATGGTGGCACGCCGCGCCGGATCACGGGCGGACGGCGATGTGGTCTTGCTGGCAGCGCTGCTCGGTCGCGGCCTGGAGCGCCGCCGGGACGCTGCGGAAGTAGCGCATCGCGCGCTGGGCGTCGTGCGCCGCGCAGGCATAGGTTGTGGCCAGCCAGTACAGCCGGCCGCTGCGCTGGCAGGCCAGCGCGACGTCCGCGAGCGCGAGCGCCGACCGCGGGTTGTTCGCGGTGTACTGGTTGGCCGCGCGCGCCATGAGGTCGTCGACGTGGATCGTGTTGCACGGGGGCTGGGGCTGCGGCGGCGCCGGTTCGGCAGAGCCGTCGAGCCGGATCCCGATCTGCTGGCACTTCTGGGCGATCGCCGGCTGTAGCTCCGGCGAGGTCTTGGCGTAGTACAGCCGGGCGCTCGCGGGATCGAACGCCGCGCAGGCGTACAGGCCGGCGAGCCGGTACATGTTGGGGCTGTGCCGGCACGCGAGCGCCTTGGTGACCAGGGCCAGCGCGGTGCGGGCAGCGCCATGGCTGTACTGGGTCGCGGCCTGCGTCATGGCATCGCCGAGATCGAGCGTGTCGCACGGGCCGGTGTGGCCGGCTCCGGCGTGCGGGGCCTTGGCGCCGGACCCACCGGCGGCAGGTGGATCGGCGGCGGCGGCGGCCGCGTCGGCAGCGGCAAGGCGATCGGTCGCCGGCTCCGGCGCCGGATCCGGCGCCGGTGCGGCGGCAGGTGACTCGGTCGTCGCGAGCGAACCGGCGGCTGGCGGCGGCGCGACCGGCGGTTCGCGGTCGGTGGGCCGGGCAGGCTGGGCAGCCCCGGCCAGCGCGGTCGCCGCGGCCGGCGGTGGGCTCGGTACGCTCGAGGCCGCGAGCTCGGCGCTGGCGGTCGCGCTGGCGTTCTCGCCGGAGGTCGATCGATCGGAGCGCGCGAGCCCGACCACGGCCATGCCGGCGATCGACAGCACGCCGGCGACCATCCCGATCCGTCCGATCCGTCCGATCTTTCCGATCCGGGCGTAGCCGGGGCGCGGCATCTGGTGCGACGCACCGGCGCTGCCGCTGATCGTCGTGGCGATCCGCGGCTCGGCGCGGTACCGCGGCGCGTCGATCGCGACCGAGCCGTGCGCGACCGAGCCGTGCGCGACCGAGCCGTGCGTGACCGGGCCGTGCGCGATCGGGCCGTGCGCCAGGAGCTGCGTGCGCTCGACGGCCAGCGCGGCGCCGAGCGGATCGCGCGCGAACGGCGCGAGCGCGGCGGCGAGCGCGGCGACCGACGGCCACCGCGCCGCACGGTCTTTCTCGAGGCAGCGCAGCACCACGGCCTGCAGCGCGCGCGGGACCCGCGGGTCGATCGGCGCCGGCGGCTCGGTCGCGATCTTGAACACCACACCTGCGAACGACTCGGCCTCGAACGGCGCATGACCGGTCAGGCACTCGTAGAGCACGACGCCGAGCGACCACAGGTCGGTCCGGGCATCGACCTCGCGGGCCGCCTTCATCTGCTCGGGCGACATGTAGCCCGGCGTGCCCATCACGGTCTGGGTCTGGGTCAGCGCCTTGGCCGCGCGGACCGGATCCTTGGAGATCCCGAAATCGAGGACCTTGATCAGCGGTGTGCCGTCGGGCCGCGCGGTCAGGAACAGGTTGCCCGGCTTGATATCGCGGTGGACGATGCCGTGGGCGTGGGCCTCGGCGAGCGCGGCGCACGTCTGGAGCGCGTAGTCGACGGCCTCGCCGGGCCGCATGTGGCCGCGGCGCTGGAGTTCATCGGCGAGATCGACGCCGCGCAGGTACTCCATCAGCATGTACGGCGCGCCGCCGGGCAGCACGCCGACATCGGCGATCCGCGCGATGTGCTCGCCGCGCAGCCGCGCGACCGATTGCGCCTCCTGCACGAACCGCGCGTGGCTATCGGCGCTCGTCGCGTCCGGCAGCAGGATCTTGATCGCGAGCTCTTCGCCGAGCTGCAGGTGCGTGACCTTGAGGACCACGGCCATGCCACCCTGGCCGAGCACGCGGTCGATGCGGTACTTGCCGAGTAGCACCGCGCCGCACCGAAGCGCTGGCTCCATGTTATTGACGATAGGAGACGACGGCCCTGCCCGCAAGTGTGCGCATCGTCTGTAGCATGAGTGTTCAGCAAGTGGTCAGTTGGGCGGCCTCACGCTGAATGCCACGTTGGGTATAAATGGTAATCCCCGGTGAGCCGCGATTCACCGGGCGGCCGCGCACATGCAACGGCGTGGCCGATTACCGTGGCGCTGCCCGGTGGCGGTAAGCTGCCCGGCGATGCCAACGCCTCACATCAGCGCCCAGCCCGGGGACTTCGCCGACGTCGTCCTGATGCCGGGAGATCCGTTGCGTGCCGAGCACATCGCGACGACGTACCTCGAGGACGCCCGGCGGGTGACCGACGTCCGCAACATGTACGGTTACACCGGCAGCTATCGCGGCCGGCCGGTGTCCGTGATGGCGCACGGCATGGGGATTCCGTCGTGCTCGATCTATGCCACCGAGCTGGTTCGTGAGTATGGCGTCAAGACGCTGATCCGGGTTGGCAGCTGTGGTGGATTATTACCCGAGACCCAGCTCGGCGACGTGATCATCGCGTTAGGCGCCAGCACCGACTCCAAGGTCAACCGGATCCGGTTCCTCGATCACGACTTCGCGGCGATCGCCGACTACGGGCTGGTCGAGCGCGCGGTGGCGGTCGCGCGGGCGCACCACGTCGGGGTGCGAGTCGGCAATGTGTTCTCCTCCGATCTGTTCTATTCGCCGCAACAGCAGATGTTCGATGTGCTCGAGCGGATGGGGATCGTGGGGCTCGAGATGGAGGCCGCCGGGCTGTACGCGGTGGCCGCCGAGCACGGCGTGCGCGCGCTGGCGCTGCTGACCGTGTCCGATCACGTCCGGCGCAGCGAGCACCTGTCGTCCGACGATCGGCGCACCAGCTTCGATCAGATGATCAAGCTCGCGCTCGCGACCGCGACCGGTGACTGAGCCGATCCGATCGGCGCCGGGCCGGCCAGAAACCCACCGCCGGCCGGGTGAGCCATGCGATGCTCGCCGCCGCCGATGGAGACCCCCCTCTCGCCGCTCGAGCTCATGCGCCGCACCCGGCGGCTCTACCCCGATCACGAAGCCGTCGTCGACGGCGCGCTGCGGCTGACCTACGCGCAGTTCTTCGCGCGCTGCGATCGGTGGTCCGCCGTTTTGCAGCGCCAGCTCGGGATCGGGCCGGGCGATCGCGTGGCATACATCGCGCCCAACACGCACGCCCAGCTCGCGTCGTTCTACGCCGTGCCGCAGCTCGGCGCGGTGGTGGTGCCGATCAACTACCGGCTCACCGCCGACGACTTCGCGTACATCCTCACGCACAGCGGCGCCAAGATCGTGTGCGTGCACGCCGACTACCTCGAGATGGTCGACGGGATTCGCGGCCAGCTACCCGACGTGGTGCACTACGTGGCGCTCGAGGGCCGGGATGGCCGGGATGGCCAGGATGGGAGGCCGCCCGAGGGCTGGCTCGACTACGAGGCGCTGATCGCCGCGAGCGACGGCGTGTTCACCCGGCCCGAGATCTCCGAGCGCGACCTGCTGACGATCAACTACACGAGCGGCACCACGGCGCGGCCCAAGGGCGTGATGATCACGCACCGCAATGCGTACATGAACACGCTCGGCACGTTGCTCCATGTGCCGATGGCGGCGATCGCCGAGCGCTACCTGTGGACGTTGCCGATGTTCCACGCCAACGGCTGGACGTTCGTGTGGACGGTGACCGCGGTCGGCGGCACCCACGTGTGCCTGCGCCGGGTCGAGCCGCCGAAGATCTTCGCCGAGCTGGCCCGCGAGCGCATCACGATGCTGTGCGCCGCGCCGACCGTGCTGATCGGGATCGCGAACGCGCCGGACGACCTGCGGCGGACCGCGCCGGCCGGCGTGCGGGTGCTGACCGCGGGCGCACCACCGGCCGCGGCGACGATCCAGCGGATCGAGCAGGACCTCGGCTGGGTGATCACCCACGTCTACGGGCTGACCGAGACCGCGCCGTTCATCACGGTGTGCGAGGTCCGGCCGGGCCACGCCCAGCTGTCGGCCGGCGACCGCGCGGTGATCAAGGCGCGCCAGGGCGTCGAGCTGATCTCGTCGGGCGAGCTGCTCGTGGTCGACGACCACGACCGCGAGGTCGCCCACGATGGCCAGACGATCGGCGAGATCGTCGTGCGCGGCAACGTCGTGATGGCCGGCTACTACAACGATCCCGAGGCCAGCGCGACCGCGCTGCGCGGTGGCTACTTCCACTCCGGCGACGCGGCGGTCGTCCACCCCGATGGCTTCGTCGAGGTCCGCGACCGGATCAAGGACGTGATCATCAGCGGCGGCGAGAACATCTCGTCGGTCGAGGTCGAGGGCGTGCTGCTGCGCCACCCCGCGGTGCAGGAGGCCGCGGTGGTCGGGATGCCGAGCGAGAAGTGGGGCGAGAGCCCGCATGCGTTCGTGATCCTGCGCGCCGGGATGAATGTCACCGAGGCCGAGCTGCGCCAGTTCACCCGCGACCGGCTCGCGCACTTCAAGTGCCCGCAGGCGGTCCACTTCGTGACCGAGCTGCCCAAGACCGCGACCGGCAAGATCCAGAAGTTCGTGCTGCGCGGCAACTGCGCTGGCATCGCCGCGCAATAGGCGGTGCCACTCGATAGCCATGCAGAAAAACTAGGTTGGCTCGGTGATCGCCTGCTAGGTTCGCAGCGTGGCCCGATCTGCCCCGCTCGCGACCGCGCTCGGCTGCGCGCTCACGCTCGGCTGTGCGATCACCGGCTCGCCCGCGGTCCGCGCCGACGCACCGCCGCCATCGGATCCGCCCGGCACGTCGGCGCGGACCATCGTTCCTGCGCCCCGGCCAGGACCCAAGCCGGCGCCCCGGCCGTCGGCCAAGCCCGCGGCCAAGCAGCCGGCCAAGGCAGCCGCCAAGCGCAAGCGGATCACGAGCTCCGCCCAGGCCCACATCACGAGCCCGAGCGACGCCGCCGACACCCCGGCGGTGCGCTATGGCCGGCTGTCGCAGGACGCCTGCGAGGCCGAGCTCCGCGACCGCAACATCGACTTCGTGCGCGAGACCGCGACCGGCGTGCTCGCCCCGGTGCGGATCGCCGGCGCGCTGCACGGCGTCAGGTTTCGCACCGACGGCAAGGATCAGGATCGCGCGGTCAGCCCGTACGAGATCGCCGATTGCCGGCTGATCCTCGCGCTCGACGACTTCGCCGAGATCCTCGCCGCGCACGACATCGTCGAGGTCCGCCACTACTCGATGTACCGGCCACCGCACGGCTGGCCCGAGGACAAGATCGGCGGCCAGCACAACGGCGGGCTGGCGCTCGATGCCGGCCGGTTCATCGCCGCCGGCGGCAAGACGCTCGACGTGCTCAAGGACTTCCACGGCGCGATCGGCGCCAGGACCTGCGGCGAGGGCGCCGGGCCGCGGCCGTCGAGCCCCGACGCGCTCGCGCTGCGCGCGATCCTGTGCGAGGCGGTCGAGCGCCACCTGTTCAACGTCGTCCTGACCCCGAACTACAACCGGCCGCACCGCAATCACTTCCACCTCGAGGTCATGGCCGGCGTGCGCTGGTTCCTCGTACATTGACTGTTGCGCGGCGCGCGGCGTCGAATCCGGGGCGCGGCGGGCAGCCCGCTCGCACGGCCTGGTAGGGTGCGGCCACAACTTCGCAGCGAGAGCCCCCATGTTCCAGATGTCGCGTCGACTCTTGGTACTCACCGCCGCTGCCGCGTGCAGCCACCCACCGCCGCCGCCCGCGCCCGCCGCCCAGGACACGCCGGCGGCGATGCCGCCCGCGCCGGCGGCCGAGCCCGCCAGGCCGGATCCGTACGCCGCGGCCGAGCTCGCGAGCAAGGCGATCACCGCCGACGTCCTGCGCGATCACGTCACCAAGGTCTCGTCGGATGACTTCGAGGGCCGCGGCCCCACCACGCGCGGCGATCTGAAGATGCGCGCGTACCTGGTCGACCAGCTCAAGGCGATGGGCTACGAGCCGGGCGGCGAGGGCGGCGCGTGGGACCAGCCGTTCGATCTGGTCGGCGTCACCGCGGCGATGCCCGCGAGCTGGACGTTCACCCGCGGCGGCAAGTCGTTCGCGGCCAAGTGGTACGAGCAGTACATCGCCGGCAGCGGCGTGCAGGCCGGCAGCGGCGCGATCAAGAACGCCGAGGTCGTGTTCGTCGGCTACGGCATCCAGGCCCCCGAGTACGGCTGGGACGACTTCAAGGGCGTGGACCTCAAGGGAAAAGTCCTCTTGATGCTCAACAACGATCCCGACTGGGATCCGGCGCTGTTCGCCGGCACCACGCGGCTGTACTACGGCCGCTGGGACTACAAGTACGAGAGCGCGGCGCGCCAGGGCGCGGCCGGTGCGATCATCATCCACACCACGCCGTCGGCCGGCTATCCATTCCAGGTCGTGCAGACTTCATGGTCGGGGCAGCAGTTCTCGCTGCCCGACGAGGGCCAGCCGCGGATCCAGGTCAAGGGCTGGATGACCGAGGACGCGGCCCGATCGCTGGTCGCGCTCGCCGGCAAAGATCTCGCCGCGCTGGTCGAGTCGGCCAGGCACAAGGAGTTCGCGCCGGTGGCGCTCGGCATCAAGACCTCGATGAGCTTCACCAACAAGGTGACGCACGGTCAGACCGCCAATGTCTTCGGCGTGCTGCGCGGCTCGGATCCGGCGCTCGCCCAGGAGCTCGTCGTGTACTCGGCGCACCACGATCACCTCGGGATCGGCAAGCCCGACGCGACCGGCGACAAGATCTACAACGGCGCGCTCGATAACGGCGCCGGCTGCGCGCAGGTGCTCGCGATCGCCAGGGCGTACAAGGCGCTGCCCGTGGCGCCGCGGCGCTCGGTGATGATCCTGTTCGTCGCCGGCGAGGAGCAGGGCCTGCTCGGCTCGAAGTACTTCGCGACCCACCCCACGGTGCCGATCGGCAAGGTCGCGGTCGACCTCAACTTCGACGGCGGTAACATCTGGGGCAAGACCCGCGACGTGACCTACGTCGGCAAGGGCAAGACCACGGTCGATCCGGTGCTCGCCGCGCTCGCGGCGCGCCAGGGCCGCACCGTCAAGCCGGACCAGTTCCCCGACCGCGGCTCGTTCTACCGCTCGGATCAGTTCAGCTTCGCCAAGGTCGGCGTGCCCGGCGTGTACCTCGGCAGCGGCACCGACTTCATCGGCCGGCCGGCCGGCTGGGGCCGCGAGCAGCACGAGGCGTTCGAGCGCAAGAGCTACCACCAGCCGAGCGATCAGATCACGCCGGACTGGAACTTCGACGGCATGATCGAGAACGCGCAGCTCGGGTTCGAGCTCGGCGTCCAGCTCGCCAACGCCGACCGCGGCCCCGCGTGGGTCGCCGGCGACGAGTTCGAGGCCGTGCGCAAGGCGTCGCAGCACTAGCCGAGGCGCTACGCGCGGTCGTCGAACGTCGCGAGGTACTGCGGCGGGCGGCGGTGCCTGGTCAGCTGCTCGTAGGCGTAGGCGTAGCCGATCAGCTTGGCCTCGGAGTACGCCGCGCCGAAGAATGACACGCCGATCGGCAGGCCGTGGTACGCGGCTCCCGGCACCGTGATGTGCGGATAGCCGGCGATCGCAGGCAGGGTCGACGTGTTGATCGCGCTCGCGTTGTCGCCGACCACCGGATCGATCATCCACGCCGGGACGCCGGTCGGCGCGACGAACGCGTCGAGCTTGTGATCGGCCATCACCTTGTCGAGCAGCTGGTCGCGCGCGATCTTGAGGCAGCGGTCGCGCGCCGCGAGGTAGGCCTTGTCGGTCAGCCCGGACTTCGCGTCGGCCTGCTCGAAGAACTCCTGGCCGAAGCTCACCAGCTCGCGGAGCTGGTTCTGCCGGTTGAACCCGATCACCTCGGTCAGCGAGTGGACGCGGGCGTCCACGCCGCGCGCCGCGAGGTAGCGGTCCAGCCCGACCTTGAGCTCGGTCAGGAACACGTCGAGCTCGGCGTCGCCCAGCTCGGGCGGGACGATCAGCTCGGCCGGCTCGACCAGCACGGCGCCGGCGTCGCGCAGATCGGCGAGCGTCCGCCCCATCATCTGGTCGACCCCACGGTGGATGCCGAAGAACCCCTTGCGCGGCACGCCGAGCCGGGCGCCGGCGAGCGCTTGCTTGTCGAGGAACCGGGTGTAGTCGAGCGGCGCGGCCGGGCGCAGCCGGTGCGGCGCCGTGGTCGCCGGATCGTCGGGATCGGGGCCGGCGATCACGGTGAGCAGGATCGCGGCGTCGGTGACGGTGCGCGCGATCGGGCCGAGCGTGTCCTGGCTGCTCGACAGCGGGACCACGCCGGCGCGGCTGACCAGGCCGACCGTCGGCTTGATGCCGACCAGTCCGTTGCAGCTCGCCGGCGAGACGATCGAGCCGTCGGTCTCGCTGCCGATCGCCGCCGCGCACAGGCTGGCCGCGGTCGCGACCGCCGAGCCGCTGCTCGACCCCGACGGCGAGCGATCGAGCGCGTACGGGTTCTTGCACTGGCCGCCGCGCCCGCTCCACCCCGAGCTCGACAGCTTGCCGCGGAAGTTGGCCCACTCCGACAGGTTGGCCTTGCCGAGGATGATCGCGCCGGCCGCGCGCAGCTTGCCGGCCACGAACGCGTCCCGGGCGGCGCGCGAGCCCTCGAGCGCCAGCGAGCCGGCGGTGGTCGTCAGCTGGTCGCCGGTGTCGATGTTGTCCTTGAGCAGGATCGGCAGGCCGTGCAGCGCGCCGTGGTGCACGCCGGCGGCGCGCTCGGCGTCGAGCCGGCCGGCGATCGCGTCGGCCTCGGGGTTGAGCTCGAGCACCGCGCGCAGCATCGGGCCGGCCTGATCGAGCGCGGCGATCCGCCGGCGGTACTTGCCGACCAGCGAGGCCGCGGTGTCGGTGCCGGCGGCCATCCGGGCCTCGAGGTCGGCGAAGCTCAGCTCGATCAGCTCGACGGCGGGCGCGGCCTCGGCGGTGGTGCGCACGACGGCGTCGGGGTGCACGAGCGGCTTGGGGCGCTGTTCCGAGCCCGAGCCCGACCCTGCGACCGGCCGGGGCTCGTCGCGGTTGCCGCAGGCGACGATCGCGGCACCCGCGAGCAGCGTGGCACCGGTGCGAAGTAGCTCCCGGCGGCCGATCCCGTCGATCGGACCATCGGTGGGCTCGTCGGCTGGCGCCTCGTCGTCCTCCAGCATACGCGACATGCGCGGCATGATGGGTTTGGTGGCGCCGGCCGGTCAACCGAAACATCCACGCCTGCCCGCAGATGCCCTACATCATGGCGCGATAGTGTGTTGCATGGAGGACTCATGATCACGCTTTATCACTCGCCGGGCATGGCGGGCCTGGTGGTTCACTGGCTGCTGCTCGAGCTCGGGCTCGCGCACGACTGGCAACGGGTGAACACCGATGCTGGAGAGCACAAGCAACCGGCCTACCTCGCGCTCAACCCGGCCGGCTTGGTGCCGACGATCGTGATCGATGGCCAGCCGATCACCGAGGCCGCCGCGATCGCGCTGTACCTCGCCGACGCCGATCCCGATCACCGGTTCGTGCCGGCGCCCGGGCTCGCGCGCGCGGCGTACTACCAGTGGATGCTGTACTTCGCGAACACGCTGCAGCCGGCGTTTCGCGCGTGGTTCTATCCCACCGAGCCGGCCGGCGAGGCCCACGTCGACGCCGCCAAGGCCGCCGCGCGCGCTCGGATCGAGAGCGGGTGGGACCGGATCGATGCGCACCTCGCCGCGCACGGCCCGTACATGCTCGGCGATGCGGTCACCACGCCGGACTTCCTGGCCGTGATGCTGATGCGGTGGTCGCGCAACATGCCCCGGCCGGCGACCCAGTGGCCGGCGATCGCACGCTTCGTGGCGGCGATGAGGGCGCGCCCGGCGTGGAATGAGCTGTACGCGCGCGAAGGCCTGACCGAATGGCTGTGAGGCCAGCGGTCCGGGCGCCGGACAGCCGGGCCCGCTGATCAGTTCGCGGCGGCAGCCTTGGCCGCGGCCTCGGCCTCGCGCTGCGCCTTGGCCGCCGAGAATACGTTGCAGGTGTCGTTGCGGATCACCCAGTCGGCGTCGGTGAAGCACAGGTCGACGCTGTGCAGATCGCACTCGACGCCGGACTCGTCGATCAGCTTGGCGTCGTAGGTGTCGCACGTGACGGCGATCGTGACCGTGTCGCCCGGGTCGAGCGGCCCGGAGAGCAGGTTGTCGCCCCAGTCGGCGTTGTCGACCTGGGTGACGTGGATCTCCTCGATCGAGAAGTCGGACTGGTTGTCGACGGTGAGCGTCGAGTCGCTGTCGTCGCTCGACGAGCAGCCCGCGGCGAACGCGGCAGAGCCCAGGACAGCGCAAAGGGAAGCCAAGATGCGTCGGTAAGTCATGGGCGTAAGCACGAGCAACGGCCGTGCCTGCGGCGATCTCCCCCAGAACCGCAATCTCGCGCATCGGATCCCCCGCGCGGCGCGCTCTGGCGGCGATCCGGCACGCGCACCGTGCGCGGGCGCGCGTTCGGGGCTTGAACCGGTGCGTATGGTCGGTTACACGAGCCCATGCCCGACGATCTGCCGCTCGAGCTCGACGACGTGCTGGCCCGGTTCGACGCGAGCGCGCCGCTGGAGCGAGCCTCGACGATCCCCGCGGCCTGGTACACCGATCCGCGGATCGCCGCGCTCGAGCGCCGCACGGTGTGGAGCCGGACCTGGCAGCTGGTCGGCCGGACCGCGCAGGTCGCCGCGCCCGGCGAGTTCGTCACCGCCGAGGTCGGCGGCGAGCCGGTGGTCGTGGTCCGCGGCAGCGATGGCGTGCTGCGCGGGTTCTTCAACGTGTGCCGCCACCACGCCGCCGCGGTGCTGACCGCGCCGTGCGGCAAGGTCGATCGGCTGCGCTGCCCGTACCACGGCTGGACCTACGATCTCGCGGGCCAGCTGCGCGGCGTGCCGGAGTTCGACGGCGTGTGCGAGTTCGACCGGGCCGCGACGGGCCTCGTGCCGCTCAGCGTCGCGACCTGGGACTGCTTCGTGTTCGTGCACCTCGATCCCGATCCGATGCCGCTCGAGGCCTACCTCGGCGCGCTGGTCGGCCAGGTCGCGCCGCTCGGGCTCGGCGCCCTGGCGTTCTGCGAGCGCCGCGAGTACACGCTCGCGTGCAACTGGAAGGTCTACGTCGACAACTACCTCGACGGCGGTTACCACGTGCCGCACCTCCACCCATCGCTGAGCTCGGTGCTGACGCACGCCGACTATACGATCGAGAACTTCGAGCGGTTCTGCCTGCAGGCGAGCCCGATCGCGGAGCGTTCGGCCACCAATCCGGGCACCGATCCGGCGACCGCGTCGGTCCGCAAGGGCCGCGCGCTGTACTACTGGATCTATCCCAACCTGATGCTCAACTGGTACGAGGGCCACCTCGACACCAACCTCGTGATCCCGCTCGGCGTCGATCGCACCAAGGTCGTGTTCGAGTTCTTCTTTGATGATCTCGGCGATGATCTCGGGGATGGCGCGGCCCACCGCCAGAGCATCGCGGTGGCCGAGCGGATCCAGGACGAGGACGTCGCGATCTGCGAGAGCGTGCAGCGCGGGCTCGGGTCGCGCGCGTACGGCGCCGGCCGGCTGTCGGTGCGCCGCGAGGCCGGCGAGAACCTGTTCCACCGCCTGCTCGCGGCCGATCTCCGGGCGGGGCGGGGCGCCAGGTCAGTCTAGTCGTCCGAATCGTCCGGGGCCGGGGTGATGAACGCGCGCGAGCACTCCTCGGACATGTCGATCACGCCGCGGTCGAGCAGCGAGGTCTTCGCCGCGTCGGCCAGGCCGAACCAGAAGCTCGCGTTGAGCACGTACCAGAACCGGTCGAACGCGGTGGTGTCGATCATCGTCTCGCGCTGCGCGATCTGCTGCGCGAACGCCGCGAGCCGGTTGGTCATCGCGGTGTTGTGCTCGCGCGTGCCGGCGAACCCGAACACGCCGATCGCCGCGCCGTTGGGCCCGGTCAGGATCGGCAGGCACAGGATCCACTCGTAGTCGCGCGTGCCCTCCATCGTCGGCACCCGGATCACGTCGAACTCGCCGGCGATCGAGCGGTGCCACGCGGCCGGTCGCGCGAACCGGAACGCGTGGCCGGCGATCCCGCGGCCGGCCTCGAACTGGGTGCCCCACGAGTCCGGCGGATAGAACCCGAAGCACGGCCGCAGCAGCAGCTCGCGGCTGTTCCACAGGTTGCCGACCGCGACCGCGTGCTCGCCGAACGATTCGTGGTTGGCGCTGAGCTCGAGCGCGCTCTTGAGCGCGGCGTCGAGGTAGGTCGCCAGGGTCGAGCGCAGGCTCTCGCCCGGCTGCCGGGTGCCGCGGCACAGGTGAACCAGCTTGGCGGTCGCGACCGTGAACCGCAGCGGTAGCGGCTCGCCCGCGCACGCGAGCGGGAACGTCATGCCGTAGCGCGCGCCGGCGATCGGCGAGGGCCACGACACCGACGCCTGCCGGGTGCTGGCGAGCTGGCGGGTCGCGCGGATCTCCTCGCTCGCCAGCCGCTCCCAGGGCGACGGCCCGCCGTTGCCGCGGCGCTCGACGACCGGGGTCACGACCGGCGTGGCGCCGGCCGCGCCGCCGGCGGTCCCGAAGTAGTCGCCGTCGGACGCCTCGAGCACGAGCTCCATGGTCAGCTTGTCGTAGTCGAACTGCACGCGGTGCGACCACACCCCGGCGCCGTCGGTCAGGTGCGGGTAGTCGTCGCGCTTGGCGAGCAGCCCGAGCTCGGCGCGGGTCAGCGCGAACGCGTTGGCGATCCGGTAGCTCCAGGTCAGCCGGCGGTAGCGCCGGGCGATCCAGGTATCGCAGCGGAACTCGACGTGGTCGCCGACCTCGCGGCGCGACACCGGCAGCCGCTGGCCGTCGACCATCGCGAACGGCTCGGGCGCGGTGCAGTACTGGAGGTCGACCCGCGCCAGCGTGATCGGCTCGCTGAGATCGAGATCCTCGACCCGGATGTCGATCTTGGCGACCCCGGTCTCGGGATCGAGCGTCACCAGGCGGTGGACGTGGCTCGCCCACGACCGCAGCGGCTTGGAGGCGTCGAACGGCTGCTCGATGTCGAGATCGAAGTACATGAACCGCCGGCGATCCTCGCGCGCGCCGTACGCGCCGAGCCCCTCGCTCTCGTAGACGTCGACCCGCAGCCGGTTGCGGTGGAGGTCGACGATCGAGAACTGGTTGGCGACCGCGTCGGGCCGATCATCGGACGCCGCGCCCAGCGTGCCGGTCGAGACCAGCGCGAAGTCGTCGGTGATGAACCGGTGGAGCTGGGTGTGCGACTTGTGGACGTGGCCGTGGAACCCGACCTTGATCCCCGAGGTCACGACCGCGGTCAGGTTCTCGAATGTCAGGCGATCGGGCCGGCTGCGGTGGCTCTCGAGCCCGTGGTGCCACACGCCGATCCGCAGGAAGCTGCGGTTGACGTCGAGCCGATCGACGTGGTCGCGCGCCTCGGTGATCGCGTCCTCGTGGATCTGCGCGCCGTGCCAGTAGCGGTCGTTGCGGTAGCAGCTGTTGAACGCCAGGATCGCGACGTGGGCGTCGGGGAACACGTGGGCTTGCCAGTCGCCGGTGCCGGTACCGCGCGGGTCGAGCAGGGCGAACGGCCGGTGCGGGTAGACCAGCTGGCCGGCGTAGTAGTCGGTGAGGAACGCCTGGATGGCGCCGAACCGCTCGTGGTAGCGGTCGGCGCGGATCTCGAACGCGCTGGTGTGGCCAAAATCGCCGGTCTTCAGCCGGTACGGCTGGGTCTCGGGCCGCCACTGGCCATCGGCAAACCACTGGCGCGCGAGATCGGCCTTGGCGTTGGCGAGCGCCAGGGTGTCGAAGACCTCGGCGGTCCAGTCGATGTCGTGGTTGCCGGGGACGATGACGATCCGGGTCTTGACCGTGGCGCGGTCGCCGAGCACCAGCGGCTCGATCTCGGCCTCGAGAAACCGCTTGAGCTTGGCGTACTCGGCCGCAGCGGCGCGCTGCGTGAGATCGCCGGTGATCACCACGAAGTCGAAGCGCTGACCTGCCATGGCGGGGCGAGCGCGACCCCACAGCTGGTTCAGCTCTCTGCCGTCGTGAGTGACGTGCAGGTCAGAGAGATGAAGAATTTTCACGCCGAGACAAACAAACGGCCCAGAAGGCCAAAAAGGTCAGGCAAAACGTCGGTCCATCGACCGAGATCTCATCAAATGGCAAACACACGCCAACTGAGAAAGTTGCCTAGCGCCGGTCGAATATCTTCGAAATCTTCAGCCATGCACCCGAGGCTGATCGATCAGCAAAGGAGCAACGAGCGAAGAAGGAACGGCCCAGAACTGCCAGAACCGATGGTAACCAGTCGCCAACTAGTCGTCGGAAGACGACGAACGCTGCTGCTTCAACGCCTCCACGGTGGCGATGACTTCCTGTAGCTTACGGATACTGTTGTCATCGACCCTGAGACGGTGTTGGTACAGTGCTACCGAGTCCTGGGGTTTCTTCGGCACGCTCACAAGGTAAGTGTGGGCCCGCCGGCGCGAAGGAGCAAGGCTGCTCACGTCCGATTGTACGAATACTGGCTCACTACCAGTGATGCGCCCCTGCCTCATACGATCTCTGAAATGTGATCCCTGTCAGCCATCTGTGAGCGTGCGTGGGATGGCCATCTTCTGCACTCCGGAACTCTACCATGTTGTAGTAGCCCGCAATTGGACGTTCTGCAACCCCACAACGTGCTGTGCATCACGGAAGGATCCAAAATTCTAGCATCCATAGGGAAGGCGTATCTGCTCGTTATCGTAGAGCATTGAGCGCTCATCATGGCCATGGGCGCACGCAGCGACGCTTTGCGTCAGTGAAATGTCCCTGGCGATAGCTTTGCAGCGGCCTTGGGGACCGCGGCTACAGCCGCTGGAAGAAGGCGAACAGGCCGGCGATGAAGATCAGGCCGGCGAGGCCGCGGGTGATCCAGTGGTACCGGCGGTGGCGCTGTAGGTGCAAGATCAGCGGCGCCGTGATGAGGACGATCGTCAGCTGGCCGAGCTCGAGGCCGAGGTTGTAGCCGAGCAGCGCGGTCCCCGTGCCGCCGGCCGCCAGGTCCATCTGGTTGAGCGCGCCGGCGAGCCCGAACCCGAAGATCAGGCCCAAGCAGGTCGCGGCGATCCAGCGGTGGCCGTCGAGCTTGCCGAGCACGGCCTCCGCGGCGACCAGCGCGATCGCCAGCGCGATCAGCGGCTCGATCAGCAGCGCCGGCGGGCGCACGACGTGGAGCGCCGACAGCGCGAGGGTGAGCGAGTGGCCGAGCGCGAACCCGCCGACGATGCCGAGGATCCGCGTCAGCGAGCCGCCGGCGAGCATCAGCGCGAGCAGGAACAGGATGAGGTCGATGCCGTCGGGCAACATCCAGCCGGCCGGGCCGTGCCACGCGCTCGGCGCCGCGCCGGCGCGCTCGACGCCGGCCCACACCACGGCGCCGAACCCCAGCGGGCTCCGGGACGCCAGCGCGAGCGCCGGGTGGAGCTTGTCGACGATCGCGACGTGGTCCTCGCCCGCGAGCTGGGCCTTGACCAGGACCTGGAACGTCGGCGACACCCGGGCCTCGGCGACGAACGGGAACGCCCACTCGATCGATCGCGGGGCGGTCGGGCACTCGGCGCGGCTGGTGAAGCTGACGGTGCGATCGGTGAGCCCGGCCACGCTGGCGGCGGCCCACGCGCAGCGGCCGGCGCTGGTGACCAGCGGCGCGCGGCGCAGCGTGGCGTCGGCGAGCGCGGCGGCGTGGCTCGCGACCTGGGTCGCGTCCATCCGGGCGGGATCGATGCCGACCAGGTGGGCCGCGGCGTTGACGTGGATATCGAGCGTGACCGCGACCGACGTGCCGCTGGCCTCGATCCGCAGGTAGCCGATGTCGAGCGGGTGGGCGGAGGCGGGGCGGGCACCGGCGACCAGCGCGACCAGCCCGAGCACGCCGGCGGCGATCGCGGTGAGCCGGCCCCCGGCGCGCCGGCCGATCACTTCGCACCTGCCGTGATGCCGATCTTGCGCCAGCCCGAGCTGCCCGGATCGAGCCGGTCGGCGAGCCGGGTGTACAGCGCCGCGCCGGCCGCGTCGCCGCGCTGGGCCTCGAGATCGGCGGCGAGCTCGTAGAGCTGGGCCTCGTGGGCGCCGGATGCGAGCGCGGTCTGGACCTCGCGGATCGCCTCGTCGCGGGCGCCGGTCAGGGCCAGCCCGCGCGCGAGCTGGAACCGGGCCTCGAAGCTGCCGCGCCGCGAGACTTCGGAGCGGGCGAGCGCGACCGCCTCGGCGAGGTCGGTCACCCGGCCGCGGTCGATCAGGACCTCGGCGAGGTCGAGCCGGTGGCCGAGGCCACCCTCGCCGAGCTCGCCGCGCACGATCGACTCGACCTGGGTGCGCAGCGCGTCGGCGCTGGTCCGGTCGCCGGACAGCTCGAGCGCGCGCGCCTGATCGATCAGGTAGCGGACCTGGCGCGAGCCGGCGAACGCCTGCTCGAACCACTTCGCGGCCTCCGTGGCGTGGCCGGTGCGCAGCGCGAGCTCGCCGCGGTAGGCGAGGGCGAGCGGAAACCCGGGGACGATCCGCAGCGCCTCTTCGAACGCCTGGGCCGCGCCGGTCAGCTCGCCGCGGCGGAGCAGGAACCGGCCCCACAGCGCGCGCAGCCGGGCCGAGCCCTGCAGATCGTTGGCCTCCTCGTGGCGCGCGGCGGCGGCGAAGTCGAACGCGGCCTCGGCGTCGCGGCCCTGAGCCTGCATCACCAGGGCGAGCATGAAGTAGCCGCCCATGTCGGGCTTGATGTCGATCGCGGCGCGCGCGTCCTCGCCGGCCTCGCGCAGCTCGCCGAGCGCCAGCTCCGCGGTGGCGATGATGATCGGCGTGGCCGCGGTGCGCTTCTTGTGCTGGCGCGCGAGCTCGATCGACTCGCGGAAGTCGTGGCGGACCGCGGCGAGCTTGGCGAGCGTGAGCACCGCGCCGTTGGGCGACGGCAGGATGGCGAGCGACTGGCGCGCCATCGCCTCGGCGGTCTTGTAGTCGGCGGGATCGCCGTCGATCTGCGCCTTGCGCAGATAGAGGTCGGCGAGCTCGGCGTAGTCGAACGGCGTCGGCGTGGTCTTGAGCCGCTGCTCGAGCGCGACGATCGTCGCGGCCTCGTCCGCAGTGGCGTCGACCGGCTTGGTCGTCGGGTAGCGGTAGTGCAGCACGGCCGGATCGGGCGCGAGCTCGGCCGCGGCCTCGGGCGCCGCGCGGTGGTGCGCGCGCCACACCGCCACGCCGGCGATGGCGATCGCGCCGAGCACGATGCCGGTGGCGGCGGCGCGGAGCGCGAGCTTGGTCCCGCTGGTGTTCGACGTCATCATGGTTAGCTTCCCCCGAGCCGTTGGCCCGGGGTGGGTACGGTGCACCGGACCCACCGGATCATCGACAAAATTGTCCCTCTATAGAGACTCCGATCGCGTCCGCGCGGAGCGGCGTGAGGCCCAGCTCCCACAGCCGCCGCCCGAGCCAGCGGTGGGGCAAAGCGCGACTCGATCGAGCCTGGGGCGCGCACCCACATCGCACCCGAGGAACGGCAGATCGAAAAAAGATTTTGCCGGCGATCCACCGCGATCTCCGTCGAGGATGTGCGAGATGCCGCAGCGCGCCGGCGGTCTCGCCCGCGCCTCACCGATCCGGCCGTTGATCCGTTTGGGCGCTCGCCTCGTAATGCCCTGCGAGGACAACGCCGCGGAGCTCGCGGCACCTGAGCTTTGCATTCGCTTGGCTGATCCATAAGGAGAACAGATGAAGAAGATGGCACTCATTTCCGCATCGATGCTGGCGGTGATCGCGGTAGTCGCGGTCGCCGGTCACGCGGTCTACGCATCGGACCACGACGATGGTGAAACCGACCTGAAGTCACGCGCCCTGAACCTGAGCGACCACTTCACGTTCAAGTCGGCGGATTCGACCAAGCTCGAGATGATCATGTACTTCAACCCGCGCTCGCTGCCGGGCAAGCAGTACACCCTGAGCTCGAAGGCGCGCTACGAGTTCCACGTCTCCAAGGTCACGGACAAGACCGCGCAGCCGGTCCCGGCGGACGACTACGTGTTCCGGTTCGAGGCGGCGGATGCCGACGCGACCGGCGTCCAGAACGTCACGCTGACCACGCTGAAGGGCGGCACGGTGTCCGGTACCCTCGCCGGCAAGACCACCACGATCGGCGCGTCGAAGGCCGGCACGCTGACCCTCAACGCCGGCAAGGCCGGTGACTTCGACGTCAATTACTTCATCGGTCCGCGCGCCGACTCGTTCCACTTCGACGTGGTCCGGTTCTTCCAGGTCCGCGCGTTCCTCGCCCAGCGGTTCTTCGGTGGCCCGAATGGCATCGGCGACTCCACCGCGTCGCTCGCCGCCAACTGCCGCGGCGACACGCTGCTCACGGAAGGCCCGAACGGCGCCGACGGCGACGCGGTCAACCTGTGGAACCCGCCGAGCTGCGCGCCCGACTTCACCAAGGACCTCAACGTGACCTCGATCGCGATCGAAGTGCCGATCGCCCAGCTCGGTGGCGGCACCGTGTTCGATACCTGGTCGACGATCTCGGTCGCCGAATAACCCCTATCAATGCCAATTACGAGGAAACACTCCATGCGTATTCTTTCCACGACTCTGAGCGGCGCGACCGCACTGGCATTGATCCTCACCGCTTGCGGTGACGACGGCAACAAGGCCGCCCCCCCGATCGACTCGGGCTCGGGCTCGGGCACCGACACGACGCCTCCGGCGGTGACGTTCCACCAGGTCGAGCAGCTCGCCCGCCCGGCGATCAACGAGGCGCTGCTGATCACCACCGCGTACCTCGATGGCTACAACGCGACCGCGCCGACGTTCGCCGGCGTCCCGCCCGACACGCTCACCGCGGTCGTCGGCGAGGCCAAGACGGTGCTGAAGGCGCTCTACCTCGGTGGCTGCTTGCTCGACGGCCTCGCGGGCGTCACCGCGGCGACCGGCGTGAAGCCGGCCGGCATGACGTGCCACGCGATCGGCACCGCGCTGTTCATGGCCGATGGTGTGACCCTGACCCCGGCCTCGGTCACCGCCTCCCAGGCCTACGCCGACAAGGTGTTCGCGCAGTTCATCCCCGACGTGCTGCGGATCGACACCGCCGCGGCCAGCAACTACCTGACCCTGTGCGGCGGCAATGGCCCGCTGCTGTGCGGCGGCCGCGGGCTCGCCGATGACGTGGTCGATATCACGTACAACTACCTGCTCAACGGCGCGGACAACTACCTGAACCCGGCCCAGAACACCACCGCCCTGGGCAAGCAGCTGATCGCGCTGACCAGCGACGGCGTGACCTACTCGAAGACCGCGGCCAAGAACGTCGACAGCCTGTCGGTCCCCGACCCGACCAACGCGCAGCAGGGTCACCCCGACTTCCTGACGACCTTCCCGTACTCCGCGCCGCCGTTCTGATCGGCGCACGTTCCCTGGCGATGAGCTAACGGCTGAAATCGGCGCCCGCGCTACGCGAGCCTCGAGCACGGTTAGAGCTTCGTTCGATCACGGCGGCTGATGCTTCACGGCACGGCCGCCGTATCGTTTTTCGGAGATCCTGGGATGCGGGTGCTGCCAGCCGCGCGTAGCAAGCGTGATGCGCGCATGGTACGAGCGGGTGACATGACCCGAACGCTGGTGCTGGTCCGCCACGGCGAGACCGCCTGGAACCGAGAGGGCAGGTTCCAGGGCCACACCGACATTCCGCTCAGCGAGGCCGGCCGGGCTCAGGCGCACGCGCTGCGCGCCCGGCTCGCAGTCGATCACGCTCACCTGCTCGACCACGAGCGCACGGCGGTCCTGACGTCGGATCTGCGGCGCGCCCACGAGACCGCCGAGATCGTGTTCGGCGTCGCCGGCCGGACGCTGCACGTGCGGCGCGAGCTGCGCGAGTTCTGCTACGGCGTGTTCGAGGGCCACACGCGGAGCGAGATCGACGAGCGGTTCCCGGGCGCGATGGCGGCGTGGCTGCGCGGTGATCCGGGGTTCGCGGTCGAGGGCGGCGAGAGCCGCGCCGCGGTCCACGCGCGGACCCACGGCGCGGTGCGGTCGTTCCTCGCCGAGTCCGGCCATTCGCACGTTGTCGTCGTCGCGCACGGCGGCGTGCTGCGCCAGCTGCTGCTCGCGTGCTTCACCGAGCGCGCCGAGCTCGGCGGCCTGGGGTTCGGCAACACCGCGGCGCACGTCATCGCGGTCGATGACGCGCGGTGGACGTATCGAGGCGCTCTGTGAGCGCGCGCGGCCCCGCGGCCGGGATCACTCCTGGCGTTCGCCACGTGCGCGGACGTATGTCAAACGAAGAGAAAGGGGGCGAGATGAAGGAACGGTTGATCGCTTTTACCGATGTCGATGAGAACACGCTGGTCGTCCGGCTCAGGGACGAGCGGATCCAGCTCTCGGTCGTCGATAGCCGACCCGAGCTCGAGGGCGGCGAGCTGCGCGGCTTCGCGACCGCGCTGTTCAATACCTACGCCGCGGCGCCGCTGGTCGAGCAGCTCGCGGACGCGCGCGGCAAGCTCGCGGCGCTGCGCGGCAAGCTCGCGAAGCTGGCGCCGGAGGAGGAGGAGGGCGCGGCGCTGGTCGCCGGGCTCGAGGATGCGCTGCGCTCGGTCGATGCGGTCCGCCGCGTGCTGTCGGCGCCGGTCACCGAGGCTCGGCCGCGCAAGCCGCCGCCGATCCCGGACTACACGCCGATCGGCCGGCGCAAGCGAACGCGGCGGTTCCGGGCCAGCGAGAGTCCGGGGATGGGGTGGGGCTGGCGCCCGCTGCCGGACGATGATGCCTCGGCGTGACCGCTACATCTTCTTCCGGTCGCCGGAGGTGATCATCTTCTTCTGGTCGCCGGAGATGATCTTGACCAGCGCGCCGGGCTTGACGTGGCGCTTGATCGCCGCGTTGACCTGATCGAGCGTCAGCGCGGTGATCGCGGTGTTGCGCTTGGCCCAGAACGCCATCGTGCGATCGGTGTAGAGCCCATCCTGGATCTTTTCGATCACGAAGTTGTCGCTCGACAGGTTGCGCTCGAAGTCGGCGACCAGGCCCTTCTTGGCCACGGCGAGCTCGGCGGCGGTCAGGCCGCTGGACATGAGGTTGGTGATCTCCTCGGCCATCTCGGCCATGCCCTTCTGGGCGTTCTGCGGGTTGACCCCGGCGGCGGTGAACCAGCTGCCCGCGGCATCGAACGGGATCAGCTGGAGCTCCGAGAACGCGAAGTACGACAGCCCGTCTTTCTCGCGCAGCCGGGTGACCAGGCGCGACACGAAGCCGCCGCCGCCGAGCGTGTAGTTGGCGGTCGCCATCGCCGGGACGTCGGCATCGTCATCCTTGAGATCGATCATGACCGCGGTCGCGATCAGCGCGTTCGCCTTGTCGGGGAAGTCGAGCGCCTGGTCGGCCGCCGCCGTCGCGGCGTACTTGTGCTCGAGCCGCTTCCACGGCCGCGGCGACTTCCAGGTCCCCCACGTCGTCTCGACCCACGGCCGGATCGCCTGGGTATCGGCGTCGCCGAGGATCGTCAGCTGCGCGTTGCTGGTGCCGAGCATCGCGGCGAACTTGCGGAGATCGGCGAGCCGGACCGCCTTGACCTCGGCGATCGACTCGTCGACCGTCGGCACGTACAGCGGGTGGGTCGCCGGGTACGACACGAGCGCGCGGCGGAGCGCGATGAACGCCTGGGCCTCCGGATCGGACTTCTGATCGTCGAGCGAGGTCAGCGTCTCCTTGACCACGATGTCGAGCTGGTCCTGCGGGAACGCGGGCTGGCGCAGCACCTCGTCGACCAGCGCGAGCACCGCGGCGAAGTGATCGCGCGTGGTCTGGACGCTGACGTCGACCCGGCCGGGCAGCGGCGAGGTGAAGTTGACCTGGGCCTCGAGCAGGTCCCACTGATCCTGGAGCTGCTGGAACGTGTGCTGCTTGCTGCCGCGCGCCAGGAGGCCACCGAGCATCATGCTCGCGGCCCGGTTGGTCGCGCCGGTGAAGTCGGCCTCGCTGCCGTAGCGCAGGCTCAGCCTGGCGCGCACGATGTGGCCGCGGGTCTGCTTGGCGAGGATCGCGAGCTTCATGCCGCCGGCGAGCGTGGCGCGCGTGGTCCGCTGGTCGATATTGTCGGGCGTGGCATCGAACTTCTCGCCCTCGGCCTCGGGCGGCGCGCCCTTGTAGCCGGCGACGAGCTTGGCGATGTCGGGGGTCTCCTTCTGCGGCGCGCGCTCGGGGGCCTTGACCGGCTGGAACAGGCCGAGCGTGCGGTTCGACGCCAGGAGGTAGGCCGCGGCGGCCTTCTGGACGTCGGCGATCGTCAGCGCCGCGACCTGATCGCGGTGCTGGAACAATAGCCGCCAGTCGCCGGCCGCGACGTACTCGGAGATCGAGATCCCGAGCTGCGTGCTGTTGGCGAAGAACTGCTTGAACTGCTTCTTGGACTTGGCCTTGAACCGCGCCAGCTCCTCGTCGGTGATCTTCGACTTCGCGAAGCCCTCGACCGTGGCGATCATCTTGTCGCGCACCGCCTCGATCGACTTGGTCGCCGGCACGGTCGCGGTCAGCTCGATCAGCCCGGGGTCGTGGAGCGGCAGGTGCTCCGCGCTGACCGACGTGGCGAGCCCCGACTTGACGAGCGCGATGTAGAGCCGGCCCGACGGCTCGGCGGTCAGCATGTCGGCGATCGCCGCGGTCGCCGCGAAGTCCGGATCGGCCGCCGCCGAGATGTGATAGGCGAGGCCGACGACCTGGACGTCGCCGTTGCGGCGCAGGGTCACGGCGCGCTCGCCGTCCTGCACCGGCTCGGTGGTGTACGTCGGCTCGATCGGCGTCGTCGGGTTGCCCAGCACGCCGAAGTGCTTGGCGACCAGCGCGAGCGCGGCCTGGGGGTCGAACTTGCCGGCGATCAGCAGCACCGCGTTATGGGGCCGGTAGTACTTCTTGTAGAACCGCTTGAGCGAGGTCGCCGGGACCTTCTCGATGTCGGCGCGCGACCCGATCGTCGACTTGCCGTAGTTGTGCCAGAGATACGCGGTCGACCACATCCGCTCGGACAGGACCTCATCGGGGCGGTTCTCGCCGATCTCGAACTCGTTGCGGACCACCGAGAACTCTTTGTTGAGGTCGTCCTGTGCGATGTTCGCGTTGATCATGCGGTCGGCCTCGAGCTCGAGCGCCCACGCGAGGTTGTTGTCCTTGGCTGCCAGGACCTCGAAGTAGTTCGTGCGGTCGTACCAGGTCGACGCGTTGTTCGCGGCGCCGCGGTGCTCGAGCTCCTCCCAGAGCCGCGGGTGCTCGGGCGAGCCCTTGAACATCATGTGCTCGAGCAGGTGGGCCATGCCGGTCTCGCCGTAGCCCTCCATGCGCGAGCCGACGAGGTAGGTCACGTTGACCACGAACGTGTCCTTCGTCGGGTCGGGGAACAGCAGCACGCGCATGCCGTTGCCGAGCAGGTACTCGGTGATGCCCTCGACGCTGGTCACCAGGTGCGGCGGGCTCGTGGTGGGGCGGGCCGCTGGACGAGGGGCGGGCGCCACGGCCGGCGTTCTCGGCGGCGACGGCTGGGATCCGGGGCCGGTGACCGGGGCCGGGGTCGCCCAGGCGGAGCCGCCGGTGATAGCGCCTCCCACGATCATCCCAACGGCCAATGCAATGGCAGCAAATGGTTTCACCGCGGCGTTATAACACCCGCTCGGGGGCACGGTGATGAGATCACGAGGACACGCCTGGTCGATCGTTGTATGCGTCGCATGCGTCGCATGCGGCACCAAGTCGGATGACAGGGCCGCGCCGCCGCCGCCGGTCGTGGTCGCCGCCGCGGACGCGCGCCACGCAGCGGTCGTGGATGCCGCGGCGCCGCCCGTGGACGCCGCGGTCGCGGTGATCCCCGAGACCGCGCCGGCGCGCCGGCTGTGGACGCCCCGGCTCGCGACCGAGGACGAGTTCCTCGCGTACTCCAAGGAGCTCGGCGGCGAGCGGTTCGCCAAGTTCGTGATCGATCTGAAGTCCGACGCCGTCTATTACTTCGATGTCGACGTCTACAAGGTCCACAAGGACTTCATCTTTCAGGAGCTGTACAAGAAGCCGCGGACCAGGGCCGCCAACCGGATCTTCGACCAGAACTACGGCAGCCAGAAGACCGACTTCATGATGTGCTACCTGATCCACCACCTCAACCAGGACGCGTGGACGTTCGCGTTCTGGGACGGCGACCTCGCGACCGCCGACCACGTCCGCCACGCGTACCGCCGGATGAAGCAGACGTTCTACAACGGCGACAAGGTCAAGTTCCGCCCCGATTCGAACTACCAGGAGGGCGTCGCGCGCACTTTGAAGGACGTGCCGGTCGTGTTCAACGATCAGCTGTACCAGGCCCAGACGTTCCAATCGTTCAACAACGGCAGCGCGGTCGGGACACTCCGGTTCGTGCCGCCCGATGTCCCCGAGTCCGAGCTGACGTTCGACCCCGCCGAGATCGTCGTGATCCGCACGCCGCTGTCCGACATCACGCCGGTCGCCGGCATCATCTCCGAGACGTTCTCGACCCCACTGGCCCACGTCAGCCTGCGCGCCAAGGGTTGGGGGATCCCGAACATCGGGCTCAAGCAGGCGCGCGACAAGCTCGCCGCGCTCGATGGCAAGCAGGTCTACTTCGAGGCGCGCGACGCCGACTATGTGGTCCGGCTCGCGACCGCCGCCGAGATCGCCGAGTTCGCGGCGCGCAAGGCGACGACCCACCGCGTCGTGCTGCCGATCGCCGATCTGTCGGTCACCGCGATGGCGACGCTCGAGCAGATGCGCGGCAAGGATGTCGTCGCGTACGGCACCAAGGCGTCCGCGCTCGGCGAGATCGTCGCCGCCAAGCTCACCGGGTTCGACGTCCCGCCCGGGTTCGGCGTGCCGTTCGCGTACTACGCCGCGCACCTCAAGGCCCACGGCATCGACGCCCAGATCGCCAGGCTGCTCGCCGCGCCGCCCAAGGATCCGGCCGCCCGCAAGCAGCAGCTCGAGGCGCTGCGCAAGGCGATCGTCAGCGCGGCGCCGTCCGACGAGCTGCGCGCCAAGGTCGAGCAGGCGCTCGGCGAGCTGACCCACCACGATCCGTCGATCGGCGTGTTCGTGCGCAGCTCGACCAACGCCGAGGATCTCGCGACGTTCTCCGGCGCCGGGCTCTACGACACGCTGCCCAACGTCAAGGGCAGCGACGCGGTGGTCGCGGCGATCCTGCAGGTCTGGGCGAGCGTGTGGAACTTCGCGGCGTTCGAGAACCGCGCGCGCTACGCGATCGATCACGCGCGGGTCTACGGCGGCGTGCTGGTCCAGATCGGGGTCAACGGCACCGCGGCGGGCGTGCTGGTCACCGTGCACCCGACCGATCCGACCGACGAGCTCAACTACACGGTCAACGCCAAGTCGGGGCTCGGGATCCGCGTGGTCGACGGCAAGAAGGTCCCCGAGAGCCTGCTGGTCAGCTGGTACAACCACGGGATCCGCGTGCTCAGCCGGTCCGCCGAGGACACCAAGCTGGTGTTCGACGACACCGGCGGCGTGCACGAGGTCGCCAACCCCGACGCCGGCAAGCCGGTGCTGACCAACCGGATGGCGATCGTGCTCGCCGATACCGCGCGCCAGCTGACCCACGTGTTCAAGAGCAACAAGCTCGACATCGAGTGGGTGTTCGCCGGCGACCGGCTCAACATCGTGCAGAGCCGGCCGTACGTGACCGATTAGGAGTTCATCCGGATCTGCGGCGCGGTCAGGATCTGATCGGCCACGGCGTGGGCGCAGGTCTTGCGCGTGCGGTAGTCGGGATCGACCAGCCGCAGCGGGTGCATGCCCTCGACCTGGCCGACGAACGGCGGGTGGATGCTGTAGCCGAGCAGGCTCCGCATCCGATCGGTGCAGCCGCGCGCCGCGTCGGCCGGGACGATCAGCAGCTGCGACTCCTGCGGCCGCAGGTACGGCTGGCAGTACTGCGGGCTGATCGCGAGCCGCGTGCCCTGCGAGTGGTTGGCGCCGCCGCGATGCCACAAGGCGGCGTCGAACACGATCGCCGAGCCGGCCGGCATCACCGCGGGGATCGGCGTGCACGGTCGGGTGTCGGGGTGGTCGGCGTCGTCCCAGCGGTGGCTGCCGGGAACGATCTCGGTCGCGCCGTTGGCGACCGTGAAGTCCTCGATCGCCCAGATCACCGTGATGCCGAGCGGTCGGTCGCGCGGCCGCGGCGTCAGGTAGAACACGTCGTCGGTGTGCCAGCCCTGCGGCGTCTCGCCCGGGTGGAGCCGGATCGACTGCGCGGTCGACAACAGGAAGTTGGGCAGCAGCAGGCGGTCGAGCAGGCCGAGCACGACCGGGTGCTCGATCAGCCGGCGGAACGCGTCGCCCTTGCCGGCGAGGCTGTACACGCGCTGGCTGCGCTCGCCCTCGAACGAGTTGCGGCCCATCGGCCGGTCGGCCTCGTACGGCGCGAGCGCCGCCACCAGCTCGTCGAGCGCCGCGCGGTCGAGCACGCGCGGGAGGATCGCGTAGCCGTCGCGGTGCAGCGCGTCGAGCAGGTTCGGAGCATCAACCGGGTTCGGATCGACCGGGTTCGGATCTGCCATGGCGCGAGCTTGTCACGGCTCGCCAGCGCGCTGGCGTGCGTTATGGTGGGAGCCCGGTGGCGACAGGCTGGCCAGACCTGATCCAGGCGATCCGGCGCGATCCGATGTCCGACGCGCCGCGCCTGGTGTGCGCCGACTGGCTGATCGAGCGCGGCGATCCGCGCGGTGACTACATCGCGCTCGCCTGCCGCCACGCCGGGGTGCCGCCGGGCCACGAGGCGTGGACGTTGTGGAACGAGCTGGCGCGGTTCACGCCGCTTACGGACGCGTGGCGCGCGCGGTTGGTCGAGGCCGGCGCGCACCCCGAGCCGCCGCCGCGGTTCGCGCGCGGCTTCGTCGACGGTGTGCGGATCACCGCGCCGACCGCCGCGACGTTCTCGGCGATCTGCCGGCTCGAGCCGATCGTGTGGCTGTCGATCGGCAGCGCGATCGGCAGCGCGGGCGGTGGCTACGCCGACCTCGGCGATGCGCCGGAGCTCGCCGAGCTGCGGCAGCTCGAGATCGAGGATCCCGAGCCGGCGGCGTGCGGCGCGCTGTTCGCGTCGCCGTTCCTCGGCAACCTGCGCGATCTGCGGGTGACCCTGACCCCGGCGGTCGTGCAGGCGATCGCGCGCGGCACGATCCGCCCGCGCTGCCCCCAGCTGTCGCGGATCGCGCTCGACGATCTCGCAGCGCTCGTCGAGGCCGGGGTCTACGACCGGATCGAGGAGCTGGCGCTGGTGTGGTCCGGCGACGACACGGTGCGCACCCTGGCGCGCGGCGCGCTGGCGGACCTGCGCCGGCTCGACGTGTCGCGCGCCCGGCTGACCGCGCGCGGGTTCGCGGCGCTCGGGCCGCGGCTCGACCGGCTGCTGGACCTGCGGTTCGGGTTCAAGACGCTCGACGCCGAGCTGATCGCGGTGCTGACCGAGCACATGCCGGGCGGCAACCTGCGGTCGCTGGTCGTCCACGGCAGCGATCAGGACGAGCTCGGCGCGCTGTTCGACTCGCGGGCGGTGCGCGGGGTCGAGCAGCTCACGGTGTACGGCGCGCTCGACCCCGAGATCCTCGGCCACGCGCAGGGCCTGGGCCAGCTGCGCACGCTCCACGTCCACGATCCGGCGCAGTTCGGGTTGATCGAGCTGCCCGGGGTCGAGATCCGCGGCTGCTAGCGCGCCGAATACGACAACGCCATACAGCGCGCGCTCCGGGAGCGGCGGTTCGCGAGGCTCGCCGATGGGCAACCCGCGGGGCGCGCGCTACTGTCGCGTCGCCATGAAACTCTACTTCTCTCCCGGCGCCTGTTCGATGTCGCCGCACATCGTCGCGCAAGAGCTCGGTATCCCGGTCACGCTGGTCAAGGTCGACACGGCGACCAAGCGGCTCGCCGACGGCAGCGACTTCTGGGCGATCAACCCCAAGGGCTACGTGCCCGCGCTGCAGCTCGATAACGGCGAGGTGCTCACCGAGGGCCCGGCGATCGTCCAGTACCTCGCCGATTCCAAGCCCGGCAACAAGCTCGCGCCGGCCAACGGCACGCTCGAGCGCTATCGCTTGCAGGAGATGCTCGGGTACATCAACTCCGAGCTCCACAAGACGTTCAGCCCGCTGTTCCAGCCCACGACGTTGGAAGAGGTCCGCAAGGAGCGCGAGGCCTACCTGCGCAAGCGGTTCAAGCTGATCAACGAACGGCTCGCGAACCAGAGCTACCTGTTCGGCGACGAGTTCACGGTCGCCGATGCGTACCTGTTCACGGTGACCAACTGGTCCAACTTCGTGAAGCTCGATCTGTCGGAGTTCGCGAACCTGATGGCGTTCCAGGCCCGCGTCGCCGCGCGGCCAGCGGTCCAGGCCGTGATGGTCGACGAGGGCCTGCGCCCCGCCGCGGCGAAGTAGCGCCCGGCGTGGGCCGTCGCATGGGCCAGATGCGATAGACTCACGCCGCGCGCGAAGGCCCCATGACCGACTTCCAGGCGAAGACCGTGCTCGTCACCGGAGCGACCGATGGACTCGGGCGCGGCGTCGCGCAGGCGCTCGCGGCCGACCACGCGACGGTGCTCGTCCACGGCCGGGACGCCGCCCGCGCCGAGGCGCTCGCCGGCGAGCTGCGCGCCGCCGGGGCCACCGCGGTCCGGATCTACGTGGCCGATCTGGCGTCGCTGTCCGAGGTCCGGTCGCTCGCCACCGAGATCCTGGTGAACGAGCCGCGGCTCGACGTGCTGGTCAATAACGCCGGGATCGGCTCGACCGTGCCGTCCGCCGAGCGCGCCGAGAGCCACGACGGCATCGAGCTGCGGTTCGCGGTCAACTACCTGTCGCACTACCTGCTCACGCGGAGCCTGCTGCCGCTGCTCAAGGCCTGCCCGCCGTCGCGGATCGTCAATGTCTGCTCGGCGGGCCAGTCCGCGATCGACTTCGACGATCCGATGCTGACCCACAGCTACAGCGGCGCGCGGGCGTACTGCCAGAGCAAGCTGGCGCAGATCCTGTTCACGTTCGACCTGGCGGACGAGCTCGCCGGCACCGGCGTCACCGCCAACGCGCTCCACCCCGCGACGTTCATGCCGACCAAGCTCGTCGCCACGCCGCTCAGCTCGCTCGACGACGGCGTGCAGACCACGATGCGGCTGATCACCGATCCGGCGCTGACCGGGATCTCCAGCAAGTACTTCAATGGCCTGCACGAGGCGACGGCGGACGCCCAGGCCTACGATCTCGACGAGCGCGCCAAGCTGCGCGCGCTGTCCGACGAGCTGACCGCGCGCTACGCGACCTGAACGAGGCGTGGAACGAGACGTAGGCGAGCCGCGAGCGCGCGGCGCGGCTGCACGATCAGGGCTGCACGATCAGGGCTGCACGATCAGGTACGCCGCGATCGCGATCAGCACGATCGCGATCACGATGATGATGCGGCGGACGTCCCAGGCCGCCGGCATTTGCACCACCGGGGCCGAGCGGTCGTGCGCAGGCATCGCGACCGAGATCGGGGTCAGCTCGGGGCCCGGCGTGTGCGGCTGCAGCGTCATCGAGGCGTCGGTCGGCAAGAACCCGCTCGACGACAGCTCGGGGCGCACCGAGCCCGGCGCCGCCGACCGCGGCAACGGCGACAGCGAGCTGGCCGAGCGCTCGAGCACGGCGGAGTGCGGATACAGCATCTCCGAGCCGGCGGCGACCCGGGGCTCGAGCACCTCGAGGCCGGCGGGCGTCGCGACCGGGACCCGCTGGATCCCGGTGACCTCCTCGCGCTCGCCGGCGAACGTCTGCGCCACGAAGTGGGCGATGTTGGGCGCCGAGCTCTCGATGCCGTAGCCGCGCGCGATGTCGGTCAGCGCGGCGGCGACCTCGCGGCCGGTCTGCGGCCGATCGTCGGGGTCCGGCGCGAGCAGCTGGGCGACCAGCTGCGACAGCGCTTCGGGGACGCCGGGCACGTGGTGCTGCATCGGCTTGTACTGGCCGGCGCGGATCTTCTGGACGATGTCCTTGGGCGAGACGCCGCCGAACGGCATCCGGCCGGTGCACAGTAGATAGAGGATCACGCCGAGCGAGAACAGATCCGAGCGGTGATCGAGCTGTTCGTTGCGGGTGTGCTCGGGCGACATGTACAGCCACTTGCCGACGATCATCGTCTCGGC
>DATBBB010000064.1:0-3335 GCA_036271215.1 Kofleriaceae bacterium | reverse complement strand
AGATACAGGATGACGCCGAGCGAGAACAGGTCGGAGCGGTGATCGACCTGCTGGCTGGCCGTGGTCTCGGGCGACATGTAGAGCCACTTGCCGACCAGCATGGTCGAGGCGTGCTCGGTGACCGCCGACATCGCCACGCCGAAGTCGAGCAGCTTGACCGCGCCGTCGTAGCTCAGGATCACGTTGTCCGGCGACACGTCGCGGTGGACCACCGCGAGCTGCTTGCCCGTCATGTCGGTCGACCAGTAGGCGTAGTGCAGCGCCTGCGCGACCTCGCGGACGATGTAGAACGCCTGACCCAGCGGCAAGATCGTCCGGTTCTGGTGCAACTTCTTGATGATGTTGCGCAGATCCTTGCCGTGGATGTACTCCATCGCCAGGTACAGCGCGCCCTGGACCTCGCCGACGTCGAGCACCTGGACGATGTTGGGGTGGATCAGCCGGCCCGCGATCTTGGCCTCGTTGAGGAACAGCTCGATCGCCTGATGGCGGATCTCGAGCAGCTTGCGCTGGATCCGCTTGAGCGCGACCGGCTTCTCGAACCCACCGATCCCGACCTGCTTGGCGACGAACACCTCGGCCATGCCGCCGGCCGACAGCCGCCGCACGATCTTGTACTTGCCCAGGATGGTGTCGTCGGCCGCGACCGTGGGGGTCGCGCTATCGCCGGCCTGCGCGACGCTGGCGTCGATCAGCGCGCGCGACAGGATCTCGTCGCGCTGCTCGATCACCTTGGCGCTCGCGAGCGGCGCGGCCGTGCTCGCCTTCTGCAGCGGCCGCAGGGCCTCGGCCGAGAGCTGGTTGGTGGTGGCGCCGCCGCAATTCCCGCACACGTAGGCGCCGAACTGCATCGGCCAGGTCGCCGCCACGCTCTCGTGCGAGGTCCGGCCGCACTCGACGCAGCCGTACGGCACGAGCACCGACGTCACCCCGATGTTGCGCGCGAGCGACAGCGAGTCACCGGCGCTGGCCAGGAACGACTCGCTGACATCGACCAGGGTCACCGCCGGCACCTGGCCGGCCAGGCTCTTGACCAGCCGCCGCCACTCCTTGAGGCCCGCCGGGTCGAACCGATCGACCTCGGCCAGGTCGACCACCATCTCGCCCTCGGCGCCGACCAGGAACGGCCGGGCGCGAAACATCGAGCCGATCGTGCCGATGATCCGGAAGTAGGTCACCGCGCCGTGGACCAGCTTGATGATCCGCGGCGGCTTCTCGGTCGCGGCGTCCGACGACGCGTACAGGCCGTGCGCCGCGAGCATCTGGGCCGCCGCCGGCTGGATGCTCGACGACGCGTACTTGCTGACGAACGCGAAGTAGCTCTCCGGGGTCTCGTCGAACTCCAGCTTGCCGCCGCACCGCCCGCACTCCTTCTCCGGCAGTCCGCCCTTGGACAGATTGGCCCGGTCGGCGAGCACGTCGATCAGCTCCCCGGACTCCACACCGCAGCCCGGGCAGGTGTACGGCGCCATCACCGTGAGCACCTTGCTCGCCCCGCCGAAGTTGAGCACCATGTTCAGCTGGTCGACGAAGAACGTCGGACAGCCCAGCAGATACCGATCGCTGATCGCCTTGGGCACCGCGTCCATCGCCTTGAGCCACTGCCGCACTCCGAACGACGTCATCCGCGTCATGCCGGACACGTCGAGGATCAAGGTCTTGGCCGCGCCGAGATCGCCGAACCCGGGGAAGTTCTCGTCGACCAGCCCGGTCACGCCGATCAGCACCACGTCGCCCGCGGTCACGGGCTCGATCGTGGCGCGCTGTTGCCCGATCGCAGCGACCGCCGCGGGCCGTCTCGTCGGTTTCACGGATCGACTCATGTTCTACCTTGGCCGCTACCTTGGCCGCTACTTGAGCCCTACTTGGTCACGAGGGTCACGGACTTGTTGATGTTCGGCTCGGTCGCATCGGTGTCGAGCAAGCGCCAGCGCCGCGGCATCCGGCTCGGCTCCTTGAAGAACAGATGAAACGCGAACGGCCGCGGCCGGGTCGCCACGCGCTTGCCGATCCCGATCAAGAACTCGGTGTAGCGGCCACGCACGACCGCGAGTGACAGGAACGAGGCCGCCGAGAAGATCCGCCACAGCCCGAGCCCGGCGCCCCCCATGGTCTCGTCGACCTCGACCGCCATATCGGTGCGCGCGCAGCGGGTCAATACCTCGATCAGCCGCGCGCGCGTCAGCGAGCCAAACGGATCGCGCACGCGCACGACCGCGAGGTCGTCGCGACAGCCATAGACCATGTCGCAGGCGCTGTCGTCGGACAGCGAGACATCCTGCGTGCGCGAGATCGGCTTTGCGAGCGCGCCGGCCGCCACCGGGGCGTCGTAGAACGCGTTGGTCAACAGCTCCTCGGCCGCGTCGCGGAGCAGCTCGACGGTGCGCGAGCTGACGCCCTGATCATCGAAGAACGCGGTCAGCCGATCGAGCCGCTCGGCGCGCCGGCTGGCGTGGGCGAGGCGGACCCGGCGGCCGTTCACGGTCGACCCGATCCAGTCGAGCAGGCGCGGCTGATCGCTGCTGGCCAGCGTCCGCATGACGTTGCGGAGGTGCTCGGCCGCGATCGGGGTTTGCAGCGTCCCGGCGCTCACCACGTGCGATAGCCACGGGCGCGTCGGCAACCAGCCGATCGCGCTCTGCAATGGATCTTCGCAGATCGCGATCACGCGGCCCGGCGGCCCGGCGGCGGACGCGCTCGCGAGCTGGTCGAGGCTAGCAAGCGTCGAGCCGTCGACGAACGAGATTGTCTGAGCGTCGCGCGGGGCGGCCAGCCACGCTTGCGGGGAGTCCACAATGGTAAGCTCCGACGACAGCAGCCCACGCAACACGCCCGACAGCCTGTCCGACATCCAGACGATCGATCTCACCCGCTGCAACATACCACCACTGCACGCTCGGCTGTGGCGTTGTCGGCGTCGCGCGCGCCCGGCGCATCGCTGCGCTGGCCGGCGCATTCCACTTCCGCTGCGCTATTGCGCAGGTCGAATGAACCGCATGAAGCGCGAGTGGTGTCGCACAGATGGAGCCGCAAATGCAACGAAGAGTCGCGGACGCTTTTGGGAAATGATAGCGTGCCGGCGTGTAATGGAAGCTCCGGAGATTCCGGTGAGAACCCTCATTACTGTGGACATCCGGTTCATCTGGTCCGGCCGTCGATAACTCTCGCGTAAAGAGCAGCGAAGCATGTCCCGAGACCCCAAGCCGACCTCTCCACCCGGGACCGCACGACTCAAGGCCACGGTCGATTGCCTGACCACAGGGGACATCTCCCTGGTCAGCGTGACCGGGCTGGTCGACGAGCGGTTCCCCGGGTTCGGCGATCTCGGCGCGACC
>DATBBB010000063.1:0-11142 GCA_036271215.1 Kofleriaceae bacterium | reverse complement strand
GCCGCGCCGAGCGCCAGGCCGGTGATGCCGTCGAGCGCGGGCTCGTGGGCCGGGGCGTGCTGAGTGAGGACAGAGCCCCAGCAGAAGGTCTGGCCGGCCTGCACGCCGCACGAGCCGTTGGTGCCGGCGAACACGTTCGACCACGTGCCCGGGACGTCGGCCGGTGCCAGCGCCACGGTCGACGTGGTGCCGCACTGGCCCGAGGTGCTGTCGCCCCAGCAGGTCAGCGCGGCGCCGCGCAGCGCGCAGGTGTGGCCGCCGCCGAGCGCGAGCGCGGTGGTGCCGGCGACCACCGGGGCCGGCGCGCCGGCGTCGCACGGCAGGCCGCGCATGCAGGCGACCGCCTTGCCGGTCGCCACGCCGGAGATCTGGCCGCGCTCGGTCGAGCCCCAGCAGTACGTCATACCGCCGGAGATCCCGCACACGTGCGCGGGGCCGGCGGTGAGCGATGTCCAGGTGTGGCCGCCGGTGATCTCGGCCGGCACGCGCGCAGACGTCGCGCCGCCGCCGCCGAGCTGGCCGTCGCGCGCGTCGCCCCAGCACTGGATCTTGCCGGCGATGATCGCGCAGCTGAGGTCGAGGTTCGCGGTGTCGAACGCGCGATCGAGCAGCGTCATGTTCCAGCCGACCGAGAGGTCGGTCGCCTGGTCGGCGACCTTGAGCCAGGTCCGCGCCGGCGCCCAGTGGCCGTCGCCGATCCCGCCGGTCAGCGCGCTGCCCCAGCACCAGACTTCTTCGCCGCGCAGGCCGCACGTGTAGTGCTCGGCGGCGGCGATCTGGGTCCAGCCGAACAGCGCCGTGGCCGGCACCGGTGACAGCTTCGGGCCCGCCGTCGGATCGACGACCGTGGGATCGCCGAGCGCGCCGTCCGCCGCGCGGCCCCAGCACGACAGCGTGCGGCCGCTGGTGATCGCGCACGTGGTGTCGAGCCCGGTCGACAGCGCGGTGGTGCCGAGCTGGCCGATCGGCTGCGGATCGTAGTCGACGTCCGCCACGCCGATGCCGAGCTCGCCGCTGGAGCCATCGCCCCAGCACGCGACGCCGTGCAGCGTCGACACCGCGCAGGTGTGGCCACTCGCGGTCGAGACCGCGGTCCAGTCCTGGATCGACGGATCGACCTCGAACGGAAACGCGTCGTTGACGTCGCCGCTGCCGAGCACGCCGAAGTCGTTGCCGCCCCAGCAGAACAGCCGGCCGTCGCCGATCGCGCAGGTGTGCTGGAACGCGGGCGCCACGAACGACCACGTCGCCGGGCCGCCCGTCACCGTGATCTTCGTCGGGGTCGCGGTGCTGGCGCCGAGCCCGGCCTGGATCTGATTGCGCGCGTTGTTGCCCCAGCACCACAGCTCGCCGCTCGCCAGCGCGCACACATCGCCGTTGCCGGCGACCACCGAGTCCCACAGCCGGTCGCCGACGACCTTGGCGCGCGTGATCTGGACGTCGCTCGAGCTGTCGATCTGGTGGTAGGTATTGTCGCCCCAGCACCACAGCCGGTGCAGCGAGTCGAGCGCGCAGCCGAACCCGGCGCCGGCCGACACGTGCTCGAACACCGGCTCGCAGGTCTGCCCGGCCGCGGCGCAGAACCCGGCCGAGCAGGTCTGGTCGGCCGGGCAGCCATCGCCGCACGCCTGCATGCACGATCCCGGCGGCGTGTCGTCGTCGTCGCCGCTCGAGGGATGGTGGAGGCTACACGCCGACGCCAGCAGGACCGCGACGATCGAGATACGCACCGAGCGAGTCTAGCGATCCGGATACGACAGCGATGTTACTTCCCGATCGACGAACGTACGCAGGATCGCGGCCCGGATCGCAGCGATGTAGGCGGCGCGCCGCTGGCGGTCGGGGGCGTCATCGCTCGCCGGCGACGAACACGGCCTCGATCAGCTGGGCCGCGCTGCCGTAGCGATAGGGAATCACCGCGGGGTCATCGCAGCGCCAGATCACGAGGTCGCCGCGCGCCCCGGGCACCAGCGTCCCGGCGCCGGTGACGCCGAGCGCACGGCCGGCGTGGCGAGTGACGCCGAGCCAGGTCTCCTCGACCGTCATCCCGAAGTGGGTGGCCGCGAGCCACATCTGGATCGGCAGGGTCTCGCAGTAGCTCGAGCCGGGGTTGAGATCGCTGGCGACCGCGAGCGGGACGCCGGCCGCGCGCAGCCGATCGATCGGCGGGACCGGCAGCCGGAGCTGGACGCACGCGCCGGGCAGCATCACGGCCACGGTGCCGGCGCGCGCGAGCGCCGCGACGCCCGCGTCGGAGATCTGCTCGACGTGATCGGCCGACAGCGCGCCGAGCGCGCCGAGCAGCTCGGCGCCGCCGAGGTCGATGAACTGGCCGACGTGGCCGCGCACCGCGAGCCCGGCCGCGCGCGCCGCGGCGTAGATCGCGCGGCACTCGGCGAGCGAGAACGCGCCCTGGTCGCAGTAGGCGTCGACCGAGGTCGCCAGCCCGCCCTGCCCCGCGCGCGGGATCAGCTGCTCGCACAGCTCGGCGAGGAACGCGCCGCGCGTCGCCTTGCGCTCGGGTGGCACGAGGTGCGCGAGCACGGTCGGCACCACGCGCTGGCGCCGCGCCGCCGCGGCCGCCGCGATGCAGCGCAGGAGGCGCAGCTCGCCCTCGACGGTGAGGTCATAGCCGGTCTTGACCTCGATCGTCGTCGTGCCGCCGGCGAGCGCCGCGTCGAGCCGCGCCTCGAGGATCGCGATCAGCGCGGCGTCGGTCGCCGCGCGGGTCGGCCCGAGCGACGCCGCGATGCCACCGCCGGCCTCGGCGATCTCGAGGTACGTCTTGCCGGCCGCGCGCATCCCGAACTCGTTGGCGCGGTCGCCGGCGAAGATCGCGTGGGTGTGGCAGTCGACCAGCCCGGGCGTCACCAGCTGGCCATCGGCGTTGAGGGCCGCGACGGCCGCGGCGGCGCGCGGCAGCTCGGCGTCGGGGCCGACCCAGCGGACCGCGCCGTCGGCGATCACGATCGCGCCGTGGTCGATGATGCCCAGGCCCGGCCGCGCCGGGTCGCAGGTCATGACCCGCGCGTTGTGGATGACGAGCTCGGTCACGTCACTCCGCGCGGCGGCGCGGGATCACCACGCCGCGCTGCTCGGCGGTCCGGATCGCCTCGTCGTAGCCGGCGTCGGCGTGGCGGATCACGCCCATCCCCGGGTCCGAGGTCAGCACGCGCTCGAGGCAGCGCGCGGCGCGCGGCGTGCCGTCGGCGACCACGACCATGCCGGCGTGCAGCGAGTAGCCGATGCCGACCCCGCCGCCGTGGTGGAACGACACCCAGGTCGCACCGCTCGCGGTGTTGACCAGCGCGTTCAGGATCGCCCAGTCGGCGACCGCGTCGGTGCCGTCCTTCATCGACTCGGTCTCGCGGTTGGGCGACGCGACCGAGCCGCAGTCGAGGTGATCGCGGCCGATGACGATCGGGGCCTTGACCTTGCCGGTGCGCACCAGCTCGTTGAACCGCAGGCCGACCCGGTGGCGCTGGCCGTAGCCGAGCCAGCAGATCCGCGCCGGTAGGCCCTGGAACGCGATCCGTTCGCGCGCCATCGTCATCCAGCGCCGCAGCATCGGGTCGTCCTTGATCTCGTCGAGCACCGCCTCGTCGGTGACCCGGATGTCGTCGGGGTCGCCCGACAGCGCCGCCCAGCGGAACGGGCCCTTGCCCTCGCAGAACAGCGGCCGGATGTACGCCGGGACGAACCCGGGGTAGCTGTTGGCGTCCTTGGCGCCGCCGAGCTCGGCCTGGGCGCGCAGGTTATTGCCGTAGTCGAACACGTGGGCGCCGGCGCGCTGCATCGCGACCATCGCCTCGACCTGGACCGCCATCGACGCCCGCGCGCGCGCCACGTAGGTCTCGGGGTCGCGCTCGCGCAGCGCCGCCGCCTCGGCGAGCGACAGGCCCTGCGGGATGTAGCCGACCAGCGGATCGTGGGCCGAGGTCTGATCGGTCACCAGGTCCGGGGTGACGCCGCGGCGCACCAGCTCCGCGTAGACGTCGGCCGCGTTGCCGACCAGGCCGATCGAGCGCGCCGTCCGCGCCGTCTTGCACTCGTCGACCCGGCGCAGCGCGGCGTCGAGATCGGGCGCGAGCTCGTCGAGGTAGCGCGTGGCGATCCGGCGCTGGACCCGCGCGGGATCGATCTCGACCCCCAGGAAGACGCCGCCCGCCATCGTCGCCGCGAGCGGCTGCGCGCCGCCCATGCCGCCCAGCCCCCCCGACAGCACGAACTTGCCGCCGAGGTCGCTGTTCCAGTGGGTCTTGCCGGCGGCGACGAAGGTCTCGAACGTGCCCTGCACGATGCCCTGCGAGCCGATGTAGATCCACGATCCGGCCGTCATCTGGCCGTACATCATCAGGCCCTTCTTCTCGAGCTCGCGGAAGTGCTCCCAGGTCGCCCACTTGCCGACCAGGTTGGAGTTCGCGATCAGCACGCGCGGCGCCTCTTCGTGGGTGCGGAACACGCCGACCGCGCGGCCCGACTGCACGAGCAAGGTGTGGTCGTTCTCGAGCCGGCGCAGCTCGCGGACGATCGTGTGATAGTCGTCCCAGCTGCGCGCCGCCTTGCCGGTGCCGCCGTAGACCACCAGATCCTCGGGCCGCTCGGCGACGTCGGGATCGAGGTTGTTCATCAGCATCCGCAGCGCGGCTTCCTGCTGCCAACCCTTGCACGTGAGCTCGGACCCGTGGGGCGCGCGAATCGTCTCGGCCATGGCTCGTCGTAGCATATCCCCGCGGCCCGAACCCACCCGCCAAAAACCCGCGGCCGAAACGAACGAAGGGCACGCCGGCAAGCGTGCCCTTCTTAAGCCAACTACGTTAATCCAAAGGCGGGTTACGCCGACGCTTCGGCGCTCTCGGGCGACTTGGCGTGCGGGGTCGACGGCGACGGCGGGGCCGAGGCCGACGCCGAGGTCGACGACGACGACGACGACGACACGTTGCCGATCCGCATGCCGTAGAACGAGCGCCACGCGAAGAACATCGAGACCAGCAGGCCGACGACAGCGATCGCGTAACGGATGTAGTCGTAGGTCGGCGACGGCGCGGCGACCGAGACGCCGTCCTCGTTGAGGCCGAGCGCCTTGGAGTGCAGCTCGACCGCGAGGCCGACCGCGAGCACGCCGAACAGCGTGGTGAACTTGATCACCGGGTTGAGCGCGACCGACGACGTGTCCTTGAACGGGTCGCCGACGGTGTCGCCGACCACGGTCGCGGCGTGCAGGTCGGTGCCCTTGGCGCGCAGCTCGGTCTCGACGATCTTCTTGGCGTTGTCCCAGGCGCCGCCGGCGTTCGCCATGAAGATCGCCTGGTAGAGGCCGAACAGCGCCATCGAGATCAGGTAGCCGATGAAGAAGAACGGCTCGATGCAGGCGAACGCCAGGGTCGAGAAGAACACGACCATGAAGATGTTCTTCATGCCCTTCTGCGCGTACAGCGTGCAGATCTCGACGACCTTGTTCGAGTCCTCGACCGAGGCCTTCGGTGAGTCGCTGTCGAGCTTGATGTTGGCCTTGATGAACTCGACCGCGCGGTACGCGCCGGTGGACACCGCCTGGGTCGACGCGCCGGTGAACCAGTAGATGATCGCGCCACCGGTGACCAGGCCGAGCAAGAACGGCGGGTGGATCATCGACAGGTTGCCGACCAGGTCGGCCTGCAGGCCGTTGGTGACCAGCATGATCAGCGCGAAGATCATCGTCGTGGCGCCGACCACGGCGGTGCCGATCAAGACCGGCTTGGCGGTCGCCTTGAACGTGTTGCCCGCGCCGTCGTTCTCCTCGAGGTACGCCTTGGCCTTCTCGAAGTTCGGCTTGAACTTGAAGTCGCGCTCGATCTCTTCCTCGATGTTCGGGATCGTCTCGATCACCGACAGCTCGTAGACCGACTGCGCGTTGTCCGTGACCGGGCCGTACGAGTCGACCGCGATCGTCACCGGGCCCATGCCGAGGAAGCCGAACGCGACCAGGCCGAACGAGAACACGGCCGACGCGGCCTGGCACGCGAAGTGGCTCATCGTGAACGCCGCGCCCGCCGCCTCGTTCTGCGAGAACAACAGGTCGGTCACGCCGGCCGAGGTCGAGATCCCGTACGCGATCGCCATCAGGCCGGCGATCACCAGGCCCATCCAGTAGGCCGAGAAGTTACCGGCGGTGAGGCCGGCGAGGATGTTGAGCGACGGGCCGCCTTCCTTGGAGGCGGTGACGACCTCGCGGACGTGGCCGGAGTTGACCGAGGTGAAGACCTTCACCAGCTCGGGGATGATCGCGCCGGCGAGCGTGCCGCACGAGATGATCGCCGACAGCTTCCACCACAGGCCGAGCGGCAGCGCCGAGTCGCCGGTGCCGATCAGCAGGTACGAGGTGACGAACGTCAGCACGACCGAGACGATCGAGGTCAGCCACACCAGGACGGTCAGCGGATGCTCGAAGTCCATCTTGTCGGCGGTGGCGTAGCTGCTCTTGGTGATGACCTCGTTGATCAGGTAGCTGCCGACCGAGGCGAAGATCATCACGATCCGCATCGCGAACAGCCACACCAGCAGCACGGTCTGGGTCCACTGGCCGGCGTCGGCCGGGGTCTTGCCGTCGGCGAGGAAGCCCGACAGCCCCAGGCTCGGGAACGCGACCAGGATGAACGTGATCAGCGCGACGCCGGTGACGCCGTAGGTCTCGAACCCGTCGGCGGTGGGGCCGACCGAGTCGCCGGCGTTGTCACCGGTGCAGTCGGCGATCACGCCGGGGTTGCGCGCGTCGTCTTCCTTGATGTTGAACACGATCTTCATCAGGTCCGAGCCGATGTCGGCGATCTTGGTGAAGATGCCGCCGGCGATGCGGAGCGCCGCGGCGCCGAGCGACTCGCCGACCGCGAAGCCGATGAAGCACGGGCCGGCGTACTCGCCCGGCATGAACACCATGATCGCGAGCATCAGCAACAGCTCGGTCGAGATCAGCACGGTGCCGATCGACATGCCGGCCTCGATCGGGATCGCGTAGACCCCGTACGGCTTGCCGCGCAGCGACGCGAACGCGGCGCGCGAGTTGGCGAAGTTGTTGACCCGGATCCCGAAGAACGCGACCAGCGAGCTACCGAGGATACCGACCACCGAGAACGCGGCGATCGCGATGACCTTGAGCGCCGGCACGTGCTCGAGCGCGGCGAAGTAGATGACGATCACCGCGGCGATCAGCACCCAGAGCCAGGCGATGAACTTGGCCTGGGTGCGCAGGTAGGTCTTGCACGTGCTGTAGATCAGCTCGCTGATCTCGAGCATCGACTTGTGGACCGGGAGGTTGCGCAGCTTCTGGTACTTCATCAGGCCGAACAGCAGGCCGAAGACGCATACCACCAGGCCGGCTGCGAGGATGTTCCGACCGGAGAGGCCCAGCATCGTGATCTGCGTGAAGTCGGGCAGCTTGAGCTGAGCTTCGCTTCTAGGGCGAGCTGCAACGTGCTCCGAGGCCGTTGCAAGCCATTGAACGATCGAGGTCATGGCCGGCGTTATAAGGAGGGAAAGATCGGGAACGCAAGGGGGTTGGCACGGCAAGCCAGTAATGCGCCCTTTATGCATCCGGCGGTTTCATGACCGCCCACAGGCCAGACGTGTTATGGAACGCTGCCCGGGAGCGTTCACCTCTGATTTCGGGCGATTTTGGCCGGGTTTCGGCCGCCCAGGTCGCCCCCAGTCGCCCACGTGCCCGAGATCCTCGCTCCCGCCGGCGCGCAAGACACGCTGTCCGCCGCGCTCGCCGCCGGCACCGACGCGGTCTACTTCGGGCTCGACGACGGGTTCAACGCCCGCGCCCGCGCGACCAACTTCGCGTCGGATACGCTCGCCGACACCATCGCGTGGATCCACCGCGCCGGCGTGCGCGCCTACGTCACACTCAACACGCTGGTGTTCGAGCCCGAGCTGGCGATCGTCGAGCAGCTGATCCGCCGGGTCGCCGCCGCCGGGACCGACGCGATCATCGTCCAGGACCCGGCGGTCGCCCTGCTCGCCCGCGCGATCTGCCCCGCGCTCGAGGTCCACGCGTCGACCCAGATGACGGCGTCGAGCCCGCTCGCCGCGGAGCTGCTGCGCGGCCTGGGCCTGGCGCGCGTGGTCGTGCCGCGCGAGCTGTCGGTCGACGAGATCCGGCGCTACGCAGCCGGGACGTCGCTGCCGCTCGAGGTCTTCATCCACGGCGCTTTGTGCGTGTCGTGGAGCGGCCAGTGCCTGTCGTCGGAGGCGTGGGGCGGCCGGTCGGCGAACCGCGGCCAGTGCGCCCAGGCGTGCCGGCTGCCGTACGCGCTGGTCGTCGATGGCGCCGCGCGCGATCTCGGCGACGTGGCCTATCTGCTATCGCCCAAGGATCTGGTCGGGCTCGACGCCGTGCCGGCGCTCGCCGAGATCGGCGTGGCCTCGCTCAAGATCGAGGGCCGGCTCAAGGGGCCGACCTACGTCGCCACCACCGTCGCGCAGTACCGCGCGGCGATCGCCGCGGCCGGCGGCCCCCCGGTGCGCCCTGCACCGGTCGACATCCCGGCCGACGAGCCGGCGCTCCACATCGCCTACAGCCGCGGGATCTCGCGCGGCTTCCTCGCCGGTGCCGACCACCAGACCCTGGTCGAGGGCCGGTTCCCCCAGCACCGCGGCGTGCCGCTCGGCCGGGTCGCGCGGCTCGCCGGCGACGCCGTGCTCGTGGTCCCCGATCCGGTCCAGCGCCCGGTGACCGGGGGGATCGCCGCCGAAGGCGGCGCCACGTCGCCGGTGCTCGACGACTCCACCTCCGGCACCCGTCATGCGTCGGGCGACGAAACCGATCATCGCACCCGCGTCACCCCGGGCACCGCGTCGCGCGACGATCATCGCACCGGCGTCACCCCAGGCACCGCATCGCGCGACGATACCGATCATCGCACCCGCGTCACCCCGCGTGCCGGCATGGGCGTCGTGTTCGATCGCGGCCGGCCCGACGAGCCCGAGCAAGGCGGCCCGATCTTCGCGGTCACCCCCGACGCGACCGCACCGCCGGGCAGCCACTGGCTGACGTTCGGCAACCCCGGCCCCGACCTCGCGCAGGTCCGGCCCGGCGACCACGTGTGGATCAGCTCCGATCCTCGCGTCACCCGCGCCGGCGACAAGGCCGCCGAGGCCGGCCGCGCCCCGCTCGGCCGCGTCGCCGTCGCGCTCATGGTGCGCGGCGCCGCCGGTGCGCCGCTCGAGGTCACGGCCACCGCCCGCGGCCACGTCGCGCGCGCGGCCACGGCATCCGCGCTTGCCCCGGCCCGCGGCGCCGGCCTGGCTCGCGACATGATCGCCGACAAGCTCGGCGCGCTGGGCGGCACCGACTTCCACCTCGGCGCGCTCGACACCACCGGACTCGCCACCGGGCTCCACGTCCCGGTCAGCGAGCTCAAGGAGCTGCGCCGCGCGATCGTCGCCGAGCTGACCACCGCGATCAGCCGCGTCGACCGCCAGGTCGCCCCGCCCGGCGTCGTCGATCGGCTGCGCGTCGAGATCCGCGCCGTGCGCGACGCCACTAACCACGCGGCGCCTGATTCGGCCACGGCCGTCCCTACAGCCATGGCAGCGTCATCCACCTTCGCGCAGCCCGCCGGGGTGCGGTCGCCTGCCGCGCCGACTGTGGCCATTCACGTCGCGCCCGCCGCGACAGCTCACACCGCTCCCGTGGCGGCGCCTGCGGCGCCGATCGTCGTCCCGCTGTGCCGCACCGACGCCCAGCTCGACGCCGTGCTCGACGCCGGCGCCCGTGAGGTCGAGCTCGACTGGATGGAGCTGGTCGGCCTGCGCAAAGCCGTCGATCGCGCCCGCGCGCACGGCGCCCGGGTCGGCATCGCCACGATGCGGGTCCAGAAGCCCGGCGAGCAGACGATCGATCAGCACCTGGTCAAGCTCGCGCCCGACCACTTCTTGGTCCGCAGCTGGGGCTCGCTCGCCGCGCTACTCGAGCTCACGGCATCGCCCGACTCGGCATCGCCCGACTCGCCATCGCCCGACTCGCCATCGCCCGACTCGGTGTCGCTCGACCCGGCATCCGACGCGGCGTCGGATGCCGAGCCCCGGTCCCGGCCGCGGCCGGTGCTCCACGGCGACTTCTCGCTCAACGTCACCAACTCGATCACCGCCGACTGGGTGCTGTCCCGCGGCCTCGCCAGCGTGACTGCAGCCCACGACCTCGACCGCGATCAGCTGTTCGCGCTGCTCGATCACGCGCGGCCCGGCGACGTCGCCGTGACGATCCATCACCACGTCCCGACGTTCCACACCGAGCACTGCGTCTACGCCCACCTGCTGTCGACCGGCCGCGACTTCCGGACCTGCGGCCGGCCGTGCGAGCGCCACGAAGTCGCGCTGCGCGACCGCGTCGGCCTGGTCCACCCGGTCGTCGTCGACGTCGGCTGCCGCAACACCGTGTTCAACGCCCAGGCCCAGAGCGCGGCGAGCCTGGTGCCCGATCTGCTCGCCCGCGGCGTTCGCCGGTTCCGGGTCGAGCTGGTCCGCGAGTCTGCCGACGAAGCGGCCCGGATGTTCGCCGCCTACGCCCAGCTGGTCGCCGGCGAGCTCGCGCCGCGCGAGGTCGTGCGCCGCGCCGCGGTCCACGAGCAGTTCGGCGTCACCCGCGGCACGATGCGCACCCTGACCGTCCTGCGATAGCCCACCTGGCCCGCCGTCGCGTGGCCGGCTGGCTTACGCCGTGGCCGGCCGCGCATCCGGCGGCCGTGCGGTTCATCGGTAGCGGCGGCGCGTGGGAGCCAGCATGATCGGCCGCGCATCCGGCGGCCTGATGGACGCCGACGGAGCCGAGGACAACCACACGGGCCTTGTCATGAGCGCGTGCGTCCGGGCGGTGGTTGCCCTCCGCTCCTTGAACAATCGCATCCGCTCGATCGGTCCACATGGTGCGATTGTTCACCGCGCCCACAGGCCCTACGATTGGTCAGAGATTTTTGATTTGGAGAGGAAGAGAAGGCAAAGCACCGCACCACATACGGCACCTGCGTCTCGTCCCGCAGCACTTTGGCTCCGCTGCTCTGGCCCACAACCCGGTCGATATTGTGCACCCGCTCGATCTCTTGCCGAGGTAGCACTCGGCTCCGCTGCTCTGGTCCACAGCCCGCTGCTCTGGTCCACAGCCCG